>CBCTZJ010000075.1:0-1865 GCA_965151385.1 uncultured Collinsella sp. | reverse complement strand
AGGGCACGAGCTGCTTGGTGAGCACCAGGCGGCCGAGCATGGCGAAGCCCATGGCCGGCAGGATGTTGGCGGCAACGCCGCAACCGTCGATGATGAAGGGCGGGATGAAGTCGAGCAGGCCCTGGATGGCGTCGGAACCCAAATAGAAGGCGCCGCCGCACAGCAGGAAGTACTCGACGCAGCCCCAGATTCCAATTCCCCAATGAACGGCGTAGATGCCTTTGAGGTTTCCCTTGAGGGCGAACTTGTCTGCCATATCGACAAACACAGGGAACAAGGCATTGGTAATGTTGCCGATCGTCAGCGCAAGGACGGCGATGGGCATGGCGAGCGCGATGGCCGTCTCGGTACCCTGACCGAGCTGAATGGCAAACGCGCAGGCGAGCACGCCGCCGACGGTTTCGTTAGGCGGCACGTAGGCGCCGATGGAGATCGAGCCCATGAACAGCAGCTCCAGGCTGGCGCCGATCGCGAGGCCGGACTGCAGGTCCCCCAGCACCAGGCCCACGAGCGGGCACAGGACGATGGGGCGGAACGCGTAGAGGGTGCCGAGCTGGTAGTCGAGGCATCCAAACGCTCCGACTAAGCCGACGAGGATTGCTTGGACAAGCATAATTCCTCCCAATAAGGAATCTCGAACCGTCGTCACTCCCGTCGCGCGCGTTGTTGATATCAATTCCGGGAGTTCGATTCCACGGCTCGAAGCGTACCTGGTGTGCTGCTAACACCCATGCCAGGCACAAATGATTTGATACCAATTATAGGTATGCAGGTTCGCCTTATTTAATACCAGTCGCTCAGCGGGGTATTTTTTACCGTAAACGGCAGGCGCATCCCATTAGGCACGCTCTTTGTTTCGATGGCGGACAAGCGCCACCAGAAAGCCGTCGCCAAAAGCATCGGATGCCAAGTTGGCCACAATCACCAAAACGATCATCGCCGCGCCCAAGAACTCGTTCCAGCTAAAGACCTCGCCAAAGAAGAGCGCCGACCAGCAGGGAGCGAGCACGACCTCGCTCATGCAAACCAAGTTGGCCGCAAACGCGTTGGTTCGCGCGATCCCCTTGGCATACAGCACGCTCGCAAGGCCACTGCAAAAAAGGCCATGCACCAGCATGAGCCCCCACTCAAATGGCCTCACGGAGTCTAGGGCGCCGGCAAAATAGACGATCGGCAGCATCGAGATACCGCAGGAGATGAGCGAGGACACCATGGGCGACGCATCGGGGCGAGAGTTCAAAAAGAAACACAGCCCAAAGGTGGCTCCCGAAATGACGGCAAGCAGGTTGCCGAGCATGCCCTCGGCGCTCAAATCACCTAAAAAGAAAAGTCCCATACCCGTAAAAGCAACCACCACGGAGGCAATCTTCGCAGGCGAGGGCAACGTGCGAGTTGCGAGCGATTGATACACGATAACGAAAATCATCGAGGTGTACTGCAGAACGATCGCGTTGCCGACCGTCGTGAGCTGGTTGGCAAAGTTAAACGTGGTGCCCGTCACGAAGTTGCAGACGGCCACAAGGACAATAAGACGGCTGACGCGGAGGACGGGCCTGCCAACGAGCAGGATAAAGAGCGCCATAAATATTGCCGTAACGGCACCAATCAAAAGAGCTGACTGCGAATTGGCGCGAACGAGGATGCCGATAAAACTCCACAAGAGCGCCGTGCCAAATAGATACATCGCCCCGCTCACGCCATTATCGGGTGGATTGTCAGATCGAATCACGAAGCACCTCCAACTAGCTTTCGGTAATAAAAAACGGCGACCACAACGGGTCGCCGTTTCCCTTGGGGGCAGATAATAGGTCGGGCCCTTACGCCAGCACGCCGAAGAACGCGCCGATGATGCCCACGACCATGGT
>CBCTZJ010000074.1:0-1931 GCA_965151385.1 uncultured Collinsella sp. | reverse complement strand
CGTTTTATCCAGAGTCGGGGTAGAGAGTTGGCTCCACGATCCCGACGCCAACCGGCCAAGAGGCACGGTGGCCCTGCCAACATCGATGAAAGGAGTCCGTATGGACAATTTCTCCGTGCGCAGCGAGCGCAACTTCCACAATCTGGTCGTCAAACCGAATCACATGCATCTTCTGGATAAGCCAAATGGCTACGCCTCGACCATGGTCAAGAGCAGCCTCTCCCACCAGATGCGCTTTACGGTACAGAAGCTCGAGGAAGAGCTCTGTGCTGCTGGCAACCCGCACGTACTGCAGATCAAGCTGCTCGGAGACGACTCGCGCGAGCCGTCCAGCTGGAAGCTCTTTGCCGACGGCAAGTGCGTTGCGGACGGATCCGGCGCCTTTGCCCGCGAGTGCTTCTGCGAGGGAGCCGAGGTGTTTTTGGACTTGTGTCGTGATGCCGTCAACGCGACGAGACTGCACCAGTGGAGCCAGAGGGAGTACGAGCTGCTGAGTGCTTCGCGTGAGATTGCGGGGGCGTAGGCAGACAGACCAGACAGCTCGCCATACTGGTTGACGCTTCGATTCAAACAGCAGGGCGAAGTCGCGCTTACAGTCCCGCCATGCCAAACCGAATGGCGTTCTCAAAAGGCCTACCTCCCCTCCGCCTTCAGCTTCAACAGAAGGTCGCCCAGCTCGGGGCACTTACTGGTAAGGCGCGTCTGGGCTCGCTCGCCCATCCCCCACCGCTGGCGGATCTCCTGGGCGTGCGGACTCACGTGATAGTCCCCGTCCATCATCTGCTTGAGCAGCTTGGCGGTCACGCGCGCATCGGCTAGGGCACTGTGAGCGTGGCCCGTCGACTCGTCGAACTCGATGCCAAACCACGTCGCCGCGTCACTCAAAGAGACGCGCCCGTGGCTGCCAACGTCCATGATCGAGGTGTAAAACGCCTGCAGGTCGGCCCAGTCCGTAGGAAATGCGGAAAGGTCGATGTGCTTTGCCTGGCACTCGGTCAAAAGCTGTCGACGATCCGCCCCACTCCAGCAAACCACCTGGGCGGAGTAGCGACCGATCCAGTCGCTGAGCCTTTTGATCACCATGCAGAGCGGATCGGCCATCGCGGTGTCCACAGCCGATATCCCTGTGAGCTCGCGGACGGGATACGCAACGCCTTCGGTAAATTCCGTCTGCACAAACTGCGAGAACTCGCCCATAACGTTGCCGTGGTAATCGAGCTTGACGGCGCCGACCTCGATGATCTCATTGCGCAGCCCACGGCGCTGGCGTTGCTTTGGCACCGGCGCAAACTCAAAGTCCAGCACAATCTGGCGCGCAAAGTTCGTCGTATCGATAGCCGAGATACACGGCGTCTTTTCAGCTGACACGGTTAGGGCCTTTCTCCGTTGCCTGCCGCTTGCTACATAGGCGGCTACATTGCCGTAAGGATAGGCGCCCGTGCGGACATGAAAGCGGGGCGCAATACCATGCGTCAAGCACACGCCATGCAGACGGCCCCAAGAGAGTCGCCCACTCTATTCAAATGCATGAAAAAGATTGAGGCCCGGTGACTTGAATCAGAGGTCATCCCGGGTCCATCAGAGCTCGTAGAGCTCTTGGTTGCTTTGGTCTCGCTCTTCACGGCGCTTATCGAACTTTCCGAGGCACTCAAGCAGCATTCGAAGCATAACAAGTCGCTGCCATTAAGGCATTGACCTCTTGACCAAGCAACGGCGCTGCCCAGCTCTTCACCACTTGGGCTGCCGTCAACTTTATTCTATCCGCGAGCATCTGGTTTACCAAATGGATTTTCGGTAAAGGAAGCCCGACGCCCCGCAAAACCACTACGCCCCAAGTGCCGCCATGGGGATCACCGCCACGCCGTCGTCGCGTGTGTAGGCAATGCTCCCCTTTCCAACCACGACCGCCAAAAACGCCGGCGCGGCATTCT
>CBCTZJ010000073.1:0-1939 GCA_965151385.1 uncultured Collinsella sp. | reverse complement strand
TTGCGTTTGGCGGTCAGCCGTCGGCGCGCTTACACCAACATTTCCGACGCGATCAACACGGGCGACAGCATTAGATTCGTATGCGCCCATCCGGCAAAGCAACTGCCGTAGGGGATAGAGCCGCATCTGAGCTGCTCATTGCTATCGGGATACAGACAGTCCAATTTCGAGTTTGTTACCAGGCAATAACAAGGTCCTGGCGCCCATGGTCGGCAGTCGATCTCAAGAATGTCGCCCTTTCTGTACGGCGTGGGCAGGTCGACATATGCCCCCTTGAACCACGGGCTAAAGATTCCGCCCACAATGCAGTCGAGCGCCTCACCACATTCGCCCTCTTCTTCCCTGCAGATGTACTGGATTTCTCCGGCGGCATTGGCGTAGTAGGTGTAGTCCGGCTGCAAAAAGCCATCGTAGGGATACGAACAGCCTGGGTCGTTGGCAAGGTTGAACAGCTCAATCATCCAATACGAGGCCGGCAGGTCTGTCATCCCGCTCCACTTTTCTGCATATGCCTTCATTGCCGCCAGAGCGTCCGCCCACGATGCCACGGGGAAGGGGCCATGCGTGATCGCAGATCCAACTTCGCTGTCGATAAAGCTAATTTCGCTAATAAGCAGCACCTTCCTGTTCCCGTCGACGGCCTTTAGCGCGTCTAGACAGTCATCGATGTAGTCGATGCAAATCTGCCGATAGTGCCAGTAAGGGGTGTCGTCTGACAAGTTGCACCCGCCAGCAACCAGTCTGCCGAGTAGCTCTCGTTTGCGGGTAATTTCAACCGGTGCTCCGCCGACAATCTGCATGTAATGGTCGCCGCTCAGGAGCTGCGGATTATGCAGCAAATGCTCTCGCAGCTCCGGAGATTCGATCAGGTTGATTATCTCTTCGTGCACGATAGTCTCCGAGTTGTTGGTGCGACTTCTTGTGGATTCGGACATGGCGGCCTTTATTCAAATAGCTGCGGGTACTTCTCCTTGAGCGGCGCCTGATCCAGACGTAGCTCTTCCAGGTTGCGCTTTGCCTTGGACTCCATCCTTATGGTGTCGATAAACGCGATGAGTGAGTCGATATACAGGTCGCCGCGCAGGTACGCCTGGGCTGCGATTAAAATTCGCTGCTCGTCTTCGAGTGGTTTGCGATAGTACTCAAGATTCAGGTAAAGCGGGTCTGGCTCGCCGATGTAGAGGGGAAACGTCTCGTTGTAGGTAATCGAGCAGCCAGTGGCACACATGTTGCTGATATCCCCTGCATGGCGATAGTGCTCGAGGCGCTGCTGCGCATGATCAAGCCATTCGTCAGAACGGTCTGCCTGCCGAAGCTCTGCCTCAAGCTTTGTCCGGTCCCACGTGGGCAGATCGAACAGCGTGAACGGCTCGCGGGCACTGCCTTGCGGCGTCCAGACGATATCGCCGGTGTGGAACGGCGTGGGGATATCGACCCAGATGAACTCGAACGCGATCTCCCAATCGTTCTCAACGGGGCCGGCGGAAGGGCAATAGACGGAAAGGGCCTCGCCTTTACCGTTCACCATGAGCCAATCTTCCCGGTGATGTTCTTCGTCGGCATCGAGCGGACACCGGGTGATGCGTACGCGTGCCTCTGGACGGCTCGCCAGCTCATCATCACCGCGCAACGCCTCGGCACATTTCTCATAACAGCTGAATGGCGCGCCGAAGGCCCCACAAAGTTGCCCGTCGGGCACAATCTCCTCTTCATACTGATAAACGTAGCCCGTCCCACTCGCAAACGCATCGACGCACCGCTTGTTGTAATCGATTGTCCAGCACAAAAAAGCATGGAAATCGGGGATGGCCGGCCTTCCAAGACCGGCATGGGTTGCCTCCAGCGAGCAATTGGGCATGGTTCGGGCGATCTCCTGCCAAGCTTCGCATTTCTGATCGAGCGTGGCGGTCTTCGAAAACCAAACCAGATAGGCGGCCTC
>CBCTZJ010000072.1:0-2047 GCA_965151385.1 uncultured Collinsella sp. | reverse complement strand
ACAGGCACCTTTGTGGTGGTTTTGGCCACGGCAGAACTGTTAGAGTCCAGCTGGCCAGCGACAGGCGGCCAAGTCGACGTGCATGGGATCGATAAACGCCACGCCCTCCCCCATTAAGAGCTCGCGCTGAGCATCGGGACCGCCAAAGGCAAAGCCCTCACAGATACGGCCGTCGGCAAACACCACGCGATGACAGGGAATTTGACCAGGGCGTGGGTTGCTATGCAGCGCATACCCCACATAGCGTGCACTTCGCGCGCGACCGGCGAGCAGCGCCACCTGACCGTACGTGGCGACCATCCCCTCGGGGATCTGCTCGATCACCTCGTACACCCGTTCAAAAAAGCCCTCAGACGCCATCGCTCGCTCCCTTCTCCGCATTAACAGCATAAAGAAATGATCCCTTGGGGACGGAGGAAAACGGATCATTCGCGGCCTCCGTGCGGTCGATGATCCGTTTTCCTCCGTCCCCAAGGGATCATTTGTTGGCAGGTTGGTTAGTTGGCGGGCTGGAAGAAGGCTACGGCTACGGCACCGGGGCCTACGTGGGTACCGATGGTGGCACCGATGGTGTGAACGGGCAGCTCGCCCTCGGTGTGGCCAGCCCACAGTGCCGCGCTGTCCTCGATATACTTCTTGAGCACCGCATCCGAAAGGCCCGTATAGCCGAGCGCCAGCGGCATGGAAAAGTCGATGCCGCCCGCCTTTTCGACCTTTTGGTTCAGCAGGTTGCGGCCGTTCTTGGAACCGCGCGCCTTTCCCAGCTGCACAATCAGACCGTCCTCGGCAGCTACCACGGGCTTTACGTTGAGCAGCGTACCCACGGCGCCGGCCGCAGCAGACAGACGGCCGCCGCGCACCAAGTACTCCAGCGTCTCAAGCAGGCCGATAACCACCACGCGGTCGCGCACAGCCTCGACCGCCGCCGCGATCTGGGCCGCACTACGGCCCTCGTCCACCAAGCGCAGCGCATACTCGACCAGGACGCGCTCACCCAGGGTGACGTTATTGCTATCCACCACGTACACGTCGCCGCCCGGCGCCTCGGCAAGTGCAGTACGGGCACTCTGATTGGTGCCTGATAGCTTAGCGCCCACGGTAATAATCACAGCCTCATCGCCGGCTTCGCGAATCTCGGCGATAGCCTGCGAGAACGCGTACGGGTTGACCTGGCCGGTCTTGGGCAGCTCATCGCGCTCCACGAGCATCTCGTAAAAGCGCTGGTGATCGATGTCGACGCCATCCATGTACACATCGGTGCCAAAGGTGACGGACAGCGGCAAAACGTCCAGTGCCGGGTGCTCGGCCGGCGACATATCGCTTGCGGAATCGGTAATAATGCGGACGGACATAGCGAATCCTTTCTTGCGCAGGTCCCGCGCAGGGAATTTTGACAGCAATGCCCCGGCACGGTATACGCGCTCAAACGGGACGATGCAGTTGTTAATGGGAAGCAAATGCCTAGGCGGCCCTACAGCTCGCGCAAGGTGTTGAGAATCGTACGCAGCGACGCATACATCTGCTCACGCTGCTCCACGCCCATGGCCTTGCCGGTGGTGTCGAGCACTTCACGAATAATGCAATCGGCCTCGTTCATGCTCTCGCCGCCCAACGTGGTCAGGCGAACCGGGGCGCGATACTTAACGGCGGCATCGCCCGAATCGTCGACTTCGACGTAGCCGCCCTCCTCCAGATGCGCCAGCGTGCGCGAGACGGCAGCGCGGGTCACGCCAGCCATGCGGGCGAGGTCGGCGCCAGTCAGGCCGTCCTTGCTGCGCTCAAGATAGTACAGGCACATGATGTCGGAGCCCTTAAGACCCAGCCTTGCGCCCTCAGATGTCTTAATGCGCTGAATCTCCTTGTAGAGTCCGCTGATCAGTCCGACAAAGTCCTCGAAACGTGTCTCGTCGCTCTGTTGCATGGGAGACGACCGCCTTTCGCTTGCATAATGCTAACGGGTAAACATCTTAGCCGTACCCAGCGACCGCAAGCCCCGCACGCCCTATTTGTTAACTCATCAACATAAAAACCACCACAAAGGGGACAG
>CBCTZJ010000071.1:0-2196 GCA_965151385.1 uncultured Collinsella sp. | reverse complement strand
GCAAGTGGGCCGTGCATCAGCGCGGCGGCGAGCCGAAGATTTTTGACTATGCGGATGTGCTGCAGTGCGAGATTGCCGAGACCGGAAATCCCGAGGATGTGCCGGAGCTCAGCAAACGCGAACTGGCTCAGCAGATTTTGATTAATCCAGCTCAGGCTACCAAAAACAACGCTGCCAAGCGTAATATGTGCCTTGGTATGGGTGTCATCGTTGTCGTGCAAACCGGCAAGGATGAGATTTCGAAGCTTGAGATTCCGGTGACCGCGGGCGAAGTCAAGCGAGACTCCGGCCTATATCGGTCGTATCGGAACGTTGCGGAGCAGATCAAAGAAGCCTTCGACGCCATGAGGCGTCCGGAGCAATGATTCCTGCAGCATCAAGCAGTTGAGGAGTCTTGCCCATGTCGAGTGAACCATATGCGATTCCGCCCAAAGACCGCGCCTTTGAGGGCATTCTTTGGTATATCAAACATTATGACCTGCAGAGTGGCGACCGGCTGCCCGCCGAGCGTGTGCTCTGTGAAGAGTTGGGCGTGTCGCGCACGGCGTTGCGTGCTGCGATCACGCGCCTTATTTCGTGCGGAACTTTGGAAAGCCGCCGCGGTTCGGGCACCTATGTGTGTCCTCCCAAACCGCTGAACATCTTTCAGGAAACATGGAACTATACGCAGGCGGTGGAGAGGGTTGGCTCAAAGTCGACCGCGCGCCTGGTTTGGTCCAAGGTCGTGTATGCCGATATCGATCTTGCCCAAAAAGCCCAGATCGACCTGGGCATGCCGCTCTTCTGCATTCGGCGCGTGCGTGTGGTCAACGGTTCCCCGGCATCGATCGAGACGGCTTACGTCAATCTGTCTTTGTGCCCCTCGCTTCCCGATCACGATTTTGAGCAGGAAAGCCTCTACGACGTTTTGCTCAAGGAGGGGAATGTCCATGTGACGCACGGCAAGGAGCATATTTCCATCAGCCGTTTGAACGCCGACGAGGCCAAGTTGCTGAATGCTCAGGAGGGCACGCCGGTGTTTTACAAGGCTTCGCACGAGCGCGACGAGACCGATGGCTTTGTCGAGTATTGCAAGTCCGTGATTCTGCCGACCAAGTATCGTTTTGCCGATAACGGCGAGGCAGACGGCGTTGCGACGAAGGTGGGTGTCGAATGGCTGATGCAGTAGAAGACTTGCCGGTTTACAAACAAATTCGCCGCTGCATTGCGGAGCGAATCGAGCGCGGCGACTACCCGACGGGCTCGATGATTCCGTCCGAAAACGAGCTGGCCGAGGAGTTTGGCACGACACGCCTGACAATCCGAAGCGCCATGGACGAGTTGGTCAAAAGTGGCCAGATTCGTCGCGTGCAGGGCAAAGGCGCCTTTGTGGGACACAAGTGGTTTGACGAGCACGAACGCAAGGGCGGCTTCCGCCAGTCGGTTTTGGCATCGGGCGCGACGCCGTCGGTGCGCATCCTGGCGCGCTCCAAACGCTACGCCGGCCCGTATTATGCCGACTTGTTTGGCATCGCCGAGGACGATCTGCTTTACTCGGTGCGCCGCCTCAACTGCATCAATGGTGAGCCCGTATCGATCGAGATGACACTGATTCCGTGCCTGCTGTTTCCGGGCATCGAAGACGTGGACATTTCGGTCTTCAGCCTGTTCGAGACCTACGATATGTTGGGACGCAAGCCAGATCAGTCGGTAGAGAAACTCGATATCGAGGCGCTGGGCGCACGCGATGCGAGTTTGCTCAATCTTGAGCCGGGCGATCTGGCGCTCGTGCTGGAAGGCCTGACCTATGACTCGAGTGGGCAGGCAATCGAGCATGCCAAGTCTTTTACCAGCGGCGACGCCGGCGGATATACCTACAACTATTAGCGTCTAGAGCGTCCCTGCGCATGGCGGGGGCGCTCGTTTTTACGGATATATGTCGCTTGACCGATGAGCGGCAAAAACTGACCGTCTACCGAGAGGGGAGGATGAAATCATAAAATCGGTATTAAAAACGGCTAACCTGTAATCGTTCACTGGTATTAAGAACCTTTGAATTGTTGAGCTTGGGGCCAAGATGTCCACAAGGTTAAGCGGTGCGACGGGGCGGCAAGCCCGTTCATTCCGTGCGACAATTCAAACTGCTCGTGAAAGGAGCGGGAATGAAGGAGACCGAGAAGATCGAGATCATGCACTTCGACCAGGAGGGCTACCTCG
>CBCTZJ010000070.1:0-2228 GCA_965151385.1 uncultured Collinsella sp. | reverse complement strand
TTGTTCAGCATGCGGTCGAAGCTTCCCGAGTCGCCATCCCGATAGTCGGCGGTCATCAGAATCTCCTGCGGAATGCGTCCGCCCTCACGCAGCACGTTGCGGAACTGTACGCGCGTGACCATGGGCAGATCCTTGATCGTCGCCGCCAGGTTCTGCGGTACACCCTGGTTGGCAGCCGCGGGCTCGCACTCACCGCCGGACTTCACGCGGCGCTTGTGCTCGGCGAGCATGGCGCGATACATACCGGCATGCAGGCGAATCTCAACAACATTGGCATTACGGGTCTGCTCGACAATGCGCGCACCCTCTCGGTCGATATCGCCCACGTAGTAGACATAGTTAAAGCGATAGCCGATCTCGGCCAGATAATCATCCAGTGCGTGCGAAACGCTCGCCTTGCAGCCACCGCCAAAGATCACGCCACCCACCTTGGTGCCAAAAAGCTTAGCGTGCTTGCGGCCGCGCAGGAGCTTGACGATCTCGTCATAGGTGTCCAGGTTCTCGACCATAATGAACGGCTTGTCGGCGCCCAGCGTAAAGAAGCCCGTAAAGTGCACAGGACGGTTGGGAGCAACCTTGATTGCCTGCATGCTAATGCCCTTTTCGGTCATACGCCGAATCAGACGCTCGCCATGCTTGCCGTCAAAGGCCTTCTCATCGTTAAAAATCTGGTAGGCGCGCTGGCGACGCGAAGCGACCGGCGTGTCGGCGCCGCGATTCTGCTCTATCCAAGCCTGGATGATCGCAATCTCCTCGGCAATCTTGCGGTTGGACATCTCGTTGTGCTGAGTGCGCTGCGGAGCCTTATTGCCGTCCTTGCCCTCGACCTTAACGATTTGAGTCTGCTGCTCCTTAATCTTGGAGAGCGCCGTAGGCGTGGGAACGACCTTGAGCAGCTGCCTGCCCAGGACACGGGCCAGAGCAAACGCCGAAACCTCGCCATGAGCGGGCGGCTCAGGCTGCTGGGCGGCCGCATCGTTTGCAGTCGGTTTGGGCTGCGCCTGGGATTTGCGCTTGGAATCTGCCTGAGCTTTGCGCTCTTGCTTTGGCGCGGACGAGCTCTTTTGCGAACGTTCGGGCTTGTCCCCCTTCGCCGGCTGGCGCTTGGGTTGCTCCACCGGGGCCTCAACCTTCGCATCCTTGCTTTGCGTCGCCGCCTTCTCGGCCGCGGCCTCGGCATTCGAGCCACGACCGCCACGGTGACGACGACGGCGAGGCTTGCTCGAAGCGCTCTCCCCTGCCTGCTTATCAGCGGACTGCTGAGCTTTGACCTCGGCGTCGGCCGCAGGCTGCGACTCGGAAGGTTGCTGCTCGCAAGCCACCGGCTCAACGGTTTTCTCAGTTTGTTCGGCCTTATCGGCCTGAGCGGTCGAAGCCGGCTCGCCCTTCTCCTGACGCTTTACGGGATACGCGCGTCCCGCAAAACCGCGGCCGGGACGACACGAACCCGGAGCCCTCTTGGCAGACTCCTCAACATCGTCTGCAACCTCGGGAGGCTCTTCAACCTCATGCGCGACATCCTGCTGCGCAGCCTTAAAGTGAGCACCGCGACGACGCTTGGGCTCTTGGGCCTCCACGGGCTTTTGCTCCTGCGCGGGCTTCTGCGACTCGGCAGCAACCTTGGTCTCGACAGCCTCGGTATCGAGCTCATCCCTTTGAGCAACGGCGCGACGGAAGCGCTCCTGCTGGGCACGGCGCTGAGCATCGCGCTTGCCGCCCCCGCCAAAACCGCCGCGACCGGCCTTAGCCGTAAAGGCGCGAACGACGCTCTCATCGAGCAGCTCGTCGGTATCGATATGCTCGCGCGGGGCCGTTTCCACCGAAGCGGGCACCTCGACAACGTCCTCGACGGCCTCTTCGGCAACCTCGGCAAGCTGCTCCTGGGCATCACTTATCTCGGCATGAATGGTATAGAACGCCGGACGTCCGTTAATGCCGCTGCCCTCGATCTTGGTAACGATTTTTGCCGCGATGAGTTCGTCGCGCATCGCCTTGGTGTCGCATTCCTTATCGACGGAGCGGAAAATCTGTGCCAGCGCGCTCGACTTGATTTTAAGCGCCTTGCGGCAGAGCAGGTCGTAGGCAACCAGCTTGGCGCGCTCGGCAGAAAGCGACGTCTGGCTGCTTAGACGCTCAGCCAGGGCATCGACATTATTTTGGTTATCGGAATATACCGTCTTGGCCACGGGGCCCCTTTCATATGTACACATATACGTCTATATGGTACA
>CBCTZJ010000069.1:0-2284 GCA_965151385.1 uncultured Collinsella sp. | reverse complement strand
CCCGCCAGCATGGACGCCAACTGCGAAGTGCAGGTTACTGAGGGCGACCTGCCGGTACATCGTCTGGCTTTTGAGGATGCTCGCAACCTTACCGCGCAGATTGCGCCGGAGCTCAGCTTTATCTACGGTTTCGAATGCGATTGGTACGAGGGCTGCAAGCCTTTGGTTGAGCGCTGGTCCCAAGGCGCCGTCGTACGCCTGGGCAGTGTGCATTGGATTGGAAACCCAGGCGATATCATGGCCGGTGCCGCGGGTACGGCGGGAACAGAAAACATCGCTCGTCCCGATACACCCGATTCCCTTTGCGGTTGGATCGACGACGACACCAACCTGCACGTTTGGGAAAACCTGGGGGTACGCGGCGTGTGGGAGCGCTACGTCGACGACTGGTGCCGCGCCTGCGAGAGCCCGCTCAACTTTGATGTAATGGCTCACCCCGACCTGGTCATGCGCTTTTCGAAAGAGGGCTTTGCGCCCGACTTTGACCCCGCGCCGTTCTGGGGGCAGATGGCAGAGTGTGCACACGACGCGGGCCGCCGCGTTGAGGTCTCGACCGCTGCGCCGCGCAAGGGACTCGACGACTACTATCCCACGACCGGGTTGTTGCGTTGCTTCGCCCACGCCGAGGTGCCGATCACTTTTGGCTCTGACGCACACCGCGCCTGCGAAATTTGCTGGAACATCCGTGAGGCTCAGGCCCACGCCTACGACTGCGGCTATCGAACCTTCGACATCCCCCATGCCACCGGCGAATGGGAACCCACGCCCCTCGCCTAAGACTAGTGGCGGCGAGCGTTGAGTTCGCCGGCTAGCTCGTCGAGGGTGATACCGTAGCGCTCGAGCGTCACGAGCAGGTGGTAGACCAGATCGCCAGCCTCGTAGCGAATGTGATCGTGATCGTTATCCTTGCAGGCCATGATCACCTCGCTTGCCTCCTCGGCAAGCTTCTTGAGCAGCTCGTCCTCGACGTCGGTCAACAGACGCGCGGTATAGCTCTCCTGCGGCGATGCGTCGCGACGGCCGTGAATCACCTCGGCGAGCCCCGTCAGCGTCTCACCGATATTTCCATCCTGAACGTTTGCGGTGCGCACACCCATAGTTCAATCCTTTCTGGTGGCCGAGCGTCTAATCGAGCGCCCGCCCTACGCGAGTTTCTTAAAGAAGCAGGTACGGTTGCCGGTATGGCAGGCCGGACCCGGCGAGTCGACCTTGACCAGCAGCGTATCGCTATCGCAGTCGGCCCAAAGCTCCTTGACCTCCTGCATGTTGCCGCTCGTCGCACCCTTGTTCCAGAGCTCCTGGCGGCTGCGGCTCCAAAACCACGTGGTACCGGTCTTGAGCGTCAGCCCCACCGATTCCTCGTTCATCCAAGCAACCATAAGCACCTCGCCGGTGTCGTACTGCTGAACCACACAAGGAATCAATCCTTTGGCGTCGTATTTGAGCTCGGACGCAGTTGTCACTTGCTCCATTTAAAAATCCAATCTCACGGGGATGCCTTGACTGGCCATATACTCCTTCACCTGGCGAATGCTGAAGGTTCCAAAGTGAAAGACGCTCGCCGCCAGCACGGCATCGGCCTCGCCCTCGATCACGCCCTCGGCAAAATGCTCGAGCGCACCCACGCCGCCGCTCGCAATAACGGGAATCGGCACCGCGCGCGCCACGGCACGGGTGAGTGCCAGGTCAAAGCCGGCCTTGGTGCCGTCGCGATCCATACTGGTCAGCAAGATCTCGCCGGCGCCGCGACGAGCCGCTTCCTCGGCCCACGCCACCGCGTCGATACCCGTGGCGTTGCGGCCGCCCGCCGTAAAGACCTCCCACTTATCGGCGCCCGGCTCCCCGGGCAGCCCCACGCGCTTGGCATCGATCGCCACGACCACGGCCTGGCTGCCAAACGCCGCGGCAGCCTGGCCAATCAGCGACGGGTCGCGCACGGCGGCAGAGTTGAGCGACACCTTGTCAGCACCGGCTGCAACCATGGTGCGCATGCCCGCCAGGTCGCGAAAGCCGCCGCCCACGGTATAGGGAATAGCGAGCTCCTCGGCCGCATGCGCCGCCATCTCGATGGTCGTCGCGCGGTTGTCGCTCGTGGCGGTAATGTCCAGGAAGACAACCTCGTCCGCACCCTCGCGGTCGTAGGCGCGGGCTAGCTCCACCGGGTCGCCCGCATCGCGCAGGCTCACAAAGTTGACGCCCTTGACCACGCGGCCGTCCTTGACGTCCAAGCAGGGAATCACGCGTTTGGTAAGCATGGGCTACTCCTCCCCTCGGGCGGCGGCCA
>CBCTZJ010000068.1:0-2681 GCA_965151385.1 uncultured Collinsella sp. | reverse complement strand
GGGAGTTGAGTCCCTTTAGAACTTGTCGTGGAAGGTACGCGCAATGACCTCGTCCTGCTGCTCCTTGGTGAGCGTGTGGAAGTTCACGGCATAGCCGGAAACGCGGATGGTCAGCTGCGGGTACTTCTCGGGGTGAGCCTGAGCGTCGAGCAGCGTCTCACGGTTGAAGACGTTGATGTTCAGGTGGTGGCCACCCTTCTCGGCGTAAGCGTCGAGCATGTGGACCAGGTTATCGGCCTGAGTCTCGGAAACTTCAGAAACCTTCATAATGTGTCTCCTTCGATTAATAGGCGCCGGCCGAAACCGGCGCACTAATCAGTAATCGTTATTGTTAGTATAGCACTAACAATAGTTACTCGCCCAGCTGATCAAGGTCGATATCGCCAAAGAACACCTGGTCCTCCTTGCCGAGCGCACTCGGGATGATGGAGAAGGTGTTGGAGATGCCGTCCTGAGCATCGCGGAACGGGAGCTTGGAAACCGAAGACAGCGAAGCGATGGCGCCGTGGCTATCGCGCTTGTGCATGGGGTTAGCACCCGGGGCGAACGGCTGGCCAGCCTTGCGGCCGTCGGGCGTGGAGCCGGTCTTCTTACCGTACACGACGTTGGAGGTAATGGTCAGAACCGAGGTCGTGGGCACGGAGTTGCGGTAGGTGTCGTTCATGCGGATGTACTCCATGAACTGGTGCACAACGTCGTGAGCAATCTGGTCGACGCGGTCGTCGTCGTTACCGTACTTGGGGAACTCGCCCTCGGTCTCGAAGTCGACGATGATGCCGTTCTCGTCACGGACGGGGTGAACCTTGGCGTACTTGATGGCGGACAGGGAGTCAGCCACGACGGAAAGGCCAGCGATGCCCGTAGCGAACCAGCGGTGCACGTGCTTGTCGTGCAGAGCCATCTGGATGCGCTCGTAGCAATACTTGTCGTGCATGTAGTGAATGATGTTCAGCGAGTTGACGTACACGCCAGCGAGCCACTTCATCATGTCGTTGTACTTGGCCACAACGTCGTCGTAATCGAGCGTATCGCCCTCGACGGCGCGATACTTGGGGCCGACCTGCTTCTTGGAGACCTCGTCAACACCGCCGTTGAGTGCGTAGAGCAGGCACTTGGCAAGGTTGGCGCGGGCGCCGAAGAACTGCATCTCCTTGCCGATGCGCATGGAGGACACGCAGCAGGCAATGCCGTAGTCGTCGCCGTGATAGACGCGCATGAGGTCGTCGTTCTCGTACTGGATCGAGGAGCTGGCGACGGAAGTCTTGGCGCAGAACTTCTTGAAGTTCTCGGGCAGACGGGTCGACCACAGAACGGTCATGTTGGGCTCGGGGCTGGTACCCATGTTCTCGAGCGTGTGCAGGTAGCGGTAGCTCATCTTGGTAACGAGCGTACGGCCGTCAACACCCATGCCGCCGATGGACTCGGTGACCCACTGCGGGTCGCCGGTGAACAGGGCCTGGTACTCGGGAGTACGGGCGAACTTGACCATGCGGAGCTTCATGATGAAGTGATCCACGAACTCCTGGATCTGCTCCTCGGTGAAGGTACCGTTGGCAAGGTCGCGCTCAGCATAGATGTCGATGAACGTAGAGGTACGGCCGATGGACATAGCGGCGCCGTTCTGCTCCTTGACGGCAGCAAGGTAGGCGAAGTACATCCACTGGATGGCCTCCTGCGTGTTGGTAGCAGGGTTGGAAATGTCGAAACCATAGGTCTCGGCCATCATCTTGAGCTCGCCGAGGGCGCGGATCTGCTCCTGCAGCTCCTCACGATCGCGGATGTTGTCGGCGGTCATGACCGTCGGGGTGGAAGCCTTCTGGGCCTCCTTGTCCTTAATCAGGTAGTCGACACCGTACAGGGCGACACGACGGTAGTCGCCGATGATGCGGCCGCGGCCATAGCCATCGGGCAGACCGGTGATGATGTGAGCCGAGCGGCAAGCACGCATCTCGGGGGTGTAAACATCGAAGACGCCGGCGTTGTGGGTCTTGCGCTCGAAGGTGTAGCGCTCGACAACGTTCTCGTCGACCTTGTAGCCGTGCTGGCTGGCGGCCTGGCAAGCGATGCGGATACCGCCGTTGACGTGCAGAGCGCGCTTGAGCGGCTTGTCGGTCTGGAGGCCGACGATGGTCTCCTTCTCGCGGTGGGCGTTATCGATGTAGCCAGCGGGGTGGCTCACGATACCCGTGACGGTCTTGGTGTCCATATCGAGGACACCACCCTGCTCGCGCTCCTTAAGCAGCAGGTCGAGAACCTCGCCCCACAGCTCCTTGGTACGCTCGGTCGGACCTACGAGGAACGACTCGTCGCCCTCGTAAGGGGTGTAGTTCTTCTGGATGAAGTCTCGGACGTCAACCTCTCCCGTCCAAATGCCTTCCTTGAAGCCTTCCCATGCCTCCTGCATTGTGTAACCACGCTCCTAGTTACGTGTAATGCGGCGCTCTCTCACACCGCTGCTTATTGAATTCTTGAATTTTCGGCTTGCACTACCGGCTTCTTCCGTTCTTCACCACATGTTGGTGCAGGGAAAAACGTTTGTCCACCTTGGAACTGCAACCCAAAACCCAAGATTTCACCCGTTTGAGAAGGATAACATAGCGACCCTCTCCATCTGGGCTGTTATATGTTTCTTTTTTTATATCATAAGGGCGTTTTTTACAAACCCGCAGGAAATGCGAGCG
>CBCTZJ010000067.1:0-3110 GCA_965151385.1 uncultured Collinsella sp. | reverse complement strand
GGCAATACGCTTGAGGATCCTTAAAAGAAAGTCCAGTTTATCCTTCCCACTCCAAACCTCCCATTTCCCGATGTCCAAGAAATGGGAGGCAGTTCACTGTCCCCTTTGTGGTGGTTTAGGCGATGATGGGGGCGATGGCGCGAATGCAGGCGTCGGTCGCCGTGAAAGTGGTGCTGTCGTCGCTGACGATAAAGATGATCTTGCCCTTAATGCCAAAGTCGCCGATCTCGCTAAAGAGCACGTAGGGCTCCTTGTCAAAGCCCGAGATGGGAAGCACGGCGGCCTTGGTGGCGCTGGTCAGCTCGTCCGCCAGTGCGTCGAGCGAGGCCCACTTGGATGTGTCCTTTACGGCAACGGGCACAGCCACACGCCCAAAGGGCATGAGATGTACGAGCGTGTTCTTGGAGATATTTGAGTTGGGGACGATGATGGTCTGCCCGCAGGCGTCCTCGATGGTCGTATGACGCCAGGTGATGTCCTGGACCACGCCCGACACGCCACCGACTTCGATATTGTCGCCGGGCTTGATGATGCCCATAAAGGTTACCTGCATGCCGCCGATAAGGTTTGAGAGCGTGTCCTGAAAGCCGAGCGAGATGGCGATGCCGCCGACGCCAAGAGCGGCGACGAGGGCGTTTGCGTTAATGCCAAAGCAGTTGTCGAGGATAAAGCTGCCGCCGATCATCCAGATGACGGCGCGCGCAATGTTGATGAAGATACTCGATGCCGGAAGCGGGTTGTCGTCGCGGTTGAGCAGGTGGCGCAGGGTCTTGGATACGACCTTGGTGGCGATGGCGGTACCTATTACCAAGATGCCCGCCCAGATGATGTTGTGGACCCAGCGCTGCTCAAAGAAATGAAGAATCGGCTCAAACAATTCCATGTAGGGAAAACCTCCTCATGATCGTTCAACCATGATACCCACCAAAAGCCCGTCCGATCACATTCGGACGGGCTTCTGTGCTCGATATAAGGTTTGCACGGCGGGGCTGCAAGGCCCGGCGGTGTAGCTTAGCGGCGGCGCTTCCAGATAATGCCGAGCATGATGACGATGATGCCGCCGATGAGGCATGCACCGACCACGGTCAGCGTACGGTCTCCCGTTGCGGCAAGCTTACCGGCCGTCTTCTTGGTGGTGATCTGCGTGGTCGTCGTGCCGGGGCTAGATGAGGGCTCAGGCGTTGGGGTCGGATGGGGTGCGGGGTTCTCAGCGGAGCTAAAGCTGATGGTGCCTGCGAGCGAGGCCACCTTGTGCTCCCAGTCGTCCTGCCCGATCAGTGCCCTCAGCGCTGCCTCGCACGTACCCCACTCGGTGAGCTTTTTGGCGTTTGCGAAGGTGGGGAAGTCGGTCGTGTTGGTGATGATGTAGTTGTTGGTGGCGACGGTATAGGTCTTGGCGGGGTCGAGCGTGCTGCCGTCTTTGGTGAGCGTGGCACTCACGATGCGCTTGCCTTCAGACTGCGTCCAGTCGATTGTTACGTTGATGCCGCCAAAGGAAAGAGCGCTGCCGGAGTCGTCGGGCCACTTGTACATGTCCTGGGCTTCCTGCTCGGTGTGGCCGGCTGCGACGTAGGCTTGCTGAAGTTCGTAGCTGTCATTGCATTTGTCGCTAATTTCCAACGAGTGTTCAAGCGCTGCAAGGAAGTTTGCGCCGGTCATGGTCCAGGTCTCCACGGTGTTGCCATAAGGCGAGATGGCGATGACGTTGCCGGCGGTCACATCGCCCGCCGCGATGCCGCCGCGGATGCCGCCCGCGTTTTCGATGGCGAGGTCTGCCCCCGTCAGGGCAAGATAGGAGCCGCAGATCACGTGCCCGATGGTCTGAGCCTTGGTGGTGTCGCCCGCTTTGCTGGGGCGAAAATCGGTGGTGCGCACCATTTCCCAACCATGCGTGCCCGCGGCGTCCTCGCCGTAGAAATAGTCGGCGGCGGATGTGCCGAGCACCTTGTTCGATTCGTTTTCAAAGGCCTCGTCGAGTGGCTTGATCTTGTTGCGGACGTCTTCAAGGCAGCTTTGGTAGTCGGAGCCCTTGTTCGGGTCGGCCAAAAGGTCGTTGACGTTCTTGGCGGTGTAGAGCTTCTCGTCGCTGTCGTCTGCAGGGACCGTGACCATGTCATCGTCGGTCGTCTCAGTGCCATTCGTGTCGTACTTGTACGGAATGGAAAGCAGACCGACCTCGGCAAAGGCGCTGCCCGCCTCGACGACGCGGACCGGCTTGCCGTCAGCCCCCGTCACGTTTTCGTCTAAGTTGATGTGCTCGTGGCCCGCGATAAGGGCATCGACCCCAACGAGCTTTGCAGCAAAGGTCTTGGCGTTGAGCGTGTGCGCGATGCAGACGATAACGTTGCAGCCCTCATCCTCGCGCAGTCGCTTGGCCTCGGCATTGATGGCGACTGCCGCATCCGAGAACGACGTGTCCCGGACCAGGTCCGTGCGCAGGGAGGATCCCAGCGACTCATCCATGGCACCCACGACGCCGACCTTGATCTTGTAGTCGAATGTGGAGTGATCTTCGCTGTCCTCCCAGGTACGGTCGAGCGTCTTGGTGATGCTCGAGCTCCATACGCCGCTCGTAGACTTCGCGTTTGCGCAGAGCATGGCGAAGGGCGTGCCGGTGGTACTGTAGCCGGTCATGGTACGGAGCTTGTCCGCGCCGTAGCTCCAGTCGTGGTTGCCCGGCGTGGTCGCGTCGTAGCCGTTCGCATAAAAGGTGTTCATGAGTTCGGCGATGCTCTTGCCCTCGCTCATGGTGGCAAAGGACTGCCCGTGGAAGGTGTCGCCTGCATCGAGCAGAAAGTCGGGGGCGTTGCTTTGAGCGCTATAGAGAACCGCCAGCCCGTCAAAGCCAATGGTGCCCGTGCCCTTGCTTGCGTTGTAGCTGTACTTGTAGCTGCCGTGGATGTCGTTGGTGTGCATGACGGTTACGGCGCCGTCAATAGCGGCGGGCAGGTTCCCCGCGAAAGCGAGGCTTGGGATGCCTGCGAGCGCGCCGGCAAACAACGCGGCAGCTAACGCAAGGCGGGGGAGTCTTTTCATGGCAGTCTCCTTACTCTTTAACAAAAACCACCACAAAGGTGCCTGTGAACTGCGCCCCGAAACTTGGACTGAAC
>CBCTZJ010000066.1:0-3354 GCA_965151385.1 uncultured Collinsella sp. | reverse complement strand
ACGAGCGGGGGCTCCTATCTTTTTAGTGCCCTCGGATTGGGTCATAGTGTCTGTCCGCGCCAAAACATCGGCGTTGCCGTGGTTCAACCTGCCAAAAAGGGACAGGTTTATTTTGGCAGGTTTTATTTGGGCAAACGTTGTTGGCGCAATGGGGACTGGTTTATATTCACCAAGTTGGTGCAAAGTAGCCTGACCCCTTTGCACCAAAAAGTTGCGGTGAGATAGTTCTTGAATTGGCCTTTTTGATGGCTAAACAAGAACTATCTCACCGCAACTGCGTTGAGCGTTTTTTTGGCAGCTGGTTTACTTGCTTGCGAAGAGCCAGACCAGGATGATCACCAGAATCACGGCGACAATGCAGACGATGGCTCCGGTGAATTTGATGCGTGAGTCGCGGGTACGCTCGCGCACGTCGTCCTCGGCGGCTTCGAGTTGAGCCACTTCGCGCTCGGTTTCGGCGTGCTCGGCCTTATCGCGGGCCAAGGAGCCTGCGAGCGATTCGGTAATCTCGGGATGGTCGTGCACCTCGGTCGCCTGCTCGATGATCGACTGCGCATGCGCTACATCCGCCTGGGCATTGGCAATAGCCTGCTCTTGCTCTCGACGTGCCTTGTCCTCGGCGGCGATTTTCTCGCGCAGCTCGCGCTGGCGCGTTGCGGCGGCGGCTTTTGCGGTCTGCAGCTCGTCGCGAGTGGCATCGGCCTCGGCCGTCACGGCCTGATGGGCTCGCTTGGCGTCGGCGATGGGGGCTTGCGCCTGCTCGACGGCGTGCTCGGCGGCCGCGAGCGAGTGCTCAAGATCGGCGGTGATGTTCGGGACATCTTCCTCGGCTTTGCGCAGGGCATCGGCCGTGTCGGAGATCTGCATCGAAAGCTCGCTGGTGCGCACCGTGTAATTGGCGGGATTCGCCGAAGGATTGCGCTGCAGCTCGGCATACTCGTGGCGCAGCGTTTCGAGTTGAGCACGCGTGGCGTCGACGGTTTGCTGTACTGCGGCAACGCCGGCGTCGCGCTCGGCCTGCACCTTGTCGCGGATGCGCTTGGAATCCTCGAGGCGGCGAACGAGGCGGTTACCGGTCTCGCGCGAGCTGGCTTCGCGCGCCTCCACCGCGTCGAGTGCGGCTTTGAGACGCCGCTCGGTGGCGTCGTCCTCTTCCTTCATTTGTTCGAGCTGCGCCTTGAGTTCTGTTGCCTTGGCAGCATGGGTATCGCGGCCGATTTCTGCCGCCGCGGCGGCCTTTTGTGCCGTGTCGATAGTCTGGCGCTGCTCGGCGACGATTTGGTCGTAGCGGCCTGCGATGTCTTGGCGTGTCTCGAGCTCCTCGCCTTGATCGGCGATGCGCTGCTCAAGTTCGGCCAGGTGAGCGCGGGCGTCCGCGAGTGCCTTCTTTGCGGCGTTCATCTCGCGCATGGCCGAGGCACCCTGGGCGATAAAGGCGCCCACGGCGCTGGCGGTGTTTGAGACGGCGCCTCCCAGATCGCGGCTGGCTGCTGGGGCGTGCAGGGCGGTCGGGTGACCGGCGTTTGCCGTGCCCGCATCGGGCGCCTGTGACGTGGTGATGCTGCCGGTGCCGCCCTCGACTACGGAAAAGCCGGCAGCGTGCGGGTCGACTGCATCGGCACCAATGGTGGGGTGCTCAAGCTGCAGGAACGAGGGCAGGGTGCTGCCTTGGTCGGCAACGGGGGTCTCGCCGGGCACGAAGGTCGAGGCGGCCTCGGCGGCCTCCTCTTCTTCGGCGTCAACATCGGCGTCGGCCACGGCGTCTTTCATCGCTTTGACGGCATCCATCATGGAGTCCATGACGGCATCGAGCTCTTCTTCCGAAGACACCTCGATGGGGCCTTCTGCTTGCGGGGCGGCTTCCTTTTCGGGGGCGTTGTCCTGAGCGTCCGAATCGTCGTTTTGCTCGCCGGCAACTTCTGCCGCAGGGATTTCCGTCGCAGCGCCGTTATCCAGAGTGGCGTCGTCGACGTCGGTATCATTGCAGGTCGCAGCGTCAGTATCTGCGGCGACGTCTGCTGAATCATCAATATGCTGTTGAGTCTGGGGGTCCAGCTCGTCCGTCATAGGCATGTGCTCCTCATCGTTGTTTGTCACCCTATGATAAAGTCTCGCGCCGACATCCCGCGCCCCGCAGCAAAGTTTCAAAACGTGTTCGATGACTCGCTTGGATAGCAAAAATTCGTCCTCTAAATTCAGTTTACGCTTGACATTCCCTTCGCCGAATGACGTTGCGCCGTTCGCCTGCTGCGGTCTTTATTTTTCACTTGAACCCGTTAAAGTTGCATTTCAGCTTTTGGCGCGTGAAGTTGGATACGCGCAGTCGGCGGGCGTGCCCGTCGCGATTTTGAAAGGACTTTGTATGGGACTTTTCACTGGTAAGACCGTGATCGTCACCGGCGGCGGCAAGGCCACGCTCAAGGACGGCTCCGCTGGCTCCATCGGTTACGGCATCGATATCGCTTTTGCCAAGGAGGGCGCAAACCTCGTTATTACCGGCCGCAACGTTGCCAAGCTCGAGGCTGCCAAGGAGTCCCTCGAGGCCGAGTACGGCATCAAGGTTCTGCCTGTTCAGGCCGATGTCTCGGCTGGTCAGGATAACGAGGCCGTCGTCCAGAACGTTATCGACAAGGCGATTGAGGAGTTCGGTCGCATCGACGCCGTCGTCAACAACGCTCAGGCCAGTGCCTCGGGTGTGACCATCGCCGACCACACCATGGACCAGTTTAATCTGGCCATTTACTCTGGCCTGTACGCCACCTACCTGTACATGCAGAAGGCCTATCCGCACCTGAAGGAGACCAAGGGCTCTGTGGTCAACTTTGCTTCGGGCGCCGGCCTGTTTGGTAACTATGGTCAGTGCAGCTATGCTGCCGCCAAAGAGGGCATCCGCGGCCTGACCCGCGTCGCCGCCAACGAGTGGGGCAAGGACGGCATCAACGTCAACATCGTGTGCCCGCTTGCCTGGACTGCTGCGCTCGAGAACTTCCAGGATGCTTACCCCGAGGCGTTCAAGGCCAACGTCCACATGCCGCCGGCGGGCCATTACGGCGATGTCGAGAAGGAGATCGGCCGCGTGGTCGTTCAGCTTTGCGGCCCCGACTTTAAGTACATGAACGGCGAGACCGTCACCCTCGAGGGTGGCATGGGTCAGCGGCCCTAACAGTTACGCGGTTCTACGAACCGCGTAACGGCTCGACGCTGCAAACCCGCCAGAGCGGCAATCTGCCTTTCAACTTCGGCGGCATGACCAGAAGGTCAATGCCGCCTTGTTTCAAGGCACCTTGCTCGCTCTGGCGGGTTTTCGCTCATATGACCCAATCCGCTGTCAAGAGCCACAATGGCCCCGCCGAC
>CBCTZJ010000065.1:0-4214 GCA_965151385.1 uncultured Collinsella sp. | reverse complement strand
CGTTTGGCGGTCAGCCGTCGGCGCGCTTACACCAACATTTCCGACGCGATCGGCGTCGGCTGCTTGGCCGTTATCCGTCTGCACAAAAGTGCCGTCGGTGTTGAGGGCCTCAGCAAACGCGCCCGCGGGAAACGAACCCGTCACCATCGCGAGGGTCACCGTGGCAACCGTCAGCCGTCGGCAAAGCGCTCGAGCAGTAGTCCACCTCATGGTCGTTCCTTTCCTGCAAACCAAAAGTCATCCAGCGTAATCGTTGTTCAAAAACAAAGCGAACGGTAGGTTCATATATACGAACCTACCGTTCTACCTGCGCAAACCACCGCAAAGGGGACAGGCACCTTTGCGGTGGTTCTGGACTCGGCCGGCCAGTTTGTCTCGATTTGTAACAGTTAGAGGTCAAATTCCCCGCCTGGTGTTACAGATCGAGACATTAGATTGGCGGCCATTCGGTTCATCTCAATCTGTAACATCTAGAGCCGTTTTGACTGGCTTGGTGTTACAGATTGAGATTTTGCTGAGGCCGAGAACGAGAGCCGTCACCCAGCTCTAATGCTTGCGGCGCTTGGTCGCGGCGAGGCCGGCGGCGGCTACGGTTGCGCCGGCGACGCCTAGGGCGGCGACCGTCATCGCGGTGGTATCCCCCGTGGTAGCCAGGACAGCATCGCCCTTCTTGGCCTGCGTGGTTTTCTCAACCGTCTTGGCCGTGGTGGTTGTCGTGACCGGTTTAGCCGCGGGCTTGGTCTCGGGCTTCACCTCGGGCTTGGGCTCAGGCTTGACCTCAGGCTGCGGCGCGGGCTTTTCGGGGTCGACCGGAGCCGGCGTGGCCTCGGGCGTAAACGTCAGATCGGTGTTGAGCCACAGAGTGAAGATACAGCCGCTCTCGGGATCAACTACACTCGCTTCGCCCATCTGGTAGCCGCACTCCTGGCCGTTGATCACCAGCTTGGTGTTGGGCGTAAAGTAGAATCCGCGCGCGGGCTTGAGGTAGATACCGTAGCGATAGGTCACGCCAGGCTTAAAGGCGTCGATGTGGTTCGTGATGTTCTGATCCCAGAACTTCTGAGAGTTCACTTCGCTGCCGTCGCTACCCGTCCAGTACTCACACTGAGGAAGGGAGTTGGAGCCCGTCGGAACATTCGCCGTAAAGACCGGCTTATCGCCCGCCTTGAAGGTGGTCGTGGCGCCGTTGATCTCTATAACGTCGATGGCGCGCCATTCGTCGATTGGCTGTTCGCACAGCATATTGCCAGCGATTGGCGCAAAGACGCCGTTGACGGTCTTAATGTGGTGCACCCAATGACCGTTGACGTTCATATTGCAGTCATCGGCCACGGTATTGTCGCCCTTGAGCCTCAGCTCAACGGAGTACATGTAGAACTTGCCCTCTTCGAAGTGGTCAATCTTCTTCATGCCCGGCGTGTACTTTGCGGGATCGGAATACCAGAAGGCAACGGGTACCGACTCCCCGGATTCCATATCGAGCTCCATCTCTTCCCAGCACTCATAGGCGATCTCGTACTTGTCGGCATCGGCGGCAGGAATCGTCGCGGTCGCACGCGGCGCCTCGCCGGGCGCATAGTCGGTTTTCACATCGTTGACGTCCAGGTTATGGAGGGCTTCGTTTTCTGACGCAACAAGCGTAATCTTGCGATTGATGGCGTAGCGGAGGTAATAATCGTACCTGGTTTCGTTGAGGATAGTCGAGCTGCCTTCATAGTCAGTTCCGGTATACTCCAGTGCCGCGCCAATATAGAGAGCCTCATTGCGCGTGAGTCGATACGAACCGCCTGCCGCGCCACCCGTAAAGGTCAGCGTCAGCCTCATGTGATCGCCAACAGGCTCAAAGTGAGCCGTCACGTCGGACATGGACGCATCCTGAACTTCGACCAGAGTGCCCGAAGCGGCATCGGCCCTGTAGTACTTAACCTCGACGACTTCGCTCGCAAGCGCTTCTGGAATGCCACCCTCAACATCGGGAAAATCATAGGTATACGACTGGCCCTTTTCGAGTGTGACATTGCTCGGAAGCGCGCAGTCCGTGTAGCGGGGAACCACGGTCGTATTGACCCTAACGTCGCTGCCGCCAACAACATCGGTCACACCGCAGGGCATGATGGCGTTGCTCGCCGGCATGGCGGCGTTGTCGTCGCCAGAAGCGTTTTGCCCAGCGAGCGCAGCACCGCTAGACTCATTGGCGGCATCGGCTGGGATTGTCTGCTGAGGCCCAACGGTGGCTTGCGCCGCCGGAGCGGCATCGGTTGCAGGCGCGGTCGAAGCAGCTGGTGCGGTCGTTGCAGCCGTATCCTCCGCAACCGTCGGCGTCACCGGAGCCGCGGCAACCTCATCCGTCCCAGCGGCGGGATCGGCGCATTCCGTCGCCAGCGCCACGCTCGGCAGCAGCAACTGACCGACCATAAGCGCACACGCGCCGGCGCAAGCGATTTTGGCACCCACACAACGCCAAGTACCGTGAACCAGCGAGCAGGTGCGCTCACGCTGAGTTTGCTTATCGAAGTGACTTCCGTTCATAACGGCCTCCTTGGTCGTAGGGGCATACCGCCACAAAGGTGCCTGTCCCCTTTGCGGTGGTTCTGTACCACCAAGATGTGCCAAATGACTCCGTATGCCTAGGTTCGTAGATGTGAACCTAGGCCTCTACCTGCGGTTTAATTCAATATGATTTCGCCATCGCCACACTCGTCCCGGGAACGCTACAATCGAGGACACGATTATTCGTCCACCCAAAGGACCGTCCTTGAACCTGAGCAGGTCTAAAATCAACGCGCTTCTGGCGCTCGCGCTCTTCACCTTCGCCTTCCTTGCCGCCGAGTTTCGCTTCGATATCAATATCGGGCTACTCGCCGGCGCCGAGCGCGTTGTGCTCGCACAGGGCTTTATTCTGGGCGCGAGCGTGCTCGGCTTTATCGGGTACGCTCCGTTGCTTGAGCACGCGCAGCACAAAGGCCAGCCTCAGGCAGTTGTCAGTGCCGCCGTCCCCATCGCCATCTTGGGGTTGACTCAGATTCAGTCCCCCACGAGCCCGCTTGCGCTCGAGATTCTGGGATGCCTCGCATTCCTCGGGCTCGGCCTGCTGGGCGCCGCCACCCACCACGCCTTTTCGTTGACATTCCAGGATGACCCCAAGCTCGCCACCGGCGCAGGAGCGGCCTATGCTGCGGGCATCCTGATGCAGTTCGCCATCAACCTGCTCGATTGCGGCGGCATCGCAGAGCTCATCGTCCTTGGCGCAGCGACTATCGCCATCTCCGTCCTCAGCGTCGTTCCCCAAAAGGCCGCCGAGAACTCCAGCCCCACCATCAATCCCTTTGCCGAGCCCTCGCACGCCCTCGCCAAGCAGGCGTGCTGGAGTATCGCGCTCGTCATGATTCTCGCCTGCCTGTTCTCGACCCTCGACAACGTGGTCACGCTCTCCAACGCCCACGGCACCATCGCCGTACAGACCTGGCCGCGCCTCTTTTTGGCGGCGAGCGGTCTCGTCGCCGGTATCGTCTTTGATCTTGCCGAGCGTCGCTACATGGGACTTGTCATGCTCGGCATCGCCGCGCTCTCGACCATTTCCATCCTGGCCGTGGAGGCCGGCGCCGATCCCAACCTGGGCCTTGTCGTCTTTTATCTGAGTTCGGGCTTTTTTGTCACGTTCTTTACCGCCACGTTTACGCAGCTGGCGCCGCGCATGCATACGCCCGCACTGTGGGCTGGCATGGGCCGCGCAGCCAACAACGTGTGTGCGTTCACTACGTCGGGCATCTCGCTGGCACTTGTGACCTCGGGCAATGTCGCCCTCATCATGATCGGCGCGCTCATGCTGCTTGTGGCGGCGAGTGTGGCGTTTGTAGCCGCGGGCCTGTTCCGCCTGCCCCAAACCGAGCAGGAGCGCGAGCGCGAGCAGCTGGCAGAAGAAGCACTCGCCGCCCCCACCATCGAGGAGCAACGCCAGGCCTTCATCGCCAACCACGCTCTCACCCCGCGCGAAGTCGACGTGCTCATAGCCGTGACCCAGGATGAACGCCCGCTCAAGCAGGTCGCCGAGGAGCTCGGTATCTCGATGCGCATGGTGCAGCGCCACCTGAGCTCTATCTACCAAAAGACCGACACGCAGACGCGCGCCGGTCTCACCAAGGCCTTCCCCTCCGCCTAAAACAAAAACCACCACAAAGGTGCCTGTGAACTGCGCCCCGAAACTTGGACTGAAC
>CBCTZJ010000064.1:0-4668 GCA_965151385.1 uncultured Collinsella sp. | reverse complement strand
CGTATAACCACGAAGGAACGTTTGTAAGGAGGGACGTGTAGACCATGGATCTTTCGACTTTGATGCCGCAACAGCTGCAGATCGTCAAAACGCTCGACCGTCCGCTGTTTGTCTCGGCGGGCGCCGGTTCGGGCAAGACCTTTACCCTCACGCGCCGCATCGTCTATGCGCTCTCGCCCGAATCCGGTCCGTTCGTCGAGCATCTTGACCAGGTGCTCGCCATTACCTTTACCAAAGATGCCGCGGCCGAGATCCGTGACCGCGTGCGCCGCGCGCTCATCGACGAGGGCATGGACGAGGAGGCCCTGACCGTCGACGATGCGTGGATCTCGACCATTCACGGCATGTGCTCGCGCATCCTGCGCGCACACGCGTTGGAGTTGGGCATCGATCCCGAGTTCACGGTGCTCACCGATACCGACGAGCTCATGGATCAGGCTGTTGAGCATGTGCTGGGTCGCGCGACGGCGCCCGATGCCGCCCCCGAGCTCGCGGCATCGCTCAAGGCCCTCTACGCCTGGTATCCCATGGCGGGCGAGGGCGGTCCCTTTGGCGCCGGCACGACCATCAAGGGTCTGGTGCGCGAGCTGCTGGAGCTGTCGAGCCAGCTGCCGGGCGGTATGGACGACGTGCGCGTAGCGCGCGGCCAGGCCGATACCTCGGCACTCGCCGATGCCTATCGCGCGGCGCTGGGCGCAAGCAAGGCCGCGACCGAGAAGGCGCAGGTGGCGCTCGATGCCATCGACGCGTTCGAGGCGAGCGGCAAGACCATGGCCGATGCGGCGCGACTCATGATGTCGTGCACCCTGCCGCGCGCGAGCAAGGCATTCCCCAAGGAGCAGGTCGAGCTGCTCAAGGCCGAGGCCGCCGATGCGTTTATCAATATCGTGCTTGCCTGCGGTGGTCCCGCGCTCGATGCGCTGGTGGGCTTGGCCCGCTCTGTAGAGGCTGAGTACCGCGCGCTCAAGGCCGGCCAGTCTGCCCTCGACAACAACGACCTGCTCCGCATGGCATACGAGGCGCTACGCGACTACCCGGCCATTCGAGCGGCATATGAGGGACGCTTTAAGATGGTCATGATCGACGAGTTCCAGGATACCGACCAGATGCAGGTCGACCTGATCCGTTACCTGACGGGTGCGGGGGAGCGCGCGTTGTGTACCGTAGGCGATGCACAGCAGTCGATCTACCGCTTCCGCGGGGCGGAGGTCGAGGTGTTCCGTCGCCAGGAGCGCAAAGTGGGATCGACGGCGGCGTCCGAGACGGTCGCCACGCCGGATGTCCCCGCTGGCGAGCTCGTCAAACTCGTTCGCAACTTCCGCAGCCATGACGAGGTGCTGCGTTACGTGGCACGTGTCTTCGACGGCGACGACGGCGGCCTGATGCAGGGCTTTTTGGATCTTGAGGCGAGCGACGGCCGCAAGGACACGCTGGTGGCGGACGCCTCGCGTCGTCAGGCCCTCTTTGTTGCCGGCGGCAGTACGCAGGAGCGCACACAGGCCAAGGCCCGCGCGATCGCGGAGCGGTTCCGCGCGCTTGCCGATGCCGGCCAGCCCCAGGGCGGCATGGTGCTGCTGCTGGGCCGCATGACCAACGCCGACGTCTACGCACAGGCCTTCCGCGACCAGGGGCTCGACTGCGTCATCGCAGGCGGCTCGGTCTTTGCCCGGGCGCCCGAGGTGCAGACGGTGCGCGCCCTAGTCTGCGCGCTCGCCAACCCGGCCGATACGGCGCAGGGCCTTATGCCGCTGCTGGCATCGCCGATGTTTGCGCTGGGCGCCCAGGAGTTTCTGGCGCTGGCGACCAGGCTCGATAGCGAGACGGGCGAGACGTCGCGTCGTAACATCGATATGGGCATCATGAGCGATTCCGATGTGCCGGGCCTGCAAGATCTGCCGCTCGTGACGCGCGCCCGCGAGGTGTTGCGCTATGCGCTGCGTCGCGTGGGTCGCGATTCGTTCGCCTCCGTTGCGCGCGACGTGGTCAACGCCTCTGGCTGGTTTGTGCGTCTGGCGCAGCGTGGTCCCGAGGGCAAGTCCATCGCCGCCAACGTGCTCAAGGCGCTCGACGCCGTGGGCGAGGCGGAGGCCGAGTTCGGTAACTCGCCGCGTTCCGTCGCGCTTGCCTTCGACCGCTTCCTGGAGGGCAAAGAGGCGCCGGGTGCGCTCAACGAGGAGGGTGACGGCGCGGTACGCATCATGACGGTGCATGCATCCAAGGGTCTGGAGTATCCGGTCGTCGCGGTGTCCGAGTGTTTTGGCGTGCGCAAATCGTCCGGTGCGGCACAGATGGGCCGCGTCGACGGTGGGGCGCAAGTCGTGGCGCTGCCGGCTCGTTTTGATGGCGTTAAGCTTGCCGATGGGACCTTCGTGAAGGGCGACGACGTAAAAAAGCAGTTTGAGCATGCGTTTAAGGGCAAGGGCACGTCGCTATGGCTGCCGCCGGAGCTCATGGAGGACGTCTGCGCGACGGGTTCTCCCGCTGAGGCATTTGCTCGCCTGCGCAACGACGACCTGCAGCTTTCGCTCGAAGAGCGGGCTCGTTTGCTCTATGTCGCCATGACGCGTGCGCGCGAGCTGGTGATCTTGGCGATGGATGCCGGCGTGAGCCGTGGCAAGCTGTGTGCGCCGACCTTCGACGTCGAGACCGATCTGACCTACGACGTGCTGCGCCGTATTTTGCCGACCGACGCTCTGGACATGCCACAGCTCGATAGTGACCGTTTGACGTTCGACAATTCCAAGCCGGGCGACTACGAGCTCATTTCGCTCGCGGACTTTACCTTTGGCGAGCAGGCGTTTGAGGCCAACGCTTCGCTGGATGCCGAGGGCAGGCTTGTCCGCGGCGATGCGGAGCCGGAGGGCGCCGGTGCAGATGCCCGCGCCGCCGTTCCCGGTCCTGCCGACCCTGAGCCCGATGCGTTTGAGCTCGTGTATCCCCAGGCGGTGGGCGTGCGAATGGGCATCTGCCCGTATCCGGCGCGCGATTCGTACAGCTACTCGTCAATTGCCGCCGCACTGCATGCCGAGTCCGAGGACCGTGCCGCCGAGGCACGTGTTCCCATGGAAGAGGCTGGCGATGATGCCGAGTCGGATGGCTCGGAGATGGCCGATGCGGACGTGGCTGCTGTCGAGCCCGCCGGCAATCCCATGGCCTTGGGTTCGGCCTTCCACGCCGCATGCCAGTGGCTGATCGAGATGGGTGCCGATGCGCTGCCCGTCGCGCGCGCCGAAGCACTGGCGCGTCTGTGGCGCCTGACGCCGGAGCAGCGCGAGCGCTTCGACGTTGCCCTGGACCGCTGGCTCAAGTCGGCTGTTCGTGCCGACCTGCTCGCGTGGCCGTGCGTTCGCGCCGAGGTGCCGTTCTTCTCGCTGGGTTGCGAGGACGAGGACATCGCTCGCTACGGTGCATATGCCGAAGGCGCCATCGATGCGCTAGCGACCGACCCGGCGGATTCGTCACGCGCGCTGGTTATCGACTACAAGACGGGTGGCACACCGGACGAGACGCTGGAACAGCTGCAGGAGAAGCACGCCCTGCAGGCGCGCGTCTACGCTGATGTTCTGCACAAGGCGGGCTTTGAGGCCGTGACGGTCAAGTTCGTCCGCGTGGAGCAAGTCGACTCGATCCCCTCTGGCGAACCCGCCGAACCCCAGGTGGTCACCTACAACCTCTAGCCCTCAGATAACTTGCGGTGGAATACGGACTGTTTTGGCCAAAAAAGCCGCCAAACAGCCCGCATTTCACCGCAACGCATGGGAGAGCCTGGGGCGGTACAATAGCTCGAACGGTTCAAACGAATAAGGAGCCATCATGCAGCTCACCAAAACGCTTAAGGTGACGCCGGAGGAGCTTTTTGACGCTCTGGCGGGGTCCATCATGCAGGATATCGAGAACGCCACGGGCAAGCATCCCAGCCGTAACAAACTCAACGGCTATAAGTACGAGAAGCGCGCCCAGTCCGCAAAAGGCAAGGCCAAGGGCACGGCGATCAAGGTTAAGATCAAGCACTTTGACTACCCGTGTCTCTATGAGGTCCGTTTTCAGTATGCGGCGGGCATCAATACCATGCGCTATGAGGCTGCACCTGCTGGCGATGGTGCCTGCGAACTTACCTATACCGAGGATTTTCAGGGTGTGGGTGGCAACACGTCTGGCACGCGCGGCAAGCTCGGCCTCTTCTTCTATGAGCACAAGCTCAAGAGCCACGCCAACCAGACGATTGATCAAATCGTCAAATACATCGAGGGTGAGCGCCGCGTAAAGGCTAATCCCGCCTTCGCCGATGATACTGCTGAAAACGCCTCGGATGTATTCCATTGATACCCTGTGCAAAAGCTTTACCGCTCTCCACAGCAACTGTGAACACTTCAGGCTTCGAGTCAGTAGCGAGTGGCCCGACATAATTAGTTGATGGAAGTGCCAAATGAATAAGAATGCCGCTACGCAACTGCACATCTATTCCGTCTTTTTCGTTCTCGCGGGATTTGTTTTAAATCGGGGAGTGTTTCTACTTTTCCTTGCGGAGAAAGGAATGTCTGTCACGGAAATTGCGCTTTATCAAGCCCTGTTTAACATTGCAACGGTCGTCCTCGAGCTGCCAACAGGGCTGATAGGCGATTTCTTTGGAAAGAAGTTCTCGATTCAAGTGGGCGTGCTGCTGCTTTT
>CBCTZJ010000063.1:0-4675 GCA_965151385.1 uncultured Collinsella sp. | reverse complement strand
AGTACACGGTGGGCGAGATCTTGCGCCTGACCGAGGGCAGCCTGGCGCCGGTCGCCTGCCTGGATGGCGACTGCAAGGGTTGCTCGCGCTCGGATGAGTGCCCCACGCTCGATGTGTGGAAGAACCTGGACAAGCTCATCAACGACTACCTCGACGGTGTGACGCTCGACCAGCTCGTCGCCCCCAGCGAAGGCTACGACTACGTCATCTAGCCCACCTGCCATTTGGGGACGGGGTGGAAATGGTAGATTTTCTTGCCCTCTGAGGATTGACAAATAAGAAGGCCGCCCATTTTTGCGATGGGCGGCCTTCGTTTTGGGCTGTTGAGACGGACGCGGTCGGAATGGCCGTTTTAGTCCTCGGCAAGACTATCGAGGATGCTGCGCATGATGGACACTAGGATGCTGCCCATAAAGGCCGAGCCAAAGCCGGCGATGGAGATGCCGACGCCCAACAAGTTGACCGACAGGTAGCTGGCGAGCTCCAGCATAAAGCTGTTGAGCACGAGCTGGAAAATGCCGAGCGTAATGATGGTGAGCGGCAGCGAGATAACCGTGAGGAACGGTTTGACGAACGAATCGACGATGTTGAGGAACAGCCCCACAAAGGCAAAGCAGACCCAGGCCTCGGCAAGGCCGAAAGGTTGGATGCCGGGGACGAGGAACGTGGCGATCGCGATGGCGATCGAGGTGAAGAGCCAGTTAAGCATAAAGCGCATGGCGTGAATCCTTTCTTGCGCCGGGGTTGCTGGCGTCGCGTGAAGCGGCTTGCGGCGGCGACTTGGATGGTTGCGCGGGCGCGCCGCGGTGTTTGGGCGCCCATTGTCTCAAATATTCGTGGAGCTTACGTGCGCATTCGGTTTCTAAACGGCGTTCGTCCTGAAAAACGTGCCGCTGGCAGAGAGTCTTGTCGCTTTAGTTTGGTGGTGTGCTACACTGCTACGGGCAAATAGCCCATGCATAGTTTTATTGCATATTACGGGCGAACGATGCCCGATGTCAGTATCAACTTCGATGCCTTATGGCGGGTTTGGCGGTGATCGATGAATATCGAGAACATGTTTGACAAGCCTGATGTCAAGCAGCTGGTCCACGCATTTAGTCTTTTGGATGACGAGAACGATATCCAGGCGTTTTTAACCGATATCTGCACGCCGCGCGAGATTTGCGATTTATCGCAGCGCCTGCAGGTCGCGCGCTATCTGGATGAGGGCGAGCCCTATGTTGAGGTTCAGGCCCGCACCGGCGCTTCGTCCACCACGGTGAGCCGCGTGTCCAAGGCGCTTAATGGCGAGTACGGTGGCTATCGCAAGATCCTCATCAAACTGGAGGATGGCGAGTAGGCCAGCGGCAAAAACGAATTGCGCAGAACCGTCCCTTCGGGGGCGGTTTTTTGATCCCTCGGGGACGGAGGAAAACGGATTGCATGGTTAGACTGACCCCTTCGGTGATCCGTTTTCCTCCGTCCCCGAGGGATCAAATCTGTTGGCGTGGGGCAAATCTGTCCGCGTGGGCGGGTAGGATGGATGCATTGATTATTGCGAACGGTCTGAGTGGAGGACCATGCCTGTTCGAATCTATACCACCAATGCCGGTACGGACTTGAGCGATGCCGAGGTGGCGTTGCTCGCCGACCTGGTTGCCCGCCACGGGCGCGCCGTTTTGCTGGCGCCCTCGTTTGCCGAGCTCGACCTGTGCCGTCACGATGCTGCGGTTGCTGGCGCCTCGCTGAGCGTTGACTACAAAACCCCCGCGTCGTGGCTTCGTTCGCTGTGGGAGCTTATGGGCGATGGCCGCAGCTTCGTCGACAACATGCAGCGCCAGATGCTGTTCTCGGACATGGTCGCCCGTCGCGACGATGCCGACCTGCAGCCGCTGTCGCGCAGTCAGGGCACGGTGCGCATGCTCGCGCGCATGGCCCGCGATGTGCTGCCGGGCGTAGCGGGAACGGGTGACGAGCGCCGCTGCGGCGACGTTTGCCGGCCCGATCCCAAGAGCGACGCCGAGGCTCGCGTGTTCGATCTGTTGAGTGCCTATGCGAGCGGCTTGGGCCATCGAGGCATGGTCGAGTCCTGCGAGGCGGCTGACCTTATGGCCGAGGTGCTGGCCGACAACCTTCCGGCGTGCGCCCGCGCGGTATGTGTGCGCGACATCACATCGTTTACGCACGGCCTGCTCGGGCTGCTGTCCGCCGTGGCAAACAACGGGGGAGAGGTTGTCGTGCTGCTCGCTCGCGAGCAGGCGGCGATGCGTGAGGAGCTGGCCACGGCCCTTGATGCCCGCGGCGTGCTGTTTGAGGCCGCGCCGCTGGGGGAGGGTGCCGCCGCGCCCCAGACTGCCTCCAAGTTCGCTGCTCAGCCTACCTTTGTAGAGGTTGCCGGCCCTCACGCCCGCGCCCACGCCTATGTGGATGCCATCGATGAGCTGGTAAAAACGTGTGAGGACGCCGCGGTCGACGGCGGTGTCGCGGCGTCCGCGGACCCCGTGCGCGTGCTCGTGGTGTCTGCCCGGGCGCCCCAACTGTTCGGTGAACTCGCTGCCCGTTTGGCGGCGCGTCATATTGCGGCCGAGACAACCGAGTTCACGGCGTTTTCCCAATCCATCGCGGGCAGGCAGTTCTCGGCGCTCGCGAATCTGATCGAGCGCATGAAGGCCGCCGACGAGGGCATCGCCTCCAAGACCGAGTGGTGGCCCGCGCCGGAGCTTACCGACTGGATTTACAGTCCGCTTTCGGGTGCCGATGCCGCCAGCGCGCGCACCTTCGACAAGAACATGCGCCTATCGCGCGGCAAGACCACCACAGCCGTCAAGAGCCTGCTGCAGAGCGTGCAGGGCCAGGTCAGGTCCTCGCGCAAGGCTGCCAGTGATGAGAACTGGTTTAAGAACGTGTCGTGCGTGGTCTCGGACGTGTTCCAAGCGCTGTGGCGCGACAAACCCGTGACGGCGCTCAAGGCCATGCTCGCCGTTGCCGAGGCACTGCCCGATCGCGCCCTTGGAGGCCTTGACGGTCAGGCTCGTCGCCAGGCAGAGACGGCCCTGCTGCGCCATGCCATCGACATCCTTATGAACGACGCTCGCGCGCTCGACGTGTCACAGGCGGCGACCGTGCCCGTGCTCGACGACGTTCGTACCAAGGTGGACAAGCGCAGCACCGCATACGATTACGAGACCTACGAGGTTGACCGCGCGCCGCGCGCCCAGGTGCGCTTTGCGTCGCTTGCCGATGCGGCAGCCCTGCGCCCCGACAGCTGCGATGCCGTGCTGTTTGCCGACGTCGACCTGGACAGTTATCCGCTCTCACATGAAGAGGGCCCGCTGGCCACGCTGACGGCAGAGTTAGATCGCAGCGGTGTGACGCTTGAGCCTGCCGCCTTGTTGCGCGTGCGCTTCGGCCGCGCGATGCAGGCTGCGCGCGGCCCGGTTGCGCTTGCCCGTGTGACGCACGATCGCCAGGCGCGCGAGTGCTATCCGGCGGCCGCGTGGACCGAGCTTCGAGCGCACGCCGAGGCCACTGGCGCCGCCAGGGTTTCGTGCGTGGGCGAGGGCGGTATCGTCGCCGATTTTGATCCAGCGGCCGGTGAGGGCATCGAGTGCAAGCGCGTCGCGTGCGAGGCTCCTCAGCATTTGAGTGAGGCGGCTGTGCCGTACCTGGTCCTGCGTCGCCGCGATGGCGAGGGCGAGGATGCACCGCTCGTGCCACGTCTGACGTCCGCCTCGCAGATTGAGGCGTACTCGACGTGCCCGCTGTGCTGGTTCGTGTCGTATCGCGTGAAGCCCCAGTCCATCGACGCGGGCTTTGGAAATATGGAGAAGGGCAACTTTGTCCACGATGTGCTGGAGCACCTGCATGTCCGCCTGCCCCAGGAGGGTATGGAACGCGTGACGCCCGAGAATCTGCCGCGCGCTCAGGAGCTGCTGCGCGAGGTCTTTGACGAGACGTTGGCCGAGCACGCCGGCAAGCGAGGCACGGAGGGCCCGCTCGTGCCGCTCTCTGCGGTGGAGGAGCGCCAGGTGGCAGAGATCTTGCTGCAGCTGGAGGGCGTGCTTGCCTACGAGTCCGAGGCACTTGCCCCCTTTGCTCCGCGCTACCTGGAGTTCGCCTTCAACGAGCTCAAGGTCGAGTATGCCGGTTGGCCGCTTGGCGGGCGCATCGACCGCGTGGACGTGGACGCCGAGAATCGTGCCGTGGTGATCGACTACAAGCACCGCACGGGCGTTGAGGAGTTTAAGCTCGCCGACCCTACGGTGCGCGACGAGGAATTGGGGACGGCGCCCATCGACGATCCGCGCTGGTTGCCGCCACATACCCAAACGCTCATCTACGCCCAGGCCATGCGCCGGGCGCTGGATTTGGACACCCGCGCGGCGCTCTACTTTTCGACCAAGGGCGGCAAGCCGGCGTTGCGCGGTGCCGCGAGCGCCGAGCTGCTCGAGGAAGAGCGCGGTGACGGTCGCATCCCGGGCCTTAAGAAGGGCTTTCCGGGCGAAGGCGGCAGTATGGACTTCGACGCCCTGCTCGATCGCGTGGAGGCCGGCATCGCCGAGCGCTTGCGCGAGCTCGAGGCAGGCAACGTTGCCGCCGTCGACCCGACGTCGGCTCAGGCCGCGCATGCGCGCTGCCCGTATAACCACGAAGGAACGTTTGTAAGGAGGGACGTGTAGACCATGGATCTTTC
>CBCTZJ010000062.1:0-5368 GCA_965151385.1 uncultured Collinsella sp. | reverse complement strand
CGCACAGCTCGACCATGGCGGGCAGCCAAAGGGTTGCGGGCAACTCGCTCAGACACGATGCGCTTTTGGCAGCGCCAACGTTATTCGAGATCTTTTTGACAGATTTAATGAGTGCGCGCAACTCGTTGGGCAGCAGCTTAAGGCCGTCGCCGTCGAGCCATTCCCGCAGCTCGCAATCTGCCCAGCCGGCGTTCAACGGTTGGGGCGCTGCATCGCGCTCGGCAATGCCGGCATCGAACATAAACGTCAGTCCGGCCTTGCCCGTCCCGTCCAGAAGCTCGTCGTGGCGGATACCCACAAGCTGCGCGCCAACCTGCAGCCCGTTGGTGAGCGTGACGCGCTTGGTGCATGGATAGGGGATATGCCCGTTGTCATCGAGCAGGTGATAGCGCTTGGCAATCTCGCGTGCCTCGCTACGGGTCTCGGCGGCCTTAATCTTGAGCGAAATCTCCTGCAGCTGATCCCAGGTGTAGTCGTCAAGTGAACCGCGGATGCCGTCAAGGTAGTCGGGGATGCCAAAGCCATGGGTTGCCGCCCCGATAACGCTGAGCCCCGCAACGGCTGCGATAGCGCCGCCGATAATAAAGCGGCGGCGGGTCATGCCATCGTGGCGGGCCTGATTCAGGATCTCTCGTGCGCGCTCGCCGGCGACGTCGACCTTAAGGTGCGTGCCAGAATCGATATCAATTGCGGCCTCGTCTCCTGCACCTTCGCGGCCTTCGGATTCGGCGTCGGTGAGGTATGCCGAGAGCACCTCGAGCATCTGCTGCTCGGTGGGACGATCGCACTGCTCGACTGAGAGACCCTTCATGATGATCTGGACGAGCGCCTCATCGCCCTCGCAGCGCGGCTCGAGCGGTGCCGGCTTGGTCTTGGTCTTTACGAGATAGAACGAGCCGGTTGCAGCGGCGTCCGTCGACTCAAAGTCAAACGGTTTGCGACCGCTGTAGAGCTGGTACAGAATGCTCGAAAGCGCATAGACGTCGATTGCCGGCGAACGGCGAAGGGCCGCGATGCCTTCGATATCCTGCGTGAGCATCTCGGGCGCGGCGTATGCGGGCGTGGCAAAACGCCAGATGTCGGCGCGCCGGGTGATCGTGTCGTCGCCGAGAGCCATGGTCGCGGAGCCCATGTCGATGAGGCAGGGGTCAAAGGAACAATCAGCAATCTGCTGCTCGAGCGTTCGGCTAGTGGTGCGGAACATGATATTGGCAGGCGACAGGTCGCGATGGATGACCGGATTCACGAGGCCTTGGGTCATCAAGAGCGCACGAAGCACGGCGTTTCCGACGGCGGCGACCATCTGGGTGGTCAGCCCGCCCGAGGCGTCGTGCGGAAGCAGGGGCAGCGCCTGCTTGAGCGAGGTGCCCTCGACCCACTCCATGAGGATGAGAGGGTCATCCTCGCACGATCCGTAGCCATAGACGCGCGGAAATCCGCGCAGGTGCGAGACGGTACACAGATGACGGTACTCCTCGAACAGCGCGGCGGTGCTGGCCAGGTGCGCTGCCGATTGCTCGGCGGAGCGGTCGGGGGCTTGGCCGGAAAGGATGGCGTTGTCCTTGAGTAGCTTGACGGCAAAGACCTCGCCGCTCGTGTTGGTCGCGCGCAGCACGTGTCCGATGTTGCCGTTGTTGCGGTGGGCCGTCTGGAGAATAAGCGTCATAAACCGACGCTTGGCGTCGTCCTCGGCGCTGGGGTCGACCGCCACGGCGGTGTCGAACGTGTCAAGACGGATGAGTTTGTCGCCATAGGCGCTATCGGTAGTATCCATGGCGTTCCTTTGTCTGGCATGGGTTGCCGCGCGTATACGTGAGCAGTGCGGATATCGGTAAAGTACCATGATAGCCGCACTGCCCACGCATACCGCTGAGTATTGTCGTTTACGACGCAGAAGGTAGAAGACGAAAGACGGACGGCGACCGTCTTCCGATCGCCGTCCGCGCTAGTCCACAATGACAAGGAATGTCGTATAGAGACCCAAATGAAGTCTGTCGCTGTTGGCGATTTCCACGGGGGGATAGATCTTGCCGGGCTCGCGTTGGTCGCGCGGCGGCTCAATCACAATATCGCCGTCGCACGCGCCCGATTCGAGCACCGTGCCGTTGGTCGATCCAAGGCCCTGGGCGTACCAGTGCTCACCCTCGAGCCAAATACGAAGATGCTCGCGCGATGCGTCGGCGCCCACATCGGTGATGCTGGGCGAGGTTTTGGGCAGAGAACCAATCACGGTGCCGTGCGGATCGCGTGTGAGGGGATGGATTTGCATGTCGGCGCAGTTGTCGGCATGGGTTCTGAGCAGACCGAGGTTGGGGGCGACGGTGCGCGGCTGCTCCAGGCTGCTCATAAAGCCACGTCCGACGGTAGTTTCGGTGGTGCCAAAGTGCTCGCCCGTCTTGCTGTCGCAAAAGCGCTCGACGGTGGCCACGCCCTGAACGGGATCGGCGAGCGCCCCCGTTGCCACAAAGAGCATAAGGTAAAGCGTGCTTTTCTCGCGCACGGCATTGCCGTCAAAGTTGTCGATGCGATTGAGGGCATTTGCATATAGGCGGCTGTCCAGCTTGTAGCTGGTGAGAGCCGACATCATTTCGTTGGCGGCCGGACCGCGATAGTGCTCGGCGATTGCCCGATAGGCGGACTCGCCGCCGCCGAGCTTGCTGCAGATTGCCGAGGAAAGGTTGAGCGTGGTGACGGTAAAGTCGCTGTAGATGGAGGGCGCGCACTGGTCAGGCTTGCGATGGACGATGTAACGGGTGAGATACGAGCGGTTGGAAGAGCATTTCTCGAGCAGGGTACTGCCGAGATAAGAGTTTCCATTGATGAGCATTCGGGCGATCTCGAGATGTTTAAGACCGCCGAACGAGCGAATATCGTTATAGAGGACCGAGCAAGGCGTCTCTGCTGCCACGGATACCTCCTTTGATTGCTTCCTAGCCAATATGGCGATAGGAATTAATGGCCCCCGGTGGGCGACGTATTAAATGGCTGCGCAATATATAGCGTAACCAAAGCAACATTATAGGCCACATGTTCGAAATTGCAGGAAGACCGAGAGATTTGGTTTGGACTGGACGGAAATCCCCCTCTGTCTTGATCTATAACAATTAGGACCGATTTTACTCGGTAATTGTTACAGATTGAGACGCTTGTGAACCGTGTCGACCGTTTGTCTCGATCTGTAACACGTAGAGGAAGATTCGCCCTGTAGATGTTACAGATTGAGACAATCAGCCGGGCCCACCTCGTCCGCCTCGTCATCTGTGGTTTACGTGGGGGCATGCGAAGCACGGGTATACTAACCGGCGGCGAATCTGCTCCATCGCTTAGAGCTGCTGCGTCTGGACGGCGCGTGATAGGGCTGCCAAAGCGATCGCCAGCGTGCTGAGCAACGTCCTCTCTGTGCGCACCTGTTTTTGTATGTATTAGCGCACTACCAAGCACGCCCGCGCGGCCGCATGCCGTGCCCATTGCGCGTGCAGATAAGGAACAACAACATATGCGTAATTCTGTATCCGACGTCACGGACGCCGAGATTCTGGACGAGACCCGCGAGGCCATGACCCAGGCTGCCTTCGATGCCGCCGATGAGGCCAATGCCGCCCAGGCCGTCGAGTCCGCTACCGAGAGCCTGCCCGCCTTTGACGAGCTGGGCCTCTCCGACGAGATGCTTCGTGCTATCGAGAACCTGGGCTACACGGCGCCCACGCCCGTGCAGGCCGGCTCGATCCCCGTAGTGCTCGAGGGCCGTGACCTGCTTGCCGCCGCTCAGACCGGCACCGGCAAGACGGCTGCCTTTTTGCTGCCGACCATGAACAATCTGGAGCACATCGCTCCTCCCAAACCCGTGCGCGAGCGCGGCGGCCGCAACCGCCGTCGCGGTGTTAAAAAGCCCGAGGGCAACGGCCGCGGCCCCGTGATGCTCGTCATCACCCCCACGCGCGAGCTTGCCCAGCAGATCGACGAGGTCGCGAGCAAGATCGCCGACGTCACGGGCCACGTTGCCGTGACCGTCGTGGGCGGCGTGAGCTACAAGCCGCAAACCGCTGCCCTCAAGTACGGCTGCGACATCCTGGTCGCAACGCCGGGCCGTCTGGTCGATCTGATCGAGCAGGGTGCCTGCCATCTGGACGAGGTCAAGGTGCTGGTGCTCGACGAGGCCGACCGTATGCTCGACATGGGCTTTTTGCCTGCCGTCCGCCGCATTGTGCGCGAGACGCCGGCCGAGCGCCAGACGCTGCTGTTCTCGGCGACGCTCGACGAGGAGGCCGTGGGCGAGATCACCGACCTGGTGAGCGACCCGGCACGCGTGGAGATCGCGCCCGCCACGTCGACCGCCGACACCGTCGACCAGTTTGTGTTCCCGGTGTCCATCGAGGCCAAGAACAACCTGCTGCCCGAGTTCCTCAAAAAGGAGGGCCCGGAGCGCACTATCGTCTTTATGCGCACCAAGCACCGCGCCGACAGCTGCTGCCGTCGTCTGGAGCGCAAGGGCATCAAGGCCGCCGCGATTCACGGCAACCGCAGCCAGGCCCAGCGCGAGCGTGCCCTTTCGGCCTTCCGCGACGGTACCGTCGACGTGTTGGTGGCAACCGACGTGCTCGCCCGCGGCATCGACATCAGCGACGTGCGTTACGTCGTGAACTTTGACGTGCCGGCCGAGCCGACCGACTACATCCACCGTATTGGCCGTACGGGCCGCGCCGGCGAGCTGGGCTGGGCCATCACGTTTGTGACCGAGCAGGATGTCGATGAGTTCTACGAGATCGAGAAGCTCATGGACAAGACCGCCGACATCTACGAGGCCGGCGACCTGCATGTGGGCCCCAATCCGCCCGCGGTTGACCCCGAGCGCGATCCTGCGGCCTTTAAGGTGAAGAAGAAGACCAAGCGCGGCAAGTCCAAGAGCAAGAAGAAGCTTGAGCAGGCGCGTCGCGACGGCAAGCGCAACGGCGACGATTACGGTGATGTGGCCGGTCGTTCCAACCGCGGTCGAGACGAGCGTCGCGGCGACGGTGAGCGTCCGAGCCGTCCCAAGCGCGGCGGCAAGACCCGCGTGCGCGAGGGCGTTCAGGCTCGCGTGGACGAGGCTGTGGAGAGCGTGGCCCGCGAGGTGGCTGCCGAGGAGCGCGGCGGTGCTGGTGTCGTTGAGCAGGCCCCGCGCGGCAACCGTGCCGAGCGCCGTGCCAAGCAGTTCCAGGGCGAGGCACACCGCCGTCGTCGTGAGGACGAGGACCGCGGCGGTCGTCGCCGTGTTGAGCGCGAGGACGAGGGCCGTGGCTCGCGTGGCGGCAAGCGTGGTTCGGGCGATCGTCGTCGTTCCGGTCGCGATGGCGAGCGCGGCGGCCGTGATGAGCGCCGTGGCGGCGAG
>CBCTZJ010000061.1:0-6338 GCA_965151385.1 uncultured Collinsella sp. | reverse complement strand
GGCCAGCGACCATGTCGATTCCCACGTCGCCCGAGACAATCTGCTTGGCCGCGGCGACAAAGGCGTTGCCCGGGCCGGTAATCTTGTCGACGCGCGGAATGGTCTCGGTGCCGTACGCCAGCGCGGCCACGGCCTGGGCGCCGCCCACCATATAGATCTCGTCCACGCCGCCGAGCTTTGCCGCGGCGAGCGTGTAGGGGCTGATCAGGCCGTCTTTTTGCGGCGGGGTCACCATGACCACGCGCTTGACGCCGGCCACCTTGGCGGGAATGGCATTCATGAGCACGGTGGAAGGGTACTGTGCGCGACCGCCCGGCACGTAGATGCCGGCCGCCGCGAGCGGGGTCACCTTAACGCCGAGCATCGTGCCATCCGGGCGCGTGGTAAACCAGCTCTGCTCGACCTCGCGCTGGTGGAACTCGCGAATCTGGCGCGCGGCCTTCTCGAGCGCGGCGACAAAGGCCGGATCAAGACCTTCGAGCGCGGCACCGATCTGCTCCTGCGGCATGCGGAAGCTCTGCAGCTCAACACCGTCAAAACGCCGACAGTAATCGCGCACTGCAGCATCGCCGTTGGCACGCACGTTGGCCACGATATCGCGGGCGGCGTCGACGATGTTTTGCGGCAGCACGCCCTTGCGGTTGAGCTGGTTGGTAACGAGGCGCTCACCGGGAGCAAGCTTGATGGTCTTCATATCGGTATCCCCTATCGGTCGAGGTTTTGTTCGAAAAACGAGAGACCGGGCGGCGGCGCCAGTCGACCCGCAGCCCAGACGTTGGGGCGCCCGTGCGTGCTCGCGCTATTGTGCCGAGCCCGCAACGGGCTCAAAATGCTTGTCCTTCACGGCTGCCGCCAAGCGATCGGCCAGATTGCGTACACGCGGATCCAGACGCGCAGCACCCGGGTTGACAAAGAAGCGGGCCGTACAGTCCATAATGCGACCGGTGATGACCAGGTCGTTGTCGCGCAGCGTGGCGCCCGTGGCGGTAATGTCCACGATACGGTCGGTCATACCGACGATGGGGCCCAGCTCGATGTTACCGTGCAGCGAGACGATATCGGCGTTCACGCCGCGCTCGGCATACCAGGCACTCGCGATGCGCGGGTACTTGGTTGCCACGCGAAGCGACCCGCGGCGGGCATAGTTGCGCTCGGCCTGACCGGTGCACCACGCGGGCTCCGCCTCGATAAACGTGCACAGGCCGTAGCCCAGATCAACCAGCTGCAGCAAGTTGAGGTCGGCCTCGATAAGCGAGTCCCAGCCGCAGATGCCGCAGTCGGCACCGCCACAGCCCACAAAGGCGGGCGCGTCGCTGGGACGCACGATGACAAACTCGATATCGCCGACCGTGCCCTCGCCGGCACGCATGTCGCGGCCGCGCACGATCAGGTGACGGCCGGGGTCGCGCAGCTCAGAGACGTCCAGGCCCGCGGCCTCGAGCACGTCGAGCGTGTCAGCCTTAAGCGAGCCCTTGGGCACAGCGATGCGCAGCGGACCCTCGGCGCCACGGCCCGCGGCGTGATCGCCATCGGAAGCGGCATCCTTGGCCGAGGTGCGCGCGGCCTCCAGGCGCTCGAGCGAAAAGGCGAAGCCCGCCGCCGGCACCTCGATACCGTCGCCAAATGCGCCGGTAAAGATAGAGTCGTAGCGACCGCCCGAGCCCACCGGATCGGGCAGGCCGCCGGCATAGGCCTTAAAGACCAGGCCCGTGTAGTAATCGAAAGAGTTCATGATAGAGAAGTCGAACGACAGCACCTGGGCGTCCTCGGGTGCCAGGCCCTCGACCAGGGCACGCAGCTCGCGCGTCAGCGGCGCGACGATACCGGCGGCCTCCAGCAGCGCGTCCACGCGGTCGAGCACCTCGGCACCGCCGTGCAGACGCGGCAGCTCGCTAATGGCGGCCTTGACGGCATCGAACTCGACGCTTACCGCCACGCGGGCATCGAGGCCCACAAAGTCGTTGGCATGCACGCAGCGCAGGGCCTCGGCAGCCAGCTCACGATCCTCGCACGCCGCAAGCAGCTCCTTAAACGGACGCACGCTACCTGCGATAATGCGCGCATCGGGCAGCGCTAACTTGCGCACGGCCTCGGCCACGAGCGAGACAATCTCGACATCGCCCGCGGTATCGCCCGCGCCGATAAGCTCAAAACCCAGTTGCGTAAACTGACGCGAGCCGCCGGCATTGCGCTGACACTCGCGGACCACCGGCGCCTCATAGCGCAGGCGCAGCGGCAGATCGGCCGCGCGCATGCGAGTCGAAACCAGGCGAACGATCGGCAGCGTGTTGTCGGGACGGACCACCAGCAGGCGACCGTCGTCATCAAAGAGCTTAAACGGCGTATCCGCAATGCGGCCGCCTTCCTCGAGCGAACCCTTGTCCTCGAGTAGCGGCGTCTCGACCGGCAGGTAATGATGCTCCCTAAAGCAGCCCTTCACCGTCAGCGCGATCTCCTCGCGCGCCTGAGCCTCCTCGGGCAATATGTCCCGGAATCCCCACGGTGTGGCCGTCATCTGGTGAGCCTCCTCATGCTGTGTTTCATATAGAACGAAAGACCGGCATAGCTCCGCCGGTCTTCTGGGTACTTTAGCATACTAGAGTGTTTGCGGGGAGAATCGTCCTCCTCGGCTCATAGCGTATTCATTTGGAAACATAGGGGAAAGCGTGTCCCGCCCGCCAGCCAAAAACTGGGATGCGGTTTCCGGTTGAGGTCCTCAGCGGAAAGTGTGTCCCATTCTGAGCGCCTGTTCTGGGACGTGCTTTCCGCCAGAAGCCTCAAGCGGAAAGCACGTCCCGTTTCTCAAAAAACGTCAAACGCCAACTCGGCGCCCTGTCCCACTTAGGCGCCAATCGCGCGTCGGTACTCCGCCATAACCTGAGCGTCGGCAGCTGCGGGGTCGGCAAAATAGCGCCAGTCATAGGTCTCGGCCGAAACAACTCCGCGATAGCCGCGCGCCACCAGCCTATCCAGGTCGGCGCGCATATCGCGGTCGCCGTCACCCCAAGCAAGATGCGTCGTGCCATCTGCCGCAACATCGACAAAATGCACGTGGGCGACATCATCGCCAAGCAGATCGAAATAATCGTCGATGGTATCCCCCGCCACCGCCATAGCGCCCAAATCCAGACACGCCTTAAGTGCCGGATGATCAACTGCCTCAATCATGCGCTTCGTGTCGGCCGCCGAGTTCACGATCATCGACTCAACCGGCTGTAGGGCCTCGAGCACCAGTCGCACGCCGCGCTCTCCCGCATGCTCGGCAATCGCACGCAGCATCGAGGCGCTGCGACCCCACGCGTCCTCGATCGGCTCGTTCAAAAATGCCCAGCCGCTCGAGACCATGACCTGCTCGGCTCCAAGTTCCGCCGCGATATCCACAACGTTCTTAAAGTACGCGAGCGTGCGAGCGCGCGCCTCATTCCCGCGCGCCGCGATATTCCACGGCTTGGGGTTGTTCTGTTCGGGACAAAGCCCCACAATCCGAATCCCATACCGCTGTGACAGCTCCTGCACCTGCTCGAGCGAATCGTATCCATGGCAATCGACATACAGATGCATCGCCCCGGTCCAAAGCTCGCAACACGTGTAGCCCGAGGCCGCTGCCGAAGAAAAGAATTCCTCAAGGTCAAAATAACGATGGCTGATATTCATGACGGCAAGCTGGGGATAGCTCATAATTACTCTCCAACCCAAGCGAGGCCCCGTTCCATATAGGAGCGAGGCCCGATTACACAAACGTTATTTGCTCTTAGTAGTCGAACTGGTGATAGTAGCGACGGTAGTTGAGGTTGTGCTTGGTGACCGTCTCGTAGTAAGCGGCAAGGCGATCGGTGATCAGCGAGGAGAGGATCCACGGGGAGACGATGACGCGGAACTCGTCGTCAAGGCCGGGGATCGCGAACTCGGCGGTGTCGATGATGTTGATGTCGGTGTCGCCGGTCACGCCGCGGGTCAGGAACGCGCGGACGCGCTCGTCGAGCTTGCGGTTCTCGTCCTCGCCCATGAACAGGAAGACCGGGACGCCGGGCTCCACGAGCTCGAGGGTGCCGTGGAAGAAGTCGGCCGAGGTGATGTAGCGGGTGCGCTTCCACTGCATCTCCTCCAGGATGCACATCGAGAACAGGATCGTCTCGCCCCACAGGGCGCCGGAGCCGATGAACATGGTGTAGGGGGCCAGGGCGTACTTCTTGGCGAGCTCCTCGGCGCGCGGCTCGAAGCGCTTGCGGATATCGAGCATGTCCTTCCAGATGTCCTTGGTCTGCTCGATAAACAGATCGAACTTGGGGAAGCAGCCGCGGCGGTTGAGCAGGCGCAGGCCGAAGCAGTCGGCGAGGTAGTAGCCCTTCTCGCAGCCGCCGGCGCCGTGGTCGGAGGCCATCATGACGCAGTTCTCGGCGCCCACGGCCTGCCCGATCTTGCCCTCGGGGTTGGTCATGGCGAAGACGCGCACGCCCATCTCCCTCATCTTGCCGACGGCCTCGAGCACCTCGGGGGTGGTGCCGGACTCGGAGGCGGTCAGCACGACGGACCTGTCGGTCATGCGCTTGTGGCCCATGACGTTCCACTCGGCGGCGTGGATCAGGTAGACCTCGAGGTCGCGGTCGCCGAACTTGTTCATGAGGTACTCGAGCTGCATGAGCTCGTCCCAGGTGCCGCCGACGCCCATCAGGAACACGGCGTCGTAGCCCTCGTCGGCGACCTTGTCGGCGAGCTCAATCATCTTCTTGCCGGTCTCGTAGACGTTCTTGCCGTCCTCGACGTAGCCCTCCTGGCTAAAGTGCATGATCTCGATCTTCTCGGTTTCCTTCATGGCTTTTCCTTTCTGTCCTGCACGCAACTCTATACATCGCGTTTCTTTTCGATACCAATTATAGACATACACCTAATGTGTTTTTAATACCACTTATCAATCTGCTCCAATCCTCGGTGAACGGTCGAAATTCTCTGGTGAGTGGTATTAAATTAGAATTGAATGTATAGCTAACGCCTCTGGCGCCTCCCTTGTGTGACAAAGAACAGCGTTCCTACCAGCGCAATAATGGTCGATGCCCCAAACAGTACCGTCTGGACACCCAAAGCCTCCGCCAAAAACGGAGCCGCCAGCAGCGGCAGCACGCCGGCGCTCATCAGGCCAAAACGCACAAAGCCGGTAATGCGCCCCAGGTATTTGATGTCAGCGCGCTCCTGAATCAAGATCATCTGCAGCGGTTCCAGGAATCCCCAGGCCAGACCGTTAATCGCCTGACCGATAATCGCGACCCCCAGCATATCGGTGCCCACGTACACCATGGACCCAATGCCCACGGCCATGAGCGCGCCGAGCAGCAATCGCAGGTTGACATGGCGGGCAGAAAGCTTGGTCAGGATGAACGCGCCCACCGAGGAAGTGAGGCCCACGACCGAGGACAGCCAGCCCAGCCAGACGATATCCACGTTGAGCACATCGCGATAGAACAACGACTCCAGCGAATCGAACGCGCCAAACGCAAAGAAGCCCAGAAAGCCCGAGATAAAGATAAGGCGCAGGTCGTGGTCGCAAAACGTAAGTCGCGCGCCCTCGGCCATGCCGCCCAGAATGCCGCCCTTCGGCTTCTCCCCTTTTGCGGGAGCAACACACTCGTGACAGCCCAAGGAGAGCACGGCCGCCACACCCATCATGCCCGCCATGAGCAGATAGACCGATTGCGTGGCAAAACAGCTCACGATGGCACCACCGAGCAGCGGGCCAGCGGTATAGGCGATATTGCTGTAGAACACCATGAGACCGTTCACGCGGGTACGGCCCTCGGTGGTCGACTCCAGGTATCCCGGAAACGCATGCGTACAGGTGTTGATAAAGCCGCCCGCAAGCCCCAAGACGCACGCGGCAAACACAAGCCCGGGGACAGACAACGGCGCCAACCCCACGCCAAGCGATAGCACCGCCGTAATCACGCACGTCACAAACGACGTCCGGCGCGGTCCAAAGCGGTCGATGACCGAGCCCGACACCATATTGCCCGCCGACGTCATAAGATTGCGTACGAGCGTAATGGCAGCAACCAAAAAGGCCGTGCCAGCCAAATCATACGTCGCCGCGCCGATAAGCCCTAAAAAGTACACCGCGTTGTTGGCGCACCATTGCAGGGACTCAATAAGAATCAGCCTGACCTCTGCCGGCGTCAGGCGCATTGCTTCGCGATCCTTCGCGAACATACGAACTCCCTCTATACAAGTAAGGGGATGGAGGGCATAGGCCCGCTCCATCCCCTTACCAGGTTGCAATGACAGTCTATGCAGCCGGGCCCTTACGCCAGCACGCCGAAGAACGCGCCGATGATGCCCACGACCATGGT
>CBCTZJ010000060.1:0-6391 GCA_965151385.1 uncultured Collinsella sp. | reverse complement strand
CGGCCGGGCGGGGCGTTTAAGTTTGGCGCTAGGGCCGCCCGCAACGGAAAGCACTACATGTGCTGACCGTCTGGCGCAGGACTGTAGAGCAGCAAACTTACCCGCCCCGCCCGGCAGGCGAGCGTGCTGCAACGACATCCGTCCAATAATTCGTGCGAAACACAATGAAAAACAGTTTGATGTGAGTTAATATAAACAACGTCGTGAATATGGCTCCTGTCGCATGGCTGACAGGGGTTAAACACAAAAAAGGAGTCAATTATGGTTTCTGAGAAGGCTACCCTCGTTAATCCTCAGGGTCTTCACATGCGTCCGGCCGGCCTCTTCGCCTCCACCATGGGCAAGTACGCCTGCGACGTGACGGTCGTCACCCCCGAGAAGGAGGTCAACGGCAAGTCCCCGATGGCCCTCATGGCCGCTGGTATCCCCTGCGGCACCGAGGTCGAGGTCAAGTGCGACGGCGCTGACGAGGCCGAGGCTCTGGCTGCTGCCATCGAGCTCATCAAGAGCGGTCTTGGCGAGTAGAACTCAAACGGGTCGCATGTTGAACAACTAAGTTCATATTTGGGGGCGCAGTGACCTGTTTTAAGGTAGCTGCGCTCTTTTGTCATGGATATGGCAAAACGCTTTATCACATGACACGGAGAGAGGAATGGGAATGTATCAGGGAGTCAACGCTTCCGAGGGCATCGGTATCGGCACCGTCATGGTCGCCGTCGATCCCGACTTGACGTTTGAGCCGCACGAGGTTGCTGATTCGGCAGCAGAGAAGGAGCGCTATCAGTCCGCTCTTTCGGTCTTCTGCGAGAAGACCCAGGCTCAGGCCGACCACATGAAGGAGACGGTGGGCGAGGCCGAGGCCGAGATCATGAGCGGACACATTGTCCTGGCTCAGGACCCGGGCATGACCGATGCCATCAACGCTGCCATTGACGGCGGCACCTGCGCCGAGCAGGCGCTCATGGACACCTCGACCATGTTCGAGAACATGTTCCTGTCCATGGACGACGAGATGTTCCGTCTGCGCGCGGCCGATATCGCCGACATCCGCACCGGTATTCTGGCCGAGCTGCTGGGCAAGGAGGTCGTCGACCTCTCCGTCCTGCCCGAGAACACCGTCGTTGTCGTGCATGACCTTACGCCGTCCATGACCGCCACGATCGATAAGGCTCACGTTGCCGGTATCGTCACCGAGACCGGTGGCCGCACGTCGCACTCCGCGATCATCGCGCGCGCCCTCGAGATCCCGGCTGTCCTTTCGGTTTCCAACAGCTGCACCGCGCTGCGCAACGGCATGACCGTTGTCGTCGACGGTGGCAAGGGCATCGTTGAGGCCGATCCCAACGAGGAGACGCTCGCCGCCTACACTGCCAAGGCCGAGGCCTTCGCTGCCGAAAAGGCAGCCCTCGAGGCCTTCCGTGGCAAGCCGTCCGTGACTGCCGATGGCATCAAGAAGATCATCGCCTGCAACATCGGTAACCCCGATGACGTGCCCAACGCGCTCGATCACGATGCCGAGGCTATCGGTCTGTTCCGCTCCGAGTTCCTGTTCATGGACTCCGCCGAGCTTCCTTCCGAGGAGGAGCAGTTCAACGCCTACCGCAAGGTCGCTAGTGCGCTCAAGGGCGCTCCTGTCATCATCCGCACGCTCGATGTGGGTGGCGACAAGGAGATTCCGTATCTGCACATGGTCAAGGAAGACAACCCCTTCATGGGCTTCCGCGCCGTGCGTTACTGCCTGGCAAATCCCGATCAGTACAAGGTCCAGCTCCGCGCCCTGCTGCGCGCCAGCGCCTTCGGCGATGTCAAGATCATGATCCCGCTCGTCACCTGCGTCGAGGAGGTCGTGGCTGTCAAGGAGCTCGTCGAGCAGTGCAAGGCCGAGCTGACCGAAGAGGGTCGCAAGTTCAACGAGAACATCGAGGTCGGCATCATGGTCGAGACGCCCGCCGCTTCGCTGCTCGCAGACCGTCTTGCCGAGGTTGCCGACTTCTTCTCCATCGGCACCAACGACCTGATCGGCTACACCATGTGCGCCGACCGTGGCAACGACACCATCTCCAACCTGTACCAGGTGTACTATCCCGCCGTGCTCCGCTCGCTCAAGAACATCATCGAGAGCGGCGTGAAGGCCGGCATCATGGTCGGTATGTGCGGCGAGGCCGCTGCCGATCCGCTGCTCGAGCCGCTGCTGATCAGCTGGGGCCTGGAGGAGTTCTCGATGAGCGCTCCGTCGATCCTGCGCGCCCGCAAGACCATCAGTCAGTGGACCAAGGCCGAGTGCGACGAGCTCGCCGAGAAGGCGCTCGCCTGCAACACCGCCGCCGAGGTCAAGGCACTGCTCGAGTCCGCAGCTCGCTAATTTGGTATCAGAGGTAACCGCGTGGTTGGAATGGGCCGGCCACGCGGCCCTCACATATACAGGGGGTACTGTAAATGTTCTACACGCTAACCGCTAACCCGGCTGTCGACATGACGGTTTCGAGCTCTCCGCTCGAGCCCGACGAGAACGTCCGCACCGGCTCGGCCAGCTACACGGCTAACGGCAAGGGCCTCGACGTGTCCTTCGCCTTTAAGAAGATGGGCGTCGACACCGTCGCGCTCGGCTTCTTCGCCGGCTTCACGGGCAAGTTCATCGTCGAGGAGGTCATGAACCTGGGTTGCCTCTGCCGCCCGGTCTGGACCGACGGTATCACGCGCATTAACACCTACGTCAACGATGGCCAGCACGAGTACGGCATCCTGAACCCGGGTGCTCCGATCACGCCGCAGCACCAGGAGGAGCTCTACAACATCCTGGACACCGCGGGCGATCTCGAGTGCCTGATCGTTTCCGGCTCCGTGCCTCCCAAAGCTACGCCTGACTTCCTGGCTCAGGTCATGGAGCACGCTCAGGCTCGTGGCGCCGACGTCGTCCTGGACCTGTCCTCCGATAAGCTCAAGGAGCTCGCTCACAAGAAGCCTCTGCTCATCAAGCCGAACCATCACGAGATGAAGGCCATCTTCGGCGTGCCGGTCGACACCGACGACGAGGTCCGCGTTGCCATGAAGATGGCTCACGACGCCGGCGTTCAGAACGTGCTGCTCACCCGTGGTAGCCGCGGCGACGCTTACTTCTCCAACGGCGAGGACATCTGGTACGCCAAGCGTGAGTTCAACATCAAGCTGGTTTCTTCCGTCTGCGCCGGCGACTGCACCCTCGCTGCGTTCCTGCACAAGTGGTACAGGGATCGCGACAACGTCGAGGAGGCCATGAAGCTCGCTATGGCCACCGGCGCCAACGTTGCCGAGTCCGTCGGCATTGGCGACTTTGGTCACGTCGACGAGTACAGCAAGCGCGTTGCTGTCCGCAAGCTCGATCGTCAGTAATCGAAACGCGACATATTCGTGCGCATGCGGCGCCCTGGTTTCGGCCGGGGCGCCTTTTTTGTTTCGTCATGGGGGAGAGATGTCCTGCCGTACTTCATCGCTTCCATACCGTTCACCGAGTTGCCCTAGCCTTTTACCGATGCGTGGAATATACTTTCATCAACACGTTGCTTCGTGAAAGGAACATTCATGATTTACACGCTCACTGCAAATCCCGCCATCGACTACAACATCGCCTGCGACGGCCTTGACGCTAACACCGTCACGCGTACCCGCAATGCCGTCTACACGCCCAACGGCAAGGGCCTCAACGTCTCGTTTACTCTTGACCACTACGGTGTCGACACCACGATCCTGGGCTTCTTCGCTGGCTTCTCGGGCGAGTTCATCGTCAAGGGCGCCGAGGCCCTGGGCGTGCCCGTCAAGCCCGTGTGGACCGACGGCATCACGCGCGTCAACGTGTTCCTCAATGCCGGCCCCGACACCGAGTACAACATGGTCAACGCCGGTGCCGCCATCAACGAAGCCAATGAGCAGGAGATGTTTGAGCTTATCGATTCGCTTGATGACATGACCTGCCTGGTAATCAGCGGCTCGCTGCCTCCCAACACTTCCGAGGGCTTCCTGGCCGAGGTTCTGCGCCGCGTCAAGGCCAAGGGTGCCGAGTTCGTTCTCGACATTTCGAGCCATCAGCTGGCAGATCTCATTGCCATGGAGCCGCTGCTGATCAAGCCCAATGACGACGAGTTGCTCGATATCTTTGGCATTAAGGTGAGCGGTGGCGACGATGAGTCCGTCAAGGGCGCTATGGCTGAGCTTCATGCCAAGGGCGCCAAGAACGTGCTGCTGACCCTCGGCGGCGCCGGTGCGTACTTCTCCAACGGCAAGCACATCTGGTTTGCTAACCGCACCTTCGACGTCAAGCTGCTGTCGACGGTGTGTGCCGGCGATTCCTCGCTCGCTGCCTTCCTGTCCGTGTGGCATGACGCCCCCGAGCGCGTCGAGGACGCCCTGCGCCTGTCGATGGCCACCGGCGCCAACGTGGTCGAGTGCCCCGGTTTGGGCGATTTTGCCAAGGTGGACGAATATAAGAAGCACATCGAGGTTCGCCAGGTCTGCTAACCGCATCGATACATCGTTGCCGAACACCCGCTTTGGATTACCAAGGCGGGTGTTTTTGCATTCTGGGCGCATGTGGTGCTTGCTGTCCCGTTCGTTCGGATCGACGATACGATTGCATGTGCGCGCATGCCCGTTTCTTGTTAGACTTCTTGAGAACCATCGATTAACGCTTGCAGGCGTAGGAGGCCATAGGTATGTGCAAAGCTTCGCTCAACGGTACGCAGCCCTCAGGCGCCTCCATGCGTGTGCTACATGCGCTTGAGGCAGCCGGTCTTGAGGCCTGGTTCGTGGGGGGTTGGGTACGCGATGCCCTGATGGGACGCCCCGGCCACGATGTCGACATGTGCTGCAGCGGTCTGTGGCAGGAGTCCAAGGCGGCGCTCGAGGCCGCCGGCATTGCGGTGGTTGAGTCGGGGATTAAATTTGGCGGCATTACCGCCATTTGTGACGATGAGCGCATTGAGGTCACGACGTATCGTCTGGATGGCTTTTACACCGATGGCCGCCATCCCCAGAGTGTGGAGCGTGCGGCGTCACTTGAGGACGATCTGGCGCGTCGTGATTTTACCGTTAATGCCATGGCTTGGCATCCCCGGCGCGGTCTTGTCGACCGCTATGATGGCCAGGGCGACCTGGAGCGTAGGTTGATCCGCGCCGTCGGAGATCCCAAGCGTCGCTTTAATGAGGATGCGCTTCGCATGCTGCGCGCCGTGCGTTTTGCCTGTCGTTTGGATTTTATGATCGAGCCTAAGACCAAACAGGCGCTTGCCGAATGCTCATCGCTGCTCGATGCCGTGGCACGCGAGCGCGTGGGCATTGAGCTCGAAGGCATTCTTTCGACCGGTCACGGGGGAGACGCGATGCTGCGCTATCCCGAGCTTATTTGTGCCGCCGTGCCCGAACTTTCGCCTGCTCGTGGGTTTGACCAGCGCAGCGTCTACCATGCCTTTAATGTCTATGAGCATATTGCTCGCGTGTTGACGGTGGCGGGGGAGCTGGCGCTGTGTGACGGCGTGGAGCCTTCGCCGAGCTTAATGTGGGCAGCGTTTTTGCACGACGTCTCCAAGCCCGACTGCTTTACGGTCGACCATGCGGGCAGCGGCCACTTTTACGGCCATCCCGAGCTTGGCGCCAAGAAGGCGCGCACCATTATGGATCGCCTGGCGCTTTCGCACGATTTGGTTCGCGACGTTTGCCTGCTTATCAAGTATCACGATAAGCCGTTGCGCCCTGAGCGTTCCTGTTTGCTCAATATGATGCGCTTGCTTTCGGGCGAGGGCGTCGACACGCAGCGCCTGATTGACGAGCTTATGGACCTTAAACGTGCCGATACGCTCGGTAAGGCGCCGTCGTGCTTCTATTACGTCGAGACGATCGAGGAGATGCGCTCACTCGCCCACGGACTGCTTGAGGCGGGGGAGCCCTATACGCTCAAGATGCTTGCCATCAACGGTGGCGACTTGATTCGCGCCGGCGTTAAACCGGGGCCGGAGTTGGGGCAGCTGCTCAACGCCGCCCTCGATGCTGTGATCGAGGACAATGTTCCAAACGAGCGCGAAGCCATCCTGGCCCACCTCAACCTAGGATGATTTTTCTGGGACGGGGCTTAAAAAATCATAGGCTGTGGCTTTTAACTGCGCTTTCCATAACCTCCCGACAAAATTCCGACAATTTGGAATTTCTTCTTGCGCTCGCGTTTTTTGTCCCGTAATATATATCCTCGCAGCACGGCAGTGCAGATGTCATGTGGCCCGTTCGTCTAGCGGTTTAGGACGCCGCCCTCTCAAGGCGGAGATCACCAGTTCGAATCTGGTACGGGCTACCACTTCTTTTTCTGCTGAGGTTTATGGCCCGTTCGTCTAGCGGTTTAGGACGCCGCCCTCTCAAGGCGGAGATCACC
>CBCTZJ010000059.1:0-6692 GCA_965151385.1 uncultured Collinsella sp. | reverse complement strand
CCCGGAAGGAGCGATCGATGAAAAGCAAACGATTTGTCCTGAATGCACTTCTGGTTGTAGCACTTTTAGCGCTCTTGGCCTTCTCCTGCTGGTACGCAAACCAACCAGCATTTGGCTACGTATTGTATGCAGTAATGTCCGGTGATAAGGCTTATTTCACTCTACGCGCAATTGACGTTCTCTTTTTCTATGTAGCCGGCCCCTTATCAATCGCTTTGCTCGCGTTTCTTGTCATTTACAACTTAAAGAAACGCTAGCGGTGCCTATTTGGAATCCGAATCGTCCATGGAGCCGTCGATGCCGGTTTTGGTGTCGTCGTCCGTATTGGAATCGTCATCCTTGGCGAAGGGGTTCTTGAAAAAGCCCGTCGCGTCAGGCTGCAGGCCCGAGAGCTTAATCCAAGGATTATCAAGCTCGGGTTTGGGCATGGCCTGGGCCTTGGGCGCAGTCTCGTTACCGATGAGCTCGGACTCATAAATGAACGTATCGTCTCCAAGCGCGTCGTAGGCGGCGACCGGGTTACCCTCGGCATCGCGATACGGCGTGCCCTTAAACACAGCGCCGTCGTATGCCACGAGCTGACGGCCGGTCTCGTTCTCAAAGTAGTAAACGAAGATGCCCTTGAGGGCCGCGCACAGCGGGATGGCGATGACCATGCCGATGGGACCCATGAGCGCCGAACCAATAACGAGGGCCGTCAGGCTCATGATGGGATGCACCTGCACCGAACTCTGCATGACCTTGGGGGAAATGACGTTATCGGTGACGTTTTGAGCCACCACGGTCACAACGAGCGTCCACAACGCCAGCATGGGGCTGAACATAAAGCCGAGCACCGTGGCGATAGCCGCGCTCACCCAGGGACCGACAACCGGGACCAAGTGCATGATGCCGGTAAAGATGGCCATGAGTGCCGCGTAGGGATGGCCAATGAGCGTAAAGCCGATAAAGGCGAGGATGCCACCGCAGATGGACGTCACGACCATGCCGCGCATATAACCGCCGACCGAGCGCGAAAGAATCGCGACCATAAAGCGGTACGAGGTCTCTTTTTCCTGTCCGATGATGGTACAGACCTCGTGGTGCATGCGGGGATAATCGCAGGCAAGCCAGTAGGCAAGCACCAAACCCAGGAAGATTACGAACAGCTGCGAGGCCGTGTTGGTGATCAGCGGGAACACGCCGCGACCGAGCTCAGCGGCGATTTGCGATACGTACTTGGACGCCACAGTAACCAGCGAGGACAGATTATCGTCCAGGTACTCCTTGAGCGGCGTGTTGTTGAGCGTCTTAGCGTGCGAAATCATCTCGTTGAGATCACCGCCCGCAACGCGAAGCTGCTCAGGCAGACGGCTCAGGACTTCCATAATCTGACCGAGCAAAATAGGCGACAGGATGCAGACGACGCCGACGAGCACTGCCACAACCACGATCAGCGCGATGAGCGAACCGATGCCACGACCGACGCCGTGATGCTCGAGCCAGTTAGTGATCGGCGACATCACAAAAGCGATGATGGAACCGACAGCGAGAAACTCGATAACCGGCGCCAAGATACCCATAAGGTTAAAGATGACGGCGGCGATGACAATGCAGCCGACGACAGCCCAAATGCGAAGCGTCAGAATACGAGTATCGCGCAGCGTGCGGTCGGTTTGTTGGGGGTGCTCAATCATGAACGAACCATCACTCCGTCGGGGTCGATCTTGTCCTGTATCTTCTTAAGGGTACGGCGCAGCAGGCGCGAAACCTGCACCTGCGAGATACCCAACTTCTTAGCGATCTCGATCTGGGTCATGCCCTTCACAAAGCGCAGCTCGATAACCTCACGCTCACGCGGCGAGAAATCGCGGATGGCTTCCTCGATCACCAGGCGGTCATCGGTAAAATCGAGCTCGTTGTCGTCATCGGCATAGCGGTCGAGAATCGAGGGGGCATCATCGGAATCGGACGCGCCAGGAGCCTCGATGGGCACCGAGGTATAGGCCGAAGACGATTCCATGGCCTCCAGCACCTCGTCGACGGTCACACCCAGGTACTCAGCGATTTCTTCAACCTTAGGCGAGCGCTGCAGCTCGTTAGTGAGCTTGTCGGTAGCTTGGTTAACCTTGGCAGAAAGCTCCTGCAAACGGCGCGGCACGCGCACGCTCCAGCCCTTATCACGGAAGTGACGCTTAATCTCGCCCAGGATGGTAGGCGTGGCAAACGTCGTGAACTCGAGTCCGCGCTCGGGGTCAAAGCGGTCGATAGCCTTGAGCAAACCCAGATAGCCGACCTGCATGAGGTCGTCGAGCGGCTCGCCGCGGTTCTTAAATTTGTTGGCAAGAAACCTTACCAGGTTCATATGGGACATGACGAGCTGCTCACGTGCGTCCGGATCACCGGTCTCTTTGTAGCGACGAAACAGCTCGCGGGTTTTCTCCTTGTCCCAAGCGGTCTTACCGCTCCGGGAACGTTCGGTCATATTAGATATCCGCCTTGAGGTCGAGGGAAAGCGTCAGGGGCGCCGCAGTCTTTTCGTAGGAATCGCACACGCTCGCCAGAATGAGCTCGGCATACACGGCAGCCTGGTCATCCTCATCGACAGTCGCCTGATCGCCAAAGGTAAAGGTCATGCCCACATGCGATTCGTCGACGTCGAATTTGATCGAAATGTCATCGGAATCAACGGCCGTGCAGCCAAAGATAAAGGCTTCCTCGGCAGCCATACGAATGTCCTCGATGCGATCGACGGACATGGAGCACAGCGCACCGACATTAGCCGCCGTCATACGTACGAGGCGAGCCAGACGCGGGTCTCCGGCGACAGTCAGCGTGATGGGGCAAGTTGCTTCGCTACTCATCGCAGGACTCCTCGGAGGTCTCGGCGGGCGTATAGGTGTAATACTGAGCAGGCTTGGCTGCGGGCTTCTGAGCCGCATCCGCACCATCGGCGGCCTCGTCCTCAGCCTCACCAATCAGAACGCGCTCGGTAGGCTGCTCGGCCTCGGTGGCGGCAGCGGCGAGCTTGCGATCGGCGTCGGCTGCAGGAGCCTTCACCTTGTTAAAGAGTTTCTGCACGGCACCGGCCGCAGAGTCGGTCACACTCGACACAGCATTGCTGGCCTCGGCCATGCTGCCCGTAACCTCGGAAATGTCGCGAACCACGGCTTCAACCTCTACGAGATTAGAAGTCAGGGCGTCGACGGCGGTCTTGCTCGACTTGAGGAGCGGCTCCATCTGGGCAAGCGCCGGCGTAAGCTCGTCGACAGCGCCGTCGAGTTTTGCCACCACGGGCTGAGCCTCGGCGATAGTGTTGTTAAGGTCGGTCACCGTCTTATCGAGCGAATCAACGACGGTGCGGGTCTTTCGCAGCGTGAGCGCGAGCTCGATAACAGCCCACACACCGGCAACGGCGAGCAGCAGCAGGGCGATTTGAATGGGACTCATACAAGCCTCCCGAAGGAATCGAAATACAGACGCTGTTCATGGTACCCCAAAGAAGGGGAAAGATACCCAAAGGGAATATGCGAGGTCCCAAGGACCTACTTGGGCGCTCTGCCGCTACGGTCGCGCTCGCTTTGCTCTACGCGCCACTCTTCCCAGCCACGGCCCGCAGGCTGCCAAAACGCACCGCGCTCCAGCCCCTCGGGCAAATAACGCTGATCGACCCAGCCTTCGGGATAATCATGCGGATACTTATACACACCGTATTCGTCGCTGCCCGGGCGATGACGATCGCGCAGATAACTCGGCACCTCGCGGAGCCCACTTGAATGAATATCGGCCAACGCCGCATCGATCGAAGCCTCGCACGCGTTCGATTTAGGCGCCAAGCACACATAGAGAGCAGCCTGAGCCAGATTAATACGGCACTCGGGATAGCCAATGACCTCGGCAGACTTAAACGCGGCATGTGCCACCAAAAGCGCCTGTGGGTCGGCGTTGCCAACATCCTCAGAAGCCTGAATCATAATACGACGAGCGATAAACTTAGGATCCTCCCCCGCGTCAATCATGCGCGCGAGCCAATAAATCGTGGCATCGGGGTCGCTACCGCGCATAGACTTAATAAACGCACTGATGATGTCGTAGTGCATGTCACCGTTTTTGTCATACGAAAACCCACGGCGCGGATTGGCGATCTTCACATCGTCGACCGTGATGGGATACCGCTCCCCCGCCGCCGGAGCCGGCGTCCCCTCGGTATCGGGACGCGTGACGGCAATCTCGCTCGCCAACTCAAGCGTCGTCAAGGCCGAGCGTGCATCACCCGCTGCCAGCGTGCAAATGGTCTTGACCGTATCATCATCGGCCGAGAATTTGCCGTTCAGGCCCTGAGGTGCCTCGAGCGCACGCTCGATAAGCATGGCGATATCCTCGTCCTTTAAATGCTCAAGCTCCACGACTCGACCACGTGAGAGCAGCGCCGAGTTGACCTCGAAGTACGGATTCTCCGTCGTAGCGCCAATCATAATGACGGTACGGTTCTCAACTGCATGCAGCAGGGCATCCTGCTGCGACTTAGAGAAACGGTGAATCTCATCGATGAATAGAATGGTGCGGCGGTCGTACGTATTCAGGCGCGTCTTGGCCTCGTCGATCACGCGACGCAAGTCCTTCACGGTGCCCGTCACGGCGCTGACCTCGACAAACTCGCTCTTTGTATGGTTGGCGATAATGTGGGCCAGCGTCGTCTTACCCGTACCGGCCGGCCCGTACAGAATCACGCTCGAAAGCACGTCGTGCTCGATCGCGGCACGCAACCATGAGCCCTTGCCGACGGCCTTTTGCTGGCCCACATACTCGTCGAGCGAATTGGGGCGCATGCGAACCGCAAGCGGCGCATTCTGAAAGGAACGCTCGCGCGTCGAGGCAGAAAAAAGGTCGTCCATAGCCATCCCGTGCATCAATCAAAAACGTTTTTCACTAATAATTATACCGAATATATACGAACTACCGTTCGTTAATATAGGTACGGTGCGGAAACTTCAATCCCGGGAACAACTTGCTCGTGAGCTCGCAGAAATAGCCGTCCGTCATGCTCGCGATGTAATCCACTACCGCTTGATCCTTGTCGTCCTGCCAGGCATAGGTACGGTCGTAGTAGGAAAGCTGCTGATCAATGCGAGAAATGTGGTGCTTAAAGATGTACGAGGACTCGTCGCCTTCGTTTATATCCTGCAGGCAACGGTCGTAGAGCTTTTCGAAGGCCTCGCGCAGTTCCGCTTCGGAGTCGCCTTCGATGCCGCCCTTGCTATAGATCTTCTCGTAGTTCTCGCGCTTGGCTCGGCGGATTTCCTCAAACAGCTCCTCGCTCATCTCGATGCGCGGTTTGCCGTAGCTATGCTCAACGATATCGATGGAGGCATGCGTAAGGATCCAGCTGTTGTATGCCCCACCCAGGCCATCGTCAAAAGCATCGGGCGACAGCAGGCCCGCCGCAATGGCGTCTTGGCGATCGCGCCCAACATAGGCAAGGATATCCGAGATGCGGACCACGCAGCCCTCGAGCGTCATGGGACGCAGGTGCCCAATTGCGCTATAGCCCTTGGCAATACAGTCCTCAACCGTCTGATCGAACTGACCAAAGGATGCCATGTGTGACAGCTCAAATACGCGCTGCTCATATTCGCCGTTATGGCACAACACGCCATCGAGCGTCTGGAGCGACACGTTGCGGCCGTACAGGGCATCGAGCACGCGGACCGACTGCACGTTATGGAAAAAGTAGCGACCCGTGCGCTCGTGATAGATATCGTTGAGAAAGCGCTCACCGGCGTGGCCAAAGGGCGTGTGTCCTAAGTCGTGGCCCAGGCCAATCGCCTCGATCAGATCGCAGTTGAGCCCCAGGGCGCGACCGATATCGCGCGCAATGCGCGAAACAAGCTGCACGTGCAGACCGCGGCGTGACAGGTCGTCGTTGCTACGGAAGCTAAAGACCTGCGTTTTGCCTGCATAACGCGTGTATGCAGGCAAATGCAGAATTTTTTCGGTATCGCGCATAAACGCCGGGCGCATGAGCGTGCCTTTGTCGGCAGCGCGATCAATTCGACGAATGACCTGGTCGTCGTTGCAACGATACGGATTGACGGCACCCGAAGCGCGATCGGCGGAAATGCGCTCGATGAGTTCGGGCGACAACGCCGCGGGAATGCGGTCCATGCGCGCCTTAATGACGGCCGTTTCTTGATTAGTTGCCATGGCATGCTCCTTAAGAAGGATGCGCAATCGGTTACAATGTGCAGCCCACGACCTCGATTATGGCAAAAATCGGCACCAAAAACGGGAGCAATGGCAGGGAGCGCGATTTTGCGAAGAGGCAGGAGAGGGCAAGGACCAGGAGCGCGATGGCAAATGCCACGATGCCGCCCATAGGGTCGAGCGTGCAAAGCGCGAAGAGCGCCTTGACGTCCCCCATGCCAATGCCGGGAGCGTGGCGAACACGACGCCAGAGTGACTCAGTAAGCACAAGGGCAAGGTAGACAATGACCGCAAGACCGGCATGATCAAGTGCAGTGTTAACGCCCCTGTCGAGCCAAACGCCTGCTAACGCCGCCACCGCACACGCACCGGCAAGCGCATTCGGAAACCGCCGCTCACGGGCATCAACCACCGCACCGGCAAAGATGCAAATCCAAAATGGGATGTAGGACATCGTGCACCTCCATGGACAGCTACTCAAACGCAAAAACCACCACAAAGGTGCCTGT
>CBCTZJ010000058.1:0-7061 GCA_965151385.1 uncultured Collinsella sp. | reverse complement strand
CCGAGCCGCCATTGGGAATGTAGAAGGGGGAGGCCTCGCGGCCTCCCCCTTTTTTTGCGTTTGGTCGATATTGGCTAAACGCCTCTATGGCTTAATAGCCTTCTCTATTTGAAGAAAATAAAATGAATGACCAGTGCGATTGCCACGACGGCAATGATCAAGAGCGCGATTTGGAGGCGGTGCTGTTTGCGCCGTCTGTTTGACGATGTAAATATCGATTTCCCCTGCTTAGGCGTCTCGAGATAGCGGGCGGAATGCGTTAGAGTTTGCTTGGGACGGGGCCCTCTACGATGTTGCTTAGTGGGTGTTTGTGTTTGCTCCTGGCTGCATGCGCTGTTTTTGGATAAGGGGGCATCTTTTAGATACACCGGATCGCTCGAGGCGACTCCCATGTGTCTGCGACCCGATTGAGTTTCTTCAAGGGTTTGATAACGATTTCGAGTTACATATTCAGGTTCCGCATCGTTAATGGGCTCTTGGGAAATATGGGGACGATGGTAGCGTATGGGCTGTGAATAGGCAGAACTATCGTTCTGCAGCGACTCAAACGAATTGTCGGAGGTCTGATCGTCCATGATGCCCTTAGGTTGTCATTAACAACGTGTATGCGCTCATTGTAAGCCCTTCGCTCTGTTTTGACAGGCCGCGCATATGGTATTTAAGGCACGGTTTAAAGAACCTTAGCTTCGTTAAAACCTTAGTCGACCAGACTTAGATATACTTATATAAAGAGACTTAAAAAACTTTATATCAAATTGTATATATAAGAAATGGATGGGCATATATTTGAGCGTCCAAAGAAGTCCCTGCCACCTAGAAGATGGCTCGGCAGTCCCTTAAAGGAGTGGTAGTCATGGCAAGCATGGTTCCTTATCGTTCGGTTTTTGGTGTTCGTCCCTCTGCTAGCTCGTTGTTTGATCTCTTTGATGATATGAGCGACCTAGCGAACAGCTCGATTGCCTCTAAGGCGTTCCCCGTTGACGTTGAAGATAAGGGCGATGGCTATGAGGTCAAGGCTTATCTGACCGGCGTCGCCAAGGACGATATCGATGTCGAGCTTAACGAGGGCCGTCTGTCCATTAGCGTGAATGTCGAGGAAGACGAGGAGAACGAGGGTAAGAACTTCCTGCAGAAGGAGTTCAGCTCGTACAGCGCGACGCGCGGTGTGTACCTGAAGGATGCTTCGAGCGAGGGCCTTTCTGCAAAGTACGCTGACGGCATCCTTACCGTTACGGTTCCTAAGATTGTCGAGAAGAAGAACGTTACGAAGATTTCCATCGATTAAGGCTATCGGCTTTTAAAATCGGTGCCTACGTTAAGGGGGGCTGGGAAGTGATTCCCAGCCCCCTTTGCTGTTTACTGTATGGTCATGGGCCGATATTGCCCGGCGGGACGTATTGTGAGTTTATGCAGCCCCTCAACGCGGGTGGCGGCGCTGCCAAGTTCGTTGTCGAGTGTTGCGCCGAGGGAGCTTGCGTAGCTTTTGACGGTCAGGCTTGGGCGATTGTTGTCTTGGCTAATGTGCATCGCGATAAGTTGCTCGGTGCGATCGGTTACCAACGCGCGTGCGGCATCGGCGGCCTGATCGTTGGAGAGATGTCCTTTTACAGACAGGATACGTTCCTGAAGAAAGCGAGGATAGTCGCCTTGACGCAGCATGGTTACATCGTGGTTGCTTTCGAGTGCGAGAATGCGACAGTCCTTGAGCGTATCGATGGCATGCTTCGACAACTCGCCGGTGTCGGTGGCAAAGCCAATTGAATCACCCTGAGCGTCAAACCGGTAGCCGACGGGATTAACGACGTCGTGGGATGTCGAATATGTTTGAATGTGGACTCTGGCAATAGAGAGGGCGTCACCTGGGTCGAATTCCTCGACAGGTAGATGTGCGAGGCTTTCTTTGGACGTGAGCGTTCCTCTGCTGGAAAAGACTGGGCCATTCCAATGCTTGCACCATACCTCAAGCCCCTTGATGTGGTCGCTGTGTTCATGGGTGACAACAAGGGCGTACACGTCGTCTACCGACAGTCCGAGTTCCGCCATGCGTTTGAGCGTTTCGCGGCGAGACAGTCCGTCATCGACCATAATGAGCCCCTGCGGGCCCTCGATGAGTGCGCAGTTGCCTTTAGAGCCACTGCCGAGGATATGAAGGTGCAGACGAGACATAAGATTCCAAAGGATACAATGGGTGCGGACGAATAGAGGAGGAAGCAAATGCCTACGGTATCTCAGCATTATGGACACCATGCCGTGCCTGGGGCAGTCGATGAGACCCGGACGAGGCAGCAGGCTGCTCCTGTCGTGCTCATGGTATCAGGCGGCGCGGACTCGACGGCACTGCTTCTTATGGCGTGCACATCAAAGCTGGATATCCAAGACGGACGCGGTGTTGCCCCCATTGCTCGCGAGCGCCTGCATGTGCTGCATGTAAACCATCATCTGCGCGGCAAGGCGTCCGATGGCGACGAGGCCTTTGTGCGTGAGCTCTGCGCGAAATATGGTTTACCGCTGTGCGTGGAGCACGCTTATTTTGATGGGGAGTCGGGCAATATTGAGGCCGCGGCCCGCGAGGTGCGCTATGCCGCGGCGCGGAGGTATGTTCGCGAGCTCTGCGCCCAGACGGGGGCACCGCGAACGGCGGCTCGTATCTGCACCGCGCACACGTCTTCGGATCGCGCGGAAACGTTTTTGATGAACGCGATTAAGGGTTCAGGGCCCGCTGGCCTATCGAGCATTCCTCGCCGGAGGAATATCGTGGTGCGCCCCTTGCTCGACCTAACTCATGGCGAGCTCGTGGGCTATCTACAGGTACATGGTCAGCCGTGGCGTGAGGACGAGAGCAATGAGGATATCTCGTATCTGCGAAACTACGTGCGCCATCGGGTAATGCCAGTGGTGGCACAGCGTAATGCGAGCGTGTGCAAGACGATTGGCGCCGCCTGCGAGATCCTTGGTGACGAAGATGCGTTTCTATCCCAGCTGTCGGCACAGGCGTTTCGAAGCTGCCTGCGCAAGGAGGCGGCGGGTGCGCTAGTGCTCGATGCCAGACGCCTTGCTGCGGCCGAGGTGGTAATCGCGCGGCGCATCGTGCGACTGGCGATCAAACGCATCGATCCGGACGCTCGTCCAGAGATGCGACATGTGGAGCGAGTCCTTTCCTGCGTTGCCGAGGGCGCAGGCTCGGTCACGCTTCCGGCGGGGATTGACGCACGCGTCGAATTTGGCATGCTGGCGTTTAAGGCTCCGGTGGCTCGCGAGGGCCTGGTCGCGGACTGGGTTACCGTACCCGGTCGTTTGCCGTTGGGCGGGGGACGTATGCTGGTCGCAGAGCCGATGGCCGTTGAACCGGGATGCGATATCGTGCGCCGCGCTCGTGAGCTTGCGGCTGCCGGGGAAGTGGCAGCTTTGGTAGACGCGGCTGCCCTGGGTTTTGCCGATAGCGATAGCGAGCGGATCCTGGCGGGCTCGCGTGGCGAGATCCCTGCCGAGGCGCGATTGGCGCGCCTATGGGTGGACGGTCCCGCACCGGGAGACGTGATGTGCCCGTTAGGAATGAGTGGCCGAAGCAAGAAGGTATCCGACTTGCTAGGAGAGGCTCGCATTCCCGTTTCCGAGCGCGCCGGCGTGCCCATGGTGAGGACGGCGCCGGGAGGTGCCGTGGTGTGGGTCGCCGGAGTTCGCGCGGACGAACGCTTTAAGTGCACGGCGGCGACGCGTGTGGCCTATCTGCTTCGTGTGGTCGACGCGGATTAGCCCCTCGCACCAGCTTTTCTGTGCGGCGTTGACGGTATTCCCGCGCTGATGGTGCGCGGGCTGGAAAATATACCCCGTGCGCTGCTAGAATGTGTAGTTCGCGTCCATACGGCGGTGTGTGGGCGATTAAGCACAAGAAAGGGTTGTCATGGCTTCTCAACATCCGGATATCGAGAAGGTTCTGTTTACGCAGGAGGATATCGACGGTATCGTTTCTCGCCTGGGCGAGGAGATTACGCGCGACTACGCTGGTAAGGATCTGGTGCTGATCGCGGTTCTGCGCGGCGCTGTTGTCTTTATGGGCGACCTGATGCGCAAGATCGAGCTGCCGACCAACATCGATTTCATGGCTGTTTCGAGCTATGGCGACGGCGTGAAGTCTTCGGGCATCGTGCGTATCATTAAGGACCTGGATATCGACATCCGCGGTCGCGACGTGCTGATCGTCGAGGACATTCTGGACTCGGGCCTTACCCTCAAGTACCTGATGAAGAACCTCGAGAGCCGCAAGCCCGCCTCGCTGGAGGTCGCTGCCTTCCTGTGGAAGGACGTTGAGGACCGTACCTCGGCCATCACGCCCAAGTATGTTGGAACCCATTGCCCCGATGCCTTTGTGGTGGGCTACGGCCTCGATTATGCCGAGCGCTATCGCAACCTTCCGTATCTGGGCATTTTGAAACCGGAGGTTTATTCGTAAGATGCCCGACGACCGTAACGATAATAATTCTCAGGCTCCCCGGGACCCAAAGATCCCGGGGATGCCCGGAGGCAAGAAGCCCACGCGTACGGGCTGGCTGTATTTCCTTTTGGCTTGCGCGCTTCTGGGTTATGCCTTCTTTAATATGGGTTCCGGCTTTGCCAACTCCAGCAATACCGTTAAGCTCGCGACGAGCGAGATGGTCAACGCCATTAAGCAGGATCGCGTCGAAGATTTGACCTATACGGTTCAAGACGGAAGCGTGGCGGGTCATTACTGGAAGACGAAAAAGGACAAGGGCGATACGAGCGAGCTCAAGAGCTTCTCTTCGACCTATGTCGGCTCCGATTCGCTTGCCGAGCTTATGGCGGAGCACCCCGATACCAAGTACATCGTCAACACCAATGACCCCGATTTTTGGGGCGACTTGGCGATGAGCGTGCTTCCGACGATCGCCCTGATCGCCATCATGTTCTACTTTATGCGCCAGATGATGGGCGCCAACAACAGGAACATGCAGTTTGGCAAGACCAACGCCAAGACCAACGAGGCCACGCGCCCCAAGGTCAAGTTTGAAGACGTTGCCGGCGTGGACGAGGCAGTCGAGGAACTCGAGGAGATCCGTGACTTTTTGAGCGATCCGGACCGCTATCGCAAGCTGGGCGCCAAGATTCCGCGCGGCGTGTTGCTGGTTGGTCCTCCGGGTACCGGTAAGACGCTGCTGGCTAAGGCCGTTGCCGGCGAGGCGGGCGTGCCGTTCTTTAGCATCTCGGGTTCTGACTTTGTCGAGATGTTCGTGGGCGTCGGCGCCAGCCGCGTGCGCGACCTCTTTAAGGAGGCCAAGTCTCAGGCTCTGTCGATTATCTTTATTGACGAGATTGATGCCGTGGGACGTCAGCGCGGAGCCGGTCTGGGTGGCGGTCACGACGAGCGCGAGCAGACGCTCAACCAGCTGCTGGTCGAGATGGACGGTTTTGAGGAAAGCGAGTCGGTCATCCTGATCGCCGCAACCAATCGCCCCGATATTCTGGATCCGGCATTGCTGCGCCCCGGTCGTTTTGACCGTCAGGTCACGGTCGACCGTCCGGACGTAAAGGGTCGCGAGCAGATCTTGCGCGTGCATGCCGAGAATAAGCCGATGGACGAGGACGTTAAGTTTGAGAAGCTCGCCCAGATGACCGTTGGCTTTACCGGTGCCGATCTGGCAAACCTGCTCAACGAATCTGCGCTGCTGGCTGCTCGCCGCCATCGTTCCGTGATCTCGATGGACGAGGTCGAGGAGTCGATGGAGCGCGTGATTGCCGGACCGCAACGCAAGGGTCGTGTGATGACCGAAGCCGAGCGCACCACGATTGCCTACCATGAGAGCGGCCATGCCCTGGTGGGTCACATCTTGGAGCACTCCGATCCGGTTCATAAGATTTCGATTGTCAGCCGCGGTCAGGCTCTGGGCTACACGTTGCAGCTTCCGCAGGAGGATCACTTCCTCAAGACCAAGAACGAGATGCTCGACGAGCTTGCCGTGTTCTTGGGCGGCCGCGTTGCCGAGGAGCTCATGTGCGATGACATCACGTCGGGCGCGAGCAACGACCTGGAGCGCGCGACCAAGATGGCGCGCGAGATGGTTACGCGTCTGGGCATGAGCGAGGAACTGGGCACGCAAGTGTTTGGCGAGGCGCAGCATCAGGTGTTCCTTGGTCGCGATTACGCCGATCACCAGGATTACTCCGAGGAGACGGCGCGCCGCATCGATATTGAGGTTCAGCGCATCATGCGCGAGGCCCATCGCCGCGCGGTCGAGATTTTGGATGCCCGTCGCGATCAGCTCGATCTGATGGCGAAGGTGCTGCTCGAGCGCGAGACCGTCGAAGGCGACGCCGTGAACGCCCTGCTCGACAACGAGTGGGATGCCTACCTTGAGCGCGAGGGCGATATCCTGGCGGCCAAGGAGGAACGCAATGCCAAGGCGGCCGGCATGCCGACCAAGAAGCGCGCGCCTCGTATGAGCGAGGAGGAGCTGGCGGCTGATGCCGCGGCCTTTGCGCAGGCGGCCATGCAGGAGGATGCCGAATCCGCATCCGATGACGCCGGCGATGACTGTGCCGTCAACGCTGATACCGACACCGACAAATAGTCCTTCTAACAAAAGCCTCCGCCGGGAAACCTGCGGAGGCTTTTTTCTTTTGTCCGATATGGGGCTGTCTGTTGATTGGGGACAGACTTAAATGAGCGTTTTCACGCATTTAAGTCTGTCCCCAATCAACATTGCTGCGGCACTTTGCTCGGCTAAAGCGTACAATAGCGCCTATGCGAAAGGGGAACAGATGATCAACGAAACTATGTATGCTCGCGGTGCGGAAAGCTCCATCATCCGCGAGATCTTTAGCTATGGTCTTGAGCGCAAGGCACAGATCGGTGCGGAGAACGTATTCGATTTTTCGCTGGGCAACCCGAGTGTTCCGGCGCCCGCTGCCGTGGCGGAGTCCATTAAGAAGGCCTTGGAGCTGCCGAGTGACCAGCTGCACGGCTACACCCCCGCACCAGGCTTGCCGCAATGTCGAGCAGCCGTTGCCGAATCGCTCAACCGCCGCTTTGGCACGAGCTATGAGGG
>CBCTZJ010000057.1:0-7078 GCA_965151385.1 uncultured Collinsella sp. | reverse complement strand
AGCGAACCCAACCAAGCCCACAGTCACCCAAACAGTCTTGGCGACCGCCTCGCCCGGGCCCGAATGGGCCTCGCAGCCATATCCGAGCGACCCCCGCAATCGAAGGTGAATGGTTTCCCGCGAAGTGAACGAGCCAAAACGAACCCCAGGAACATCGACACTTTTGGCGGCTCATTTCCTGCGGTTTTGTCGTTAGAATCCTGCGGTTTTGACGCCAAAAAGTGTGGATGTTTCGGAGGTCCAAAAACACTCGTTCACTTCACGGGAAACCATTCACCTTCGATACGGCAGCACCCCCTCCGCCGCCAAAGAACCACTTACCAATGCTGATGTGCCTCAATAACGGTCTGCCAGAGCTTAAACCGCTTTGTCTCGGCGCGCGCCTGTGCCAAATATCGCGCTTTCTCAGTCATGGGCTTGTAAAATATGGGCCGCTTGCGACGATGCAGCTTGCGCCGGACGCGTTCGCACAGGCGAACGAGCTTTTCATAGTCGCTCGCCTGGTCGGTCGTCACCGTAAAGTACGCCACCCCATTGAGCATCTGCAGCTCGTTGCGGCGCTCGGCATCCTTGTGGATCTTCTCGCCTCCGTCATGGATGGCATCGCTGTCGTAATCGACCATCGCGGTCAGTACCTCTGGCAACAGCCCGGCCTTTACTTTATCCATGCCCACCTCGACTTTAGCCGTAAGCGTTATGTCGGGCGTGCGTTCCAACACGCGAAGCCTGCGATTGCGCCCATCGTTGTATCCATCGCGGATGAAGACCTTCTTGTTGAGCTCGGCCTTGCCCAATGCATACCCGCCGTAGCGCGCAGGCAGCGACATAAACATGCACAGCCCCGACTCCCTCGGAGAGCGCGACCCCTCGATCACATATGCAAGGAGCGCCTTTGCCTTCGCAAGATCTCTCACCTTGGGGGACTTCTCGATATACGCCGCAATGAGCTCCTTGGTCGTGAGCCTGCCATCGCGCATGCCCGCATCCCTGCCGGTCACCCCACCGGGAGCAAGGTTATCCAGCCGGTAGTCCGATGTCATGGCATAGCCGGCATAGATGGCCGCCGCCGCATCGCCATCGTGCGCAGCCTGTAAAAACGCCAGCTCGGGAGAGCACACATACGCATCCAGGTCGCCCATCCAGTGGCCCAGCGAGATAAACGAACCTGCCGGGAGCTCGTTGGTGCACAGGTGCGTCTTAACGTGCTTGCTCCGCCTACGGTCGGCGCGCGACGGCACCAGCAAATCCAGCGTATCGATCCCCAGGTCATAGCGATCGATAACCTCCTGCGCCTCTTGGTCCAGGAGCGCGCAGGCGCCTGCAATCGACACGGCCTCTGGTTCCGAATCCCCAAATCGAGGGTTTGGCATGTGCGCCAAAAGCGCCAGCGCAGCATTATGTGAAACGATAAAGTACCTCATGGCGCGAAGATAGCACGCGCGTCGGCAGCCGCTGGCGGTTCCGCTAAGTTTTCGGCAAACGACCGGCGGTTTTTGCCGCGGCGCGTCCAAAGCGCTCATTCGTCGACGTCTAGCTGCAAATCCGTCAAGCTTTTGGCAAGGTTGCCGCTCAACTGACCAAAAGCTGACCATGCACTTGCCCATTTGCTTGACAACACGCCCCCGCCAAAACATCCCGCGACCTGTTGGACGGCCGAAACATCCATCCAGCGATCGCACGCCACGCCGCAATCGCCTCGTTAAGACAGCAGACGCCACCGGCCGCCAGCTCAAACACCGCCGGCTCCAGTCGTGCGCATCGAGCACCCAGCGCTGGGGTATCCTTGGAGCACATGCACCGCAAGCCACACAAAGGAGCCGCCATGCGCACCGAGCTCGATGTCCCCTTTTCGCACAAAGACGAGGCCAAGGCCCTGGGCGCCAAGTGGGACCGGGCCAAGAAGATCTGGTACGTGCCCGATGGCGTCAACCCCGAGCCCTTTGCCGCGTGGCTGCCCGGCGTGGACCGCTCCGACCCCAGCGCGCCCTACATCTACCTGATACTGGGCAAGCGCGAATGTTGGAAGTGCCACGAGCAGACGACGGTCGCGGCCTTTGGCATTCCGTATTGGGCGGCCGAGGACTCGGGCAGCAAGGCTGCGCCCAGTGCTGCGCCCGCCATGGACGACACGGGCCATATCGCGATCGACACCGCCCGCGCCAACGCCATAGCCATCGTCCCCGCGCTGGGCTGCGTGCCGGCCGAGATCCGCGACTACCTGCGCGAGCGCTGCGGCTACAAGCCCGTAACGTCGCGCACCACCAAGACCGTATCGCTCGCCAGCACCTGCACCGGCTGCGGCGCGCTGCAAGGCAGCCATTACCTGTTCGAGGAGCCCACGTCGCCGTTTGCGCTCACGGCCATCAACAAGCTACCCGCGCTGGAGTTCGTGCGCGTGGAAGTCGCCGGCGTCTATGGCATCCCCGCGAGCCAAGGCAACTTTGACCAGGCGCTCTTCACCTGGGCACGCGACCACCACACTAAGTTCCACAAGAGCCTGTTCGAGGGGATTTACCTGTAGGACAAAGCTCGAAAATCGAGTCCAGATTTCCTCGAAAATCGAGTGTGAAAATCCTCGAAAATCGAGTATGCGCAGGTAGTTGAGTTGTTGGTGTAACGCAGAAAATGTCGAATCACTGGGTTTGCCCGACTAGATATTCAGTCTTCGAAGCTATGACTCCGCATCGTCATAGGTAATGGCGCATCCGCAGGTTGAGCATTGCTGAGGATAGATTGGGAGACGCAGGCCTGTTCGAACCCGCGAGTCGGTAGCGTGTTTGTCGCGGATGTCGATGAAGCTGATGTCTGGGCAAGGGAGGTCTGCGCCACAGCGAGGGCAGGGCAAACAGATTTGGCTGCAGGTGACCTCGGTGAGCGGGAACGGGCTCCGGTCCATTAACGCTCGCGGCAGGTTTCCGTACACGCCTCGTGCGATATCGCTTCGCCATCCCATGGTCTCCCCTTTCCCGTTTTAGCTGTTGAGGAGAGGATGGCAGGATCGCGCAGCTCTCGATGCGGCGCGATGCGATCCGATCAATCGGCATGATTGGGTTGCGACGGGCCACACCCGCCTAATACGGAGTAACGGCTTCCGCCCGACGCCGCGATTCCGAAAAATCGAACTCGGCGCGGTGGGCTTCGAGGAATCGGGCATTGGGGCGCAGGCGATGCTCATCCGGCTCGCGCAATACCGACCCTGCAAACGCCGCATAATCCGTATGCTGCAGAAGGTACGACCCGCAAAGCTGATAATCGCCGCGCACCAACTCAAACGAAATCAAATGAGCATCGAACAGCGAGTGTAAATCGCGGCGCAGCAGGATTCCGTTGCTGACAACTTGTGACTTAGGACCCGAGTAGTTCTCGATATGCGCGGCTTCGAGCGCTTCGTCAACGTTGCAGCCAGAGACAGCACATCGACCGGTATAGGCCTCAAAGAGCTCAGTGCGAAAACGCTGCTGACCGATTCGCTCGCGACGCAACGCGTAGCGAACGTTGCCCTCGTCGTCTGCGTCGGTGCCAGAGAACTCCGCCAGGACAGGAGCATCCTTCATATAGCTCATATCGAGAAAGAAGCGTGCGTCTGGTCCGCCCTTGCGCACGGGACCATGCAACACGAACCAGCTGTTCTCAGATTCATAGCGCTCAACGAACGCCAAGCCCAGAACCTTGTAGCCAGCGCTCGTTGCAAAGAACACACCGACCGAACGCCATACTCCATGCAGTCGATCATCTTTTGGTTAAAGTTTTGGTTAGGCTTGCCTTTAGCCGAGGTGCGATGCGACGAGTACTTGAATATCCACGTGCCATCATCGAGGTAAAGCGGCGGAACATCGGAATACCCTCCGCTTGTAGAGCTATGCACCGAGAGCGCGAAGGTCCTTTCTGCCGGATGTTTGATACGTCCACGGCCCGGCCAATAAATACCAGCATCGCGCGAGACACAAAAGGGCTCGGAATCAATCGTCATACGGTAGGGATATTGGGGGCTTTCGGGCGTAATGTTATGTGGGAGGTTTTCCCATATCTCGCCGCGCTGTTCCTCGCGTAAGAACCATTCCCAAGCCAGGACATACTCAGACGGCACAAGGCTACAGGCGCGATCGTAACTCGGCCGAGCAATCAACGAAACACTAGAAGCGATGCCGTCCATAAGGAACCTCCAGGAAGAACAGTTCCTCATATTATCGCCGATCCCGAGCGATATTCGACAAAGTGTTTGCAGCAGACAGCCGCGCAAAAAAGGGGGCCGTTTCAATCGAAACAGCCCCTATCAGGCATATTTAGCTGACGGCTTAAGCCTACTTGGAATCAGGTACGATACCAACCAAGCTGACGGTGACGTCGAAGGTCGGGCTTCCTTCACCAACATCGAGACCAGACATGTTCTGGCAATCGTTGTCGGTGCCCTCCATCCAGATGACGACCTTAAAATTAGTACCGTTGTAGCCAACGTGAGCGAGCATCTGAGCATCGCCCGTCGGCTTTACGTAGGAGTCGCCGCTTCCGGTTGCTCCCCAATTTTTGCCATTCTGATCAACCATGTTGTCACTGCACACATGGGCATAAGACGGTGCCATTGTCACCGAAAGGTTGCCAGAATTCACACAGCTCCAGCCCTCGGTAGCGGAGACATCATTTCCCTTACCAGTCGGGAGGACGGGAGCATAGACGACTTTAAGTTTATCGTCGATCAGCAGACCAACGCGAAGGCTGCCTTTGATTTTGTTGAACCATTCTTGCGAAGCGCCTGCCGACGCGGTCACGACAACGGGTCCGTTCGAGCCGCTGTTGTCGAGATAAACGTCAGCCTCACCAGTCTGGTTAATCGTGTAGAGCGTATATTCCGCCATGGTATAGGCGTAATAAGTCTTGGGGTCTCCCTCGAGCTTATAGCTGCCCTCAAGCTGTTTGGAAATCGTCGCCTTCTGATAACCGCTTACATCTGTACCGTTCCATGACTTTGGAACAAACCAGGAAATAGCATCGTTCGTCGAGGACGGGCTGATTTCATGACCTAGACTTGCGGCAGTCGTCTGATGATCGCTACCGTCATGAATGACACTTTTACCGGGCGCAATCTGGAGGACCATTCCGTTTGCCTGGGCGCTAACGGTGCTCGTGGTTCCATCAACTTTTGTGTTGGAGACGAACCAAGCGTACGTCGCGGAACCAAGTGCAACCGCCGCCATAACGACAGACAAGGCTGCGATCGCAAGCTGCTTTTTCATCTGCTTAACGCTCAACGGAAATCCTCCTCTCTAAAGAAAAAGGCGGGGGACACCTCTCCCCCGCCTACTCAATCGCAGCGCTACTTGTTGTCAGCAGTAGCAGTAAAAGTGACCTTGATCTTCTTGGAAGCGTCCTTAAGGCTGCCCAGATTATTGGTGTAGATGGCGGAGTCGTCGCCGTCATAGAACACGTAGACGTCAACTTCGACTTCCTTCTCAGGAGTAACCTCGGTCGCAAGCAGATTAGTATCGCCCGAAGAGCTCTTAATTACTTTGCTTTTATCGCACAGGACCCAATTGTCACCGCACTTCACAAGAATACGAAGCGCATTGTCAAAGTTAACGTTGCTATTATCCCCGCTAACGAGCGAAATGCCATTCTCAGTGGGATCAACGACAAGATTGGTCAGCTTCGTGCCCTTCGTGCCGACTTTAAAAGTGTTCTTGACCGCATACTTATCGAGCACTTCAGCCGAGTCAGGATCTCCAATAGCGTAACGCTTCGTCTCATCAATAGTTGAGGCGGTAGGAGACAAGGCGGTAGCGGACTCGAACTGATAGACACCCGCGCCCGTACTCGCAACCTTGTTGGCATCAAAGTGAGCGGCCCAAGTTGCGGGATAGAGAACTTTATTATCCGTGACATCGGCAGTATCAGAAGTCAGGTCGGTGTTGTTGTTGTCCTTATTATGGATATACATATACGCCGCGTTCGACTGAGCGGAAATCGTGCTCGTGGTAGCGTCAACCTTGTTATTCGTCACAAACCATGCGAAGGTGGCGGAGCCGAGGGCTACGGCTGCCACGAGGACCATGGCGAGGCGGCGCCCATTTGCTTCTTTAGTGCCTTGGTATCCATGCGGACCCCTTTCTTTCCCCATTCATCCCAGATGACCCTCGAGAAGCCCGGAAGGGGAGCCCGCGCTTTCGTGTTGGATGTCGCTTGTCCATCCTTTAGACATGGAATTGAGAATACCACAATTCTTACGATTTCCTTATGAGTTTTCGACAGCCTACATTCCGGCAGATTCATAGGTCTACCTCGAGTTATATATGGTGCTATGTGAACATCGTTTGCCTTATTTAATCTCTCTCCCGCGCAGTCATAAGCCCCTCTTAAGGCTTGCGACCGCAGCGCCACGCCATCGCATACATTCACCCTCCGCCGAGCTTCGCCCGAGCCTCTCCCCACTCGCTATACTGGTGTGGCACGTGTCATTTTTGCCTGCTAAACGGGCTATTTGTTGGGAGGGCTCATGCCTGCCGCTAATCAACCCAAGGGAAGCATTTCCGCCGGATCGATTAAGCCGGTGACGCGCAAGGCCGTTCGTTGTCAGCGCGAAGTCGCCTGGCTGGTCACGCAAGCGGCCGGTAAGCTCGTCGCCACCACCGACGACGTCAACGCGCCCACGCCCAGCTTTGTACTGGCGGCGGCATTGTCGTACATCCGCAAGCAGGAGCAGGCCGCACGGGACCGTGGCACCGCGATCGACTACGAAGCCGTCATGGACCCCGACCTCGCGAGCTTTTGTGCGGCTGCGGGGTTGCCCGCAGCACCCAACGCGCTTTCGGACGCGGGCTACATGTTCACGCTCTCGGGCGCGGACCTCATCCGCGACCTCTACGCCTACTGCGGCGACCTGGGCGAGCGCATGGGAGACGCGGCACAGGTCAAACCGGGCTATGCAATCAAGCTCGCGCTACGGCTGTTCTTGCTGGACGGCGCCTCAGCCACCGCCTCAGACGGCAAAACCTCGGCATAAGCCGTCACCAAAAGCGCCGGACCGGAAAATGATCGCGTCGGAAATGTTGGTGTAAGCGCGCCGACGGCTGACCGCCAAACGCAA
>CBCTZJ010000056.1:0-7485 GCA_965151385.1 uncultured Collinsella sp. | reverse complement strand
ACCGAGCCATGCGCCTTGTCGCCCAGCGCGATCCACAGCTTGCGGGGCGCAATGTCCAGACGCTCCGCCGGCGGATCGAACAGCGTGCCCACACTCTCGCCGCGAGCGAGGCGCACGAGCGCATCAGGCTCCTCGCCCGAGCATATCACGCTCTGAATGCCCGCCGTCATCAGAATGCGGCTCGCGCGGATCTTGGTAATCATGCCGCCCGTGCCCACCGATGTGGAAGAATCGCCCGCCGAGGCGATGATCTTGGCATCGATCTTATGCACGACCGGGACAAACTCGGCCGTTGGGTCCTCATGCGGATTGGCGGTATAGAGCCCATCGATGTCCGAGAGCGTCACGCACAGATCGGCAGAAACCAAGCAGCTTACGAGCGCCGCCAGCGTGTCGTTGTCGCCAAACTTGATCTCGTCGACAGTAACGGTATCGTTCTCGTTGACAACAGGAACCACGCCAAGCTCCACCAGGCGCAGCAGGGCGTCGCGTGCGTGCAGGTAGGACGTGCGGCGGGCCGTATCGTGGCGCGTGAGCAGCACGAGCGAGGTGAGCAGGTCGCGCGCATGAAACTCCTCGTCGTAGGCCGACGAGATGATACACTGACCGGCCGAGGCGCAGGCCTGCAGGCTCGGCAGGTCGCCGACCGGCTTGCGGTCGAAGCCCAACACGGGATAGCCGCAGGCGATAGCGCCCGAGCTCACCACGACCAGGCGCCAACCGAGTTTGCGCAGGGCTGCGGCCTGATCGGCAAGCCCGCCGATAAAGGCGCGGTTGACCTTGCCGTCGGAGCCCACCACCGTGGACGAACCGATCTTTACCACCATCGTTTTATAAGAAGTCGTCATACGTCAAACCAATCGAATGTTGAGCAGGCGGGCGAGAAAATGATCCGTTTTCCTCCGTCCCCTTCGGATCATTTTGCCCAGGGGAAGGCCGAAGCCGCGGCCATGTTCTTGCGCACGAGCTCGTCGCGCACCTGTGCTAGGCCCTGCTCCATGCCCACCACATAGGTCTGCGGGTACAGGAAGCGCTTGTAGACCGGATCAAGATGGTCCAGTGCCCAGGTGCAACGCTCGCGTGCGTCCTCAATGCTCTCGCGCGGGGCAACGGCGCTGCCATCGCGCACGATCGGCGCCAGCAGCTCGCGATACTCAAGCTCGGAAACGTCGGTCACCAGGGCGGCATCGTTCACGGCCACGAGGGTATTGCCACGCGCGGCGCCCTCCCCCGCCAGATGATCCTCGTCATAGATCATGTCGCAGATCGGGCCGCCAAAGCCGTCGTAATAGCGGCGCACGCGCTGCACGCCCGGGATCGTGCGCTTGTAGGGCTGCTCGGAGAGCTTAACCACCGGCGTCCACGGGTCCGTCTCGCTCGCACGGCGGGCGGAAAGCTTGTACACGCCGCCCAGCGCCGGCTGGTCATAGCAGGTCGCGAGCTTGGTGCCCACGCCAAAGCTATCGATAGGCGCACCCTGGTCGAGCAGTGACTGAATCGTGTACTCGTCAAGATCGTTGGAAACCGAGATCCCCACATAGGGCAGGCCCTCGGCATCAAAACGGCCGCGCACATACTTGGAGAGCTTGGCGAGGTCGCCCGAGTCAATGCGAATAGCCGACAGGCGCTCGCCCACCGCCTCCATCTCCTTGGCAACCGTAATGGCATGCTCGCAGCCCTCACGCACATCGTAGGTGTCGATGAGCAGCGTACAGTTCTTGGGGCTCGACTTGGCAAAGGCGCGGAAGGCCTCGAGCTCGGAATCGAAGCTCATCACCCAGCTGTGCGCATGCGTGCCAAAGACGGGAATACCGTAGCGGCGCCCGGCGAGTACATTGGACGTAGAGGAGCAGCCGGCAACGTAGCTCGCGCGCGCGACGGCCAGGCCGCCATCGGGACCCTGGGCGCGGCGCAGGCCAAACTCGGCCACGGGACGGCCGTCCGCCGCCAACACCACGCGCGCTGTCTTGGTGGCGACAAGTGTCTGGAAGCCGACGATGTTGAGCAGCGCCGTCTCGAGCAGCTGGCACTCCAACGCGGGGCCGGTGACGCGCACCATGGGCTCGCGCGGAAAGACGAGCTCGCCCTCGGGGACGGCGTCGATGTTTACATGCGCACGAAAATCGCGCAGGTAGTCGAGGAATCCAGGCTTGAACATCGCGCCGCCGGCCGGGGCCTGGAGCGAGGCGAGGTAGTCGATGTCCTCGGGCGTAAAGCGCAGGTTCTCGACCAGCTCGGGCAGCTCGGCGGTACCGCACATGACGGCGTAGGCGCTACCAAAGGGATGGTCGCGGTAAAACGCGGTAAAACAACCCTGCTCGTTGGCCTTGCCGCTCTCCCACAGGCCCTGGGCCATAGTGAGCTCGTACAGATCGGTGAGCATTGCAATGTCGGTGGGATGCGAGATGTCGGTCAAAGCCATGGGGCGACCTTTCGGATGCGTTGTGCAGAAGTTGAGGGTTGGACGAGGCGGACGTGCGGGCATGGAGCCCGGCGCGAACAGGTTAGTGCAGGCCCATGCTGCCGGTGATCGTGTAGACCATAAAGACGATAAACGCGATGAGGGCGAGCACGATGATGATTTTTTGAGCCGGAGCCATGCCGGGAATCTCGCCCTCGGCTGTAGGCTCCTTGGAGGTGACCATGCGCTGGGCAAAGGTCATCTCGTCACGACTCGGCTTGGGCTCGGCGGGCTTGGGATGAGCCACCTTTTTAGGTTGAGGTTTGGGTGCGGCAGGCGCAGGCTTCGCAGTGGCGGGCTTGGGCGCGGGCGCGGGCTTGCGCTCGGATGCGGCCCTCGTGGCGGCTTCCTCGGCCTTTGCGCGCTCGGCACGCAGGGCAGCCAGCTCCTCACGCTCGCGACGAGCCTCTTCCTGAGCCTCGCGGCGGGCCTTCTCGGCGCGGAGCTCTTCCAACTCGGCGCGTTCCTCGTCGGACAATGGTTGGGACTCAAGCTCGGCCATAGTACCGCCCTTTCTTTTTAAAAAAAGCCGCCGACACAATGTCAGCGGCTTATCAAATCCAAGGGTGGAGACGAAGGGAGTCGAACCCTCGGCCTCTGCCATGCGACGGCAGCGCTCTCCCAACTGAGCTACGTCCCCAGGACAAGTCGATATTTTACCTACGGCTCGCCAACTGTCAACGCCCAATACCCAGTCTTTTTGGGACGAAGCCATTTTGACTACTTTTCGAGCAGACAATCCTCTCGATGATTCTTTAATCCCCGTCCCAGAAAAATCATCCGCGTGCGCGCTACTTTGCGCTGGTGAGGACGCCGGTGGTATCAAACGCTGGGGTGAAGCTCTCGTCAACCGCGCCGCCCTCTTGCCAGAACATCGTCGTAAAGCCCAGGTCGTCAGCATGATCGAGCACCCGCTCGTACTCATCGCGCGTCACGGCACGCGCCAGGTCGCCGCCCTGCTCGCGCATGAGCGCATTGGGCGTGTACTGGTTCATGACCGAGATCGGCACATCGCCCACCGTCTGCCACACCAGGTCCAGTACGCGACACGAATCGTCCGCATGCCCCGGCAGCACCAGATGGCGCACGATCATGCCGCGCTTCATGAGCCCGTCCTCGTCCACCAGCTCTCCCCCGCGGCGTTCGATCTCGCGTGCCATTTGCGCCAAGCCCGACACGGCCACACGCGGGTAGTCCTTAATGTGGGAGAGCGACTGCGCAAGCCCCGCATCGGCATATTTAAAGTCGGTAAGCCACACGTCGACCAAATCGCCGAGCGCCGCCACGGCACTCGCGCGCTCATAACCGCTCGTGTTGTAGACGATTGGGATGGACAGCCCGCGCGCCCGTGCCGCGGCAATCGCAGCCGGCAGCAGGTGCGCGTAGTGTGTCGCCGTCACCAGGTTAATATTGTTCGCACCCTGGTCCTGCAGCTCCAACATAATCTCGACCAGGCGCTCGGGCGAAATCTCAAGCCCAAAATTGCCCGTCGAGATCTCGTGGTTCTGACAATAGACGCATTTGAGCGAGCAGCCGCTAAAGAAGATCGTGCCCGAACCGGCCTCGCCCGAGATAGGCGGCTCCTCCCACATATGAAGCGCCGCGCGGGCCACCTTGAGCGTGTCGTTAGCACCGCATACGCCGTGCGCACCCTCATCGCGCGCCGCACCGCAACGTCGCGGACACAAATGGCAGGCGGGCGAAAAAAGTTCGGTCAACGACGTCGGCATAAAAACATGCTCCAAAACAACGATTCAGCAGCTCAAACGCAAAAGGGCCAACCACACAGACGGCTCGAGCCCAAGGCGCCGTAATCGTCCGACACGATTTTTGTAATGTCAAGACTGGAATCCACAAAGTGCGGCTTTATGATGTAGGTATTCCGCCCCCCGCGGAGCAACTGGGTGAACCGTCGCGTTTATTTAGGGAGCCCACACAGTCGTACCTAGTACAGGTATCCTTCGTTGTTAAGGACGCTGGAACAGTCGATGAGGGCACCCACCTGTTTTAGGTGGGTTCATTTTCGTAACGTGGGGGGTGGTTTTCTTTTGCCGAAACTCGCCATTGCAAATCTCGCCCAGATTCCCAAAAGGCACCAGACTGAATCCCACCATCACTCGAATATCTGGTAAGCACGTGATTATCGCCCCGTGCAATTCCTCACACCCTCCTTGGTCGAGTATCATGGATCAGCTATACCCTTTGCGGCGTGGCATCCTTTGACCTTTTCCTTCGACGCTTGGCGGTTTATCGATTCATGGCTTCCTCCACGAGCTTCATACCGTACCTATGCGTGGCGGTCGCGGCTTTTATCACGACCTTCCTTACGGTGCCCCTGGTCAAGCGCCTGGCAATCAAGCTCGACGCCGTCGACTATCCTTCCAAGCGCCGCATCAACACTAAACCCATCCCGCGCATGGGTGGCACGGCGGTCTTTTTGGGCCTCGTCGTCGCCTGCATTGTTCAGATCCTAGGCACCTGGTACCTGGGCTGGCCGCCCGTTTTGGTGCCCCATCCCCTCTTGCACATCAGCTACCCCATACTTGCGCTTTCTTTTACCGTCATCTTTGCGACCGGCGCGATCGACGACGTCTACCAGCTCAAGCCCAAGCAAAAGCTCGCCGGCCAGGTCCTCGCCGCGCTCATCGCCTGCGTGGGCGGCCTAAAAATCGGCGTCATCGTCAACCCGTTTGCCCCCGGCGAGATCATGCTCGGCTGGCTCGCCTACCCCATCACCGTGGTCTACTTGGTGGCGTTCACCAACATCATCAACCTTATCGACGGCCTCGACGGCCTGGCCACGGGCATCTGCGGTATCGCGTCGTTCACCATGTTTTCGGTCGCCGTGCTCTCGGGCCGTATCGACGCCGCCGCGCTCTCCATCGCGCTCTTTGGCTCGTGCCTCGCCTTCTTGCGCTATAACTTCAACCCCGCGAGCATCTTCTTGGGCGACTCGGGGTCGCTGCTTCTGGGCTTTGCGCTGGGTTCCATCTCACTGCTCAACGTGAGCCGCACCGCCGCGCTCACCTCGCTCATCATCCCGCTCATCGTGGCCGGCGTGCCCATCATCGACACGTTTAGCGCCATCGTGCGCCGCAAGCGCGCCCACATTAGCATTGGACAGGCCGACAAGGGCCACATCCACCACCGCCTCATTCAAGAGGGCTACAACCAAAAGCAAGCCGTACTGCTCATCTACGCCTGGTGCATACTGCTTTCGGCCGGCGCCGCGGCCATCAATCAGGTCGAGGTCCCCATGCGCGTGCTCATCTTTACCGTGCTCGCCATTGGCTCGGCGGCCTTCGCCAAGCGCCTGCACCTGTTTGAGCCCGTGCTGCGCCACCATTACAACAAGCGAACGCACGAAGACGAGCTGGTAACCCCCGACGACCCTGCTTTTAAGCAGGAGGAACAGGCAGCCGAGGAGCGCAAAGAAGAGCGCCACCACAAGCTCTAGGATAAGCTGCCGAGGATGTGCCCAGGCACCGTTGGCCACGCGCAGCCGCGCCGCACCCATCGCACAAGCCGCCCCTCTCCCACCCCTCGCCTACTTATGTCCCGCCCCTCCAATAAACGCGTTATCATCTTGACCCATGAACATACGTTAGGAGCAATCATGCCAAACGAGAACAGCTACGAAGTCGCGCTGCAAAAGAGCAACGCCATTCGCGAGGGCCTGGCCAAGACGCCCGAGAAGTTCACCATGCTTACCGGCGACCGCCCCACCGGCCGCCTGCACCTGGGCCACTACTTTGGCACCCTCAAGGGCCGAGTTGAGCTGCAGAACATGGGCGCCAAGACCAACGTGCTCATCGCCGACTACCAGGTCATCACCGACCGCGACACCACCGAGCATATCCAGGACAACGTGTACAACATGGTCATGGACTACCTTGCCTGCGGTATCGACCCCGACAAGACCATGATCTACGCGCACTCCGCCGTGCCCGCCGCAAACCAGCTCATGCTGCCGTTCCTGTCGCTGGTGTCCGAGGCCGAGCTGGCGCGCAACCCCACGGTTAAGGCCGAGATGGAGGCCTCGGGCCACGAGCTCACCGGCCTTTTGCTCACCTACCCGGTGCACCAGGCCTGCGACATCCTGTTCTGCAAGGGCAATGTGGTGCCCGTCGGCCGCGACCAGCTGCCGCACATCGAGCTCACCCGCACCATCGCCCGCCGCTTTAACAACCGCTACGGCAAGGTGTTCCCCGAGGTCGACGCGCTGCTGTCCGAGACCCCGCTGCTGCCCGGCCTGGACGGTCGCAAGATGAGCAAGAGCTACGGCAACGCCATCAACATCTCGATGACCGCCGAGGAGACGGCCAAGCGCATCAAGAAGAGCCAGACCGATTCCGAGCGCATGATCACGTTCGATCCCGAGAACCGTCCCGGCGTGTCCGGCCTGCTTTCGACGGCCGCCATCTGCACCGGCCGTTCCGAGGTCGAGATTGCCGAGGAGATTGGCATGGGCGGCTCCGGCCAGCTCAAGAAGTACGTGACCGAGGCCGTCAACGAGTACTTCGCGCCGATCCGCGAGCGTCGCCAGCGCTACGAGAACGATCTGGACTATGTGAAGGACGTGTTGCACGAGGGCAACCGTCGCGCCAACGAGATCGCCGAGCAGACCCTGGCCGAGGTTCGGGACGCCATGGGCATGGTGTACTAGACCGATCTGCTGGCTTGAGCTTTCGATTGCTATAGGGCGGACGCTACGGCGTCCGCCTTTTTTGTTGCCCGACCGGTTCGGCTCCGGCCACCGCACTCCCCCGATAAACAGGAACGGGCCCGCCGGCAGTCAGTTGCCAGCGGGCCCGTTCCCGAAGTACACCGTTGAATCGCACAGAGGGGAGGAATGCGAATCAAACTCAACAGGGCAGGCTTTTTCATCGCCTAATGCCTGCTCCGTTGCTGAATACAATATAGTTCACCGTGGTTTACTTTCTTGCGTCAATATGCGCCGCCACACCTTCTCCATAAGTTAGCCCCGGTAAACCTACAACGGAAAACCACCACAAGGGGGACAG
>CBCTZJ010000055.1:0-7905 GCA_965151385.1 uncultured Collinsella sp. | reverse complement strand
CGTGCACCTCCATGGACAGCTACTCAAACGCAAAAACCACCACAAAGGTGCCTGTCCCCTTTGCGGTGGTTTTGGTGGTGGTTATTTGGCGCCTTGCATGACCTCGTCGAGGGTAACGTTGACAGCATGCTGCGTCGGGACCCAGTCGACCTTCAGGAACAGGGCTGCCACCGTGATGGGAATATAGCTGAACATAAAGATCGGGAAGGTAAACAGGTTGGTCACCAGACGCCACTTTTGCGCACAGTGAATGTGCTTGTACTCAAAGATGGTCGTAAGCAGCGCCAGGATAAAGAAGGTCTGATACATCATGGCGAAGGTCATAATGAGCGAAGCGGCGCACGCCTGCATCTCGACTTCGGTAGCCAAAAAGCCATGCGAAAGACCGCCCACGACAAGAAACGTGGCATTGGCGAGCATCGAGATCAGCGACAGCAGCATGCCGGGCGCGATCGTCATAAACATGTCGTAGGCGGCAAAGCGATGGTAGCGGAAGGTCGATTTGACCAGGTGCTTACCGTAAGTAAAAAAAACCTGGTAGAAGCCCTTGGTCCAACGCATACGCTGTTTCCAAGACGCCTTAAATGTCACGGGCTGTTCGTCAAAGAACTCCGCAGGTGCATAGCCAATGCGAATGCCGTGGATGGCGCAGAACGTGGTGAACTGAATGTCCTCAGTCAGCGTGTGGAACTGCCAGCCGTGCATACCCTCGATTACGCTGGCGGAAATGAGATAGCCCGAACCCGATACGGCGCAGGAAGTCTTGCAGATATTACGCGCATTGTTAAGAAAGCGCGCCTCGCGCAGATACCACGTGGCGTTGGCCGCCGAGATCCACGAGCTGCCGAAGTTCTTAGAGTTGCGATAGCTCGTGACCACATGGAAGCCCTGGTCAAAAGCATCGTTCATCTTGGACACGTAATCGCGGGCGATGACGTTATCGGCATCGAAAATAAAATAGCCCTCAAAGGTATCGGGATACTCGTTGAGAATGCGGTCGAGGCCAAAGTCCATGACCCAGCTCTTGCCCTTGCGGGCAAGGTCATTGCGCTCATAAACGATGGCGCCCGCCTCGCGCGCAAGCTGCGCCGTGTTATCGGTGCAGGCGTCGGCGACCACGAAGACCTCGATAAGCTCGGACGGATAATCCTGGTCCTTGATGGAGCGAACGAGGTTGGCGATCACGGCCTCCTCGTTATGCGCCGCGATAAAGAAGGCATAGCGGTGAAGTTTTTTGGCCTTGGGAGGCGCGACCTCGCCACGAAGAGCACCAATGACAAAGAAGACCACTTGGTACAGAAAGCAGACCGTGAGCAGCGTGACGACAATCTGATTGAAGATCACGATGGGTGTGTTGGTTTGTAAAAAGGCGAGCATGCAGGCTCCCAGCAACGCGTTACGTAAACAACCGTATATCTTACCGCAGGCTTACCGAGTTCAAGAAACCACCTAATACTGACTAGGCTTCGAGCAGACCGAGCTGCGGGACGATTTCGTCGCCAGCGGCAGTACGGCCGAGCGAACGCGGGGCCAGATCATCCAGAACCGCCGCAAGGTCCCACGGCAGCTCGTCACGGCACTCAATGCGCTCCCCCGTCACGGGATGATCGAATGCCACGCGCCAGGAATGGAGGAACTGCCTGGTCAGACCCTGATCGGCGCGTGCATTGCACTTACCGTAGAGTGGATCGCCCACACAGGCATGGTTGATATGGCGCATGTGCACGCGAATCTGATGCGTGCGACCGGTAAACAGGTGGCACTCGACGAGCGTGTAACCGTCGTCGAAACGCGTGGAATCAAAGCGCTCAAGCACCTTGAAAGTCGTGATGGCCTGGCGCGCAAAGGGGTCATCAGAAACCGCCATCTTCACGCGGTCACGCGTCGATCGGGCAATACCGGTGTTGATAGTGCCCTCGTCCATAGCAATGTGCCCGTGAACGAGCGTGATATAACGACGGTCGAGCGTGCGCGTGCGGATGAGATTTTGAAGCGCGCGCTGGGTGTCGTCGTCTTTTGCCGCGAGCATAAGGCCCGAGGTATCGCGATCCAGGCGATGCACGATGCCGGGGCGGTCCTCACCCTGCACGGTACCAAGATGATCGATGCCGCAGTGGTAGACCAAGGCGTTCGCAAGCGTGCCGCTCTCGTGGCCGTGGGCGGGATGGCACACCAGACCGCGCTGCTTGGAGAGCACGATAAGGTAGTCGTCCTCATAGCGAATGTCGAGCGGGATGGCCTCGGGAATCACGTCGGACGGGTCGTGCGGCTCGGGCAAGTCGACCGAGATGCGGTCGCCGGCGCGTACGGCATACTTTTTTGACAGGCAGGTCTCACCATTGACGGCAACGGCGCCTCCCTCGATCAGATGCGCGCAGGCAGAGCGCGTGGGGCAGCCATCGTTGGTGCCCAGAAAGGCGTCGAGACGCTGACCGGCGGAATCGTCGGCAACAAGAATATGGATGTCGGCCATTAGCGCTCATTCCTTTCGCGAATCTTGCGGGCACGCTCCCCACGTTGTTTAGCCTTGCGCTTGGCGCGGGCCTCCTCACGGGCGTTAAGCTCGGCGGTCGCATCGACCTCACGGGCCGCGGGGCTCAAGAACATGTAGCCGAAGAGGGCGAGCACGACACCGACCGTAATGCCGATATCGGCCACGTTAAAGACAGGAAAGTCGATGAACGTAGTGGCAATAAAATCGGTCACGAAGCCAAAGGCAAGGCGATCGATCGCATTGCCGATGGCGCCGCCCGCAACCATGGCCATGCCCACAACCTCAAGACGAGCGAGCTGAGGCGCACGGAGCAAGTACACGGCAATGGCGACGATAACCGCAAGCGCCAGCACGGCGAACGCAACGCCATGCCCCTCGCCCATGCTAAAGGCAGCGCCGATATTGCGGACAAACAGAAAATCGATCACGCCGGGGATAACGGTCACATGCAGAGCATCGCCCACGGCACGAACCGCAAGCTTGGTCAGCTGGTCAACGAGCAACACAACGAGCGCCACCCCACCAGCAACACCCAACCGCCAACGCAAAGGCGGCGTCATATCCGCACCACGACCCAAAGAAATCCCCTACCCTCAAAACAATCGAATTCCGTTTAACGCAAGTAACCATCTTATAGTGACAAACGCCAAACACGCAGCATATTCACCAACGCCAGCGAAATAATCAGCATAAAACGAAAGCGACATTCCGAAAAACAGAATGCCGCTTGAATATGACACAGGTAGTCGTTGGGGACGGTCTTGTTTGACGAGTCGTTTAAGAACGTCCCCAACGACTAGGTCCATAGAAACGCCGCATTACCGTCGCCAACAGCGAAAACGTCCCTAAGCGAGCAAGGTGACGTGAAAGAGGAGGGAAGCGTACTTTGGTACGCGACCGACGATTGAACGTCAGATTGCCGCTTAGGGGCGTTTGCAGCGTCGGTAGGTTACGGCGTTCTACGAACGCCGTAACCTACAGCGCATCAGCGCAGCGCTTACAGATGTGAGCGTGGCCGTTGTACTCGCCGACGGTGGTGCGATAGTTCCAGCAACGGTCGCAGCACTCGCCCTCGGCAGCCTCAATAGCAACGGAAAGCTCCTCGCCCTGGGTCAGCTCAACATCGGAGACGATGTAGAACTCGGCCAGGTCGACGGCTTTGTCGCCGGTCAACAGCGCATACATCTCGGCGGGAACGACTGCCTTGACGCGAACCTGCTGGCTCTTGGTGAAAGTGCCGGCAGAACGGGCATCCTCGAGGGCCTTGGTCACGGCGCTACGGAGCTCGAGCGAAGCCTCGAGCACGCCCTCAAACTCATTGGCCTCGTCGACCGTGATAGGTGACTTGTACCAATCGAGCAGCGCGGCGTACTTCTGGTGATCGACGCAGCCGGCGGGCGCATAGGCCATGGCCTCGTCGACGGTGTAGGACAAGATCGGCTGCAGATCGCGCATGAGCATCGAGAAGAGCTCGGCGAGCACGGTCTGAGCGCTGCGGCGCTCGAGAGAGCCGGGCTTCTCGCAGTACAGACGGTCCTTCAGGGCGTCGAGGTACACGTTGGAGAGCTCGGTAACCACAAAGTCGTAAAGCGCACGGTAGGCGCGCGGGAACTCGTAGCTGGCGTAGGCATCGTCGACCTCGGCCTGGACCTGGGTCAGGCGGGCAACCATGAGCTTGTCGAGCGGCAGCAGATCGGCAAAGGCGACGCCGTCGGTCTCGGGCTCAAACTGGCCCTCGAGCTCGGAAAGCAGGAAGCGCAGCGTGTTGCGGAAACGGCGGTAGGCATCGGACGTACGAGCGAGAATCTCGTGGTCGATGGAAACGTCAGAGCTGGTGTCGACCGAGGCAACCCACAGGCGGATGATGTCGGCGCCCATCTCGTCGCAGACCTTGTTGGGGTCGATGACGTTGCCGAGCGACTTGGACATCTTGCGGCCCTGACCGTCGAGCGTGAAGCCCTGCGAGACGACCGCCTTGTACGGAGCATGGCCGTTGGCGCCCACAGAGGTGAGCAGCGAACTCTGGAACCAACCGCGGTGCTGGTCGGAGCCTTCGAGATACACGTCAGCCGGGTACTCAAGCTCGGGGCGATACTCGCAGACGGCCTTCCAGGAGACGCCGGAATCCCACCACACGTCGAGGATGTCCTTATCGGCCTTGAGGTGATGGCCGCCGCACTTGGGGCAGACGCAGGCCTCGCCCAGGTAGCTCTCGGGAGCGTCGGTGAACCAGGCGTCGGAGCCCTTCTCGTGGAAGAGCTTGATGACGGCGTCGAGCGTGGCATCGTTCATGACCTTCTCGCCGCAGTCGGCGCAGGTGTAGCTGGGGATAGGTACGCCCCAGTTGCGCTGACGGCTGATGCACCAGTCGGGACGCTGCTCGACCATGGCACCGATGCGGTTGGCCGCGTGGGCCGGATACCACTTGACGTTCTCGCGGACCTCTTTGCCAGCCTGCTCGCGCAAACCGGTCTTGTCCATCGAGACAAACCACTGGTCAGTAGCACGGAAGAGCACCGGGTGCTTGCAGCGCCAACAGTGCGGATAGCTGTGCGTGATCTTCTTCTCGAGAACCAGGGTGCCGCGCTCGCGCAGGAACTCGATGATATGCGGGTTGGCCTCATCGGTATCCATACCGCTGAAGGGACCACCGGTGCCAAACTCCTCGCCGGTGTAGAACTTGCCGTCGTCATCGACCGGCATGCAGATGTCGGTGATGCCCTCCTTGAGGCAGGCGAAGTAGTCGTCGACGCCGTGGCCGGGCGAGTTGTGGACGATACCGGTACCGTCGTCGACACCGACGTAATCGGCCAGCAGCGCCACGCCCTCAACACCGTCAAAGATCGGCTGCTTGTAGTGGATGTGGTGGAAGGTCTCGGCGGGAACCACATAGGGCTTGCCGTCGACCATAACCGGGGTGTACTCCCAGCCAAACTCCTCGCAGCACTTGGGAGCCAGGTCCTCGAGCATGACCTCGGCACGGCCATCGTGCTCAACGGCGACATAGGCGGCGCCGGGCTTAAGGGAAACGGCCTGGTCAGAGGGGATGGTCCACGGCGTGGTCGTCCAGATGATAAAGTCGACCGGGCCGTCGAAGTTCTCGAGGCCGGCGGGCTTGGAGGTCATCTCAAAGCGCACGAAGATGGAGGGGCTCGTCTCGTCGGAGTACTCGATCTCGGCCTCGGCCAGCGCGGTGTGGCAGTGCTTGCACCAGTGAACCGGCTTGTGACCGCGATAGATCATGCCCTTATCGAACATGGCCTTGAAGACCTCGATGTCGGCGGCATCGTGCTGGTGATAGAGCGTCAGATAGGGGTTATCCCAGTCGCCGAGCACGCCCAGGCGACGGAAGCCGGCCTTCTGGAGCTCGATGTTCTCGACAGCGAACTCGTTGCAGAGCTCACGGATCTTGGCCGTGGGGGTCTGGTTGAACTTCTCGGTGCCGAGCTTCTCCTCGACCTTATGCTCGATCGGCTGACCATGACAGTCCCAACCGGGGACATAGGGAACCTCATAGCCCTGCATCATCCAGTAACGGTTGATCATGTCCTTGGAGATCTTGTTCATGGCGTGGCCGATGTGGATCGGGCCGTTGGCGTACGGAGGGCCGTCGTGCAGCACGAACTTCTTGTGACCCTCGTTCTTCTTCAGAACCTGCTCGTAGACCTTGTTGTCCTGCCAGTCCTTGAGTCGCTTGGGCTCGGACTTGGAAAGACCGGCACGCATGGGAAAACCGGTCTTGGGCAGATTCATCGTCTGCTTGTACTCGTTTGCCACGGTACCCCTTTCATGTCGTGGGCGCGCACGCCCGTTAGGCACCAAAAAGGCGCCCGTCCCTGCAAGCTGGGACGAAGCGCCACAAAAACGGACTGTACGCCCGCAAAAGCTCTTCGCTTAACCACCCAGCTTAGATGCCCTCGCCCGCGTATCCGCGCGCTCGCATCCGTTACTCGGCTGGCCTGTATCGACGACCATCTCGGCGATATCTACTAAGACGTGCCTGTGCGGCATATCCGTTGGGACCGCAGCTCCGGGGTGATTTTCATCGGTCGCATGCACGGGTTCTCAGCGCTCCCCGCTCTCTGTAGCATGCGGACGGCCGACTACTCGTCCCCATCAACGCTTATGCGCTGTATGCTAGCACGTTCCGCGCCGTCGAAAAACCCTCAACACTGGTTTTATACGTTCGAAATTTCTCGCTATTACAGCCCATCTCTAGGAGCAAAATACCTGAAAGCACTCTATCGAACGAAAGAAGGTTGCTATGCGCACGATTGGAATGAGCGACTATACCGTCGGCGAGGATTGCTTTGACGAGCTGCCCGGCGCGCTGGCCGAATACGGAGCGACCAAGGTCGCGATCATCGGTGGCAAGCGGGCACTGGCCGCAGCACTTCCCGGCATCGAAGCTGCACTAGCAGGTACCGACGTCGAGATTCTGGAGACGCGCGTCTACGGTACCAACAGTACGCGTGCCAATATAGCCAAGGTCGTAAACTCCCCCGCCTGCCAGGAAGCCGACGTGCTCATCGCCTGCGGCGGTGGCAAGGCGCTCGATACCGTCAAAACGGCGGCCATCGAGCTCAAGAAGATCGTCTTTACCGTGCCGACGATCTGCTCCAACTGCTCCGCCGCTACCGCCATTGCCGTTGTCTACAACGACGACGGCTCGCTCGAGGGCTATTCGTACCCCAACCGCCCCGCGCACATCTTCATCAACCCCAAGATCATCGCCGAGGCGCCGGCGGAGTACTTCTGGGCCGGTGTAGGCGATGCCCTGTCCAAGCAGCCCGAGGTCGAGTACGCCACGAGCGCCGGCAACTTGGAGCACACGGCAGGCCTTGGCCTGGCACTCGCCCACACCTGCTCCGAGCCGCTGTTTACCTATGGTGTGCAGGGTCTTGAGGACGTGCGCCAGGACCAGTCGACCGAAGCCGTCAAGCAGATCGCGCTCGACATCGTGGTCAACACGGGTTATGTCTCGAACCTGACCAACCAAAACGATTACTACTACAACTCGAGCGTGGCGCATGCGTTCTACAACGCCACCTGCAGCATTCCGCGTGAGAGCTCCTACCTACACGGCGAGGTCGTGAGCCTGGGGGTGCTCGTGCTGTTTGCCTATACGGGCGATACCGAGAACCTTGAGCGCTACGCTGCCTTTAACAAGCAGATGGGGCTGCCCGTGACGCTTGAGCAGGTCGGGCTTTCCGAGGCCGACATCCCTGCCCTATGCGAGCACGCGCATGCCACCAACGAATGGAAGCAGGGAAACCCCGAGCCTTTCACCGACGAAAAGTTCGCCGCCGCCATCAAGGCCGCCAACGCCTACGGCCACACGCTCTAGGCCAAGCCCAAAACCACCACAAAGGGGACAGTGAACTGCCTCCCATTTCTTGGACATCGGGAAA
>CBCTZJ010000054.1:0-9507 GCA_965151385.1 uncultured Collinsella sp. | reverse complement strand
CCGCAGCGCCCATCCACAGCAGATCGTGGTTACCCCACTGAATATCGAGCGAATGATAGGTGAGCAGGCGGTCCATAATCTTGGCCGCACCGCCGCCACGGTCGAAGATGTCGCCCACCAAGTGCAGGTGGTCGACGGCGAGGCGCTTGATGAGCGAGGCAAGCGACTCGATAAAGTCGTCGGCGCTGGCGGTCTCCAGAATGGATTCGATAATGCGCTCGTGATACCGCACGCGGTAGTTGTTCTCATCCGGATGCGTGTGCAGCAACTCGTCGATGATGTAGGCGTAATCACGCGGGATGGCCTTACGCACCTTGGAGCGGGTGTAGCGACTCGAAAGCGAGCGGGCAACCACAATGAGCTGGTCGAGCATGGTCTTGTACCAGGTGGGCGAGTCCTCGCGCCGGCTGCGGACAAGATCGATCTTCTCGCGCGGATAGTAGATGAGCGTGCACAGCTCGCCCTTTTCGTCAAAGGAGAGCGTGTCGCCAAAGATCTCGTCGACATGCTCGCGTACGACGCCCGAGCAGTTGTTGAGGATGTGCATAAAGGCTTCGTACTCGCCATGCACATCGCTCATAAAATGCTCGGTGCCCTTGGGTAGGTTGAGGATGGCCGAGAGGTTGATGATCTCGGTGAATGCGGATTGCTCGGTGGGGAACTGTCTCGACAGCAGGCGCAGATACTTGAAGTCTTGCGGATTGCGATCGAATGCGACCATGAAGCACCTTCCGATGTGGTTGGTAAAACTGACAAACAGCGTCAAACGTTTATCAGTATGCGCCGCTTTTGTTTCGAATGGGGATGGGAGGTCGAATTGTTGGCCGAACGGTTTGGTAAATCGATTTAGTTGAGGTAGATATGGCGGTTGAGTGGAGACGCAGGGTCGTTTTTGCAGACGCATGCCTCCGGGATCGATAGAGATGATGACGGTAAAGATGTTCACTATCTTTGGTTCAATTTGGTAAATAGTGGACATTTGTACCGTATTCACGCTTGCTGTGCAATAATTTACGCAGCAATGAGTAAGGAGCCTCATATGAGTGATTTTGTCCTGACCTGTGAATCCGCCGCCGATCGAACCCGTGAGTTCTTTGCGTCGCGCAATATTTCTGTCGTGTGTTTTCATTACGAGATCGACGATGTTGTCTATACGGACGATCTGTATCAGTCGATTGCGCCGGACGAGTTTTTTGCCCAGATTGCCGCGGGCGCCATGCCCAAGACGTCTCAGGTGAGCGTGGGTGAGTACGAGGAGTTTTGGGAGCCGTTTGTTGCCGAGGGTAAAGACGTGCTGCACCTGGCGTTGTCGTCGGGTATTTCGGGCACGTATGGATCGGCCTGCGTTGCGGCGCAGATGCTTGCGGATCGCTATCCCCAGGGCGGCAAGGTACGCGTCATCGACTCGCTGGCGGCGTCTTCGGGCTTTGGCCTGCTGGCGGAATGTGCCGCCGACGTTCGCGATAGCGGCGCTTCGCTCGACGAGACGGCCGCTTGGATTGAGGAGCATAAACTCAACCTGCACCACTGGTTCTTCTCGACCGATTTGTCGAGCTACCTGCGCGGCGGTCGCATTTCGGCCGCGAGCGCGATCATCGGCACGGCGCTCAAGATTTGCCCGCTTATGACGGTCGATTGCGAAGGTGAGCTGGCGCCACGCGAGAAGATTCGCACCAAGAAGCGCGCGATCTCCGAGATGGCCAAGACCGTGATGGCGCATGTGCAGGACGGCGCGAACTATTCGGGCAAGTGCATCATGTCGCACTCGGCGTGCCGCGAGGACGCCGAGGCCGTTGCAGCACTGATAGAGGAACAGGTTCCGCAGCTCAAAGGCAAGATTGAGATCAATAGCATCGGTGCTCTGATTGGCTCGCATACCGGCCCCGGCACGGTGGCCGTCTTCTTTATGGGTGACAAGCGCGTGGACTAACGTTTGTGGGCTGGCTGACGGTTTTAACGGCTACGCCAGTTCTCCTGACATTCGATAACAGAAAAAGGCCCGTCCCGTTGTTTGCGGGGCGGGCCTTGCTGTTGCGACTAGCGTTTCTTTCCGCGGAAGAAGAAGCCGTGCAGCGAGGGCTTGAGTCCGCGGTTGGCGCGACGTTCCTCGATATGATCGTGGATCGAAGCGACGCGTTCGATGACTTCGTCGGGGATCGGCACATCGGGATTCATGTTCTCGACCTGGCTAACCTCGGCGGCGGCGACCTGGTCGATAATGGGCACATCGTCGTGCGAGATGACAGGTGTGGCGTCTTCCTTCATCTTGCGATAGCGCTGCATCATGTCGGTCTGCAGTTGCTGGGCCGATGGCGGCGTCCAGATGATGGCGTTGGCGCCGGCGGCGATGGTCTCACGGATGCTCTCGGGCGTTTTGCCGCCCGGTGCGATGAGCGGCAGGTTGGGATAGTGCTCGCGCAGTTCACGCAGGACCTGCGGCGTGTTCTTGCCGGCCGCGATGTTGAGGATCTTGGCTCCGGCGCGCACCTTGGCATGCGCATCGTCGTCGCAGCGAACGACCGTGGCGATGACGGGGATATCGGCGATGTTGGTGATGTGCTCGACCATCTCGGCGGTAGCGGGGGAGTTGACCACGCAGCCCGCCGCGCCCTGCATCTCGGATACGGCCGCCATCTGCACGGAACGCTTACCGGTGGTGGTGCCGCCGCCAACGCCCACAAAGACCGGGCACTCGGCAACAGTCAGCAGCGCCTGCGTAATGGCGGGCTGCGGCGTGAAGGGGTAGACGGCAAACACAGCGTCGGCATTGGAGTTGCGGATGACCGCCACGTCGGTGGTGTAGATGAGCGATTTGATGCGGCGGCCAAAGAGCGTAAAGCCGCTGGCCTCCTCGATCTCATCGGGCATGCGGAGGGCCGCCTTGCGCAGGCGCCCGTCGATGGGCAGCGGCTCCATGGGCAAAAGGCCGTTGGGAGTTACGGCCACCTGGGGCTCGGTAAATTCGTCTGCAAGCTCTACCTCGGAGAAGTCGACCGAGGCGACGATGTCCTCGTGAACCTCGGCGGGAACATCGATGGGGGCTTGGTCGTTCGTCGCGGCAGGCGTATCGAAGGAGCTGGTGCCGACAAAGGCGTCGACGCGCTCGTTTAAATCGTTGAGAGAATCCATGGCGGTCCGTTTCTATGTTCTGCGGTCGGCAGTGTACGACCGGCGTTGCGAGTGCTAAATCGTTTGACGAGTTGATTTTTCCCCGCCGCGCCATCCGTTAGACTGAAGGACCGGCGAACGTGAAGGAGCTGTGGTGGCGGGAATCGAGGTGCTATCTTGAATGTCCCGTATGCAAAAGAGAGGTGACGCGGTATGGAATTTTCGGCAATGTTAGGCTCGATTGGCCTATGCGTGGGCGCAATCGCTGCCGCCGCGGTCATCTACTTTGCGGTCACGGCCATTAAGGGCAAAAAGGCCGAGCGCAAGGAGCGTGAAGCGCTTGCGCGGCATAAGGACCAGCAGGACAGGCGCGCACGGCGATAGCTTGTTGAGTTTTGAATCCGTGCGCTAGCTGCGTTTTCGGACCAGGGCGATATAGAAGCCCTCAAAGTCGCGACTGGGCGGAATGGTCAGCGTGCCTGGCATGCCGTTGGCAATGGCCGAGACGTGACCCGCGGCAATGGCTTCGGTAAGGGCGTTGCACTCGATATGCGGCTTGTCGCCGGTATCCTGTGTGCGACGCGCTTCGCTTTCGCTTGGCGTGCCGTCGAGGGGGATGAGCTCGCAGTCCATATGCTTGTCGAGGGCCTCTTGCAGGGCGTCCTCGTTTTCCTGCGGCAAGATCGAACAGGTCGAATAGACCAGCGTGCCGCCCGGTTTGAGGGCCCCCATGGCGCGGTCCAGAAGTGCTCGCTGCGAGCGGGCGCACTTGACGAGCAGCTGCTCGGTGAGGCCGCGCAGACTTTTCTCGTTGCCGCTGATGACGGTGCCCGTACCGGTACAGGGGGCGTCGAGCAGGATACGGTCAAAGCGGAAGAACTCGTCAAGCTCGCGCGCGTCAATACGCATGACGGGCACGTTTTTGGCGCCCTGGCGGCCCAAGTTGGCCTCGAGCTTTTCGGCGCGGGGAATGCTCATCTCGCAGGCGGTGAGGTGCGCCTGGCCCTGGGTGAGGGCGGCGATCTGCGTCGTCTTGCCGCCGGGGGCCGCGCACATGTCCAAGATATCCTCGCCGGCCTGCGCGCCCAGCACCAAAGGAGGCATCATGGACGACAGACTTTGCAAGTAGATCTTGCCGTCGCGGTAGATGTCGAGATCCCACAGATCGGAAACCTGGGCCTCGGGCAGGATAAAGGCTTCTGGGTACCAGGCAACGGGGTTGTGGGCGATGCCGGCGGCATCGAGCGCCGCAGCGATGTCCTCGGCGGTCGCCTTGAGCGTGTTGGCGCGCAGCGTGACCGGGCGTGTGGCCGCGGCGCCAAAGCCTTCGATCACGAGCTCGGCATCGGCAGGCGTATAGGCGCCAGCAACCGTGTCGACCATAAAGCGCGGCAGGTCGGCGGCGGAGTGTTGGGCGGCAAGCTGGTCGGAAAGCTCGGTAGCGGCAAACTGCCTAAGCTTGAGCTCGGGCTTAACCTGCTTTTTCTGCTTACGACGACGCGGCTTGGACATCCGTCTTTCCTTCCCGTCCCAATTTGACTACTTTCCGGGTACGCTGCTGCTGCTGGCGTGCTTTAGTACTGGCTCTCGTGCTTGCTAAAGAAGTCGAAGCGCGGGGGCAGCGGCTTCACGCGGTGCTCGCCGGGCTTCTCACCCAGGCTTTCCACAAACTCGTCCGTGGAGGCAAAGATGTTGTCCCAGCTAAAGAAGGCGACCGGGTCGACGTCGAAGTACTCGCAGATGAGCTCGCAGCCGGCCGGGACGATGCCGTGCATCAGAACGGTCGCCACGCGCAGCTCGGTAAAGGCATCGACCAGGGCCTGCTTCATGGCGGCGTTGGCCGGCTCGCCCTCGAGCTTGTTGGCGGCCTTGGAGGCATCGCTCCAACGCTTGTTGGCGGCGCGCAGGTAGTCGTCGCACACGGCGAGCGCGCGGTGCGTCTCGAACTTGTACATGGCCTGTTCAAAGGCAAGGGCGGCCTGCTCGGCAGCCTCGACCACGGCGGCAGAGGCTGCGCCGGCCGGAATGCAGCCGTTGCGGTACGGGCTCTCGTCGCCCTCCTTGACGGCGACGCCGTAGAAGCAGCTGCGGGCCAGGCGGTTGAACACGCCGGTCAAAAGGGCGCTCTCCTTAAGGGCCGGATCGATGACGCGCTTGTCGTCGCAGGCGCGCACCTCGTTGCCGTCCTTGTCCTTGCCGGTCACACGCGTGTCATATGCCTTGGGGCTAAAGCTCACCGGCTTCTCGGACAGGCCGAGCGACAGCCAATGCGCGCGCATCTGCTCGCAGGTGTAGTGGTTGAGCAGGTCGTCTGCCGGCGGGGGAGGCGTCTGCGAGGACGAGCTGGCCTTTTTGCCCATGTAGAGCAGGTGGTAGCAAGCGCTGACGGTGCTCTGCGTAAGGTCCCAGCCCAGGGCCTCCCACATGGCGGTCTGCGCGATGCAGTAGAAGTAGATGTTGTCCTGACCGATGAACTGGTAGATCTGCGCGTCGTCCGAGCACCACCAGTCGCGCCAGTCGAGTGAGCTGTGCTGATAGGTGGGCGCGGGGACCTGCGTGGAATCGGCGTCGGCCTCGCCCATGAGGGCGGCGTCCTGGGCGGCGACACCCTCAGTTACGCCGGCGGCCTTGGCATCGCGTGCGAGCACGGTGCGCGTATAGCTGATGGGCGCCCACAGGCTCTCGGGCCAGCACCAGCAGGTGACGTCGTTCACGCCGTCGACCTCGGGCACCGGAACGCCCCAGTCGATGTTACCGGTGATGCGGAAGGGCACGAGCGCCTTGCCGCTGCGGAAGCGCACACCGCCGTTGGCGAGCACCGCGTGGGCGTCGTCGCGCTCCTTCCAGCTGGGGAAGGTGACGGTAAAGCTGCTCTTGTTGCCCTCGGGTTCCAGCACGGTGTGCTCGGGGAGCTGGTCCTCGACGGCGTCGAAGGCCTCGCGGAACTTGTTCTGAATGTAGAGCTGAGCCGGCAGCAGCCACTCTTCCATGGTCTTGGAGACCACGGAGCGAACCTGCGGGTTCTGGGCGAGCTTGGCGGTGTAGGTCTTCATAAAGTCGAGGTAGGCCGGCAGGTCGAAGTAGAGGTTGTCGACCGGGCGCAGCTCGGGCACCTCGCCGGTGAGCTGGCTCTTGGGCGCGATGAGCTCCTCGGGCTCAAACTGGTGACCCAGGTCGCACTCGTCCGCGTACGCCTTCTCGGACTTGCAGCCCTGAATGGGGCAGCGGCCGATCACCTGACGGCCGTTGAGGAACGTGCCGGCCTTGGCGTCGTAGAACTGCAGCGTGGAGCGCTTGGAGATGGTGCCCTGCTCGTGCAGGCGCTCGATAATCTCGGCGGTCACTTCGTTGTGAATCTGCGCAGCCGGCTCAAGGCCCGAGCCGCCGTAGATATCGCAGCTGATGTCGTAGTTGTTGAGGGTCGCGGCCTGGCGGGAGTGATTGGACTCGACGTACTCGCCGATGGACTTGTCGTAGCCTTCGTTCTCCTTGAGCTTGCGGTAGCTCTCCATGATGGGCGAGCCATAGCAGTCGGTGCCCGAGGTGAAGATGACATTTTCGCGGCCCAGACGGTCGCGCAGGAAGCGGGCGAAGAAGTCGGCCGGGACAAAGACGCCACCAACGTGGCCAAAGTGAAGGCCCTTGTTGCCGTAGGGCTCGCCGGCGGTAACGATGGCGCGGCGAGGCCAGCTGGGACGGTCGTTCATGGAGTATTTGGATGCCATGGGACTCCTTCGCATATGGTGATGGCGCGGCCGGGCGCAAGGCCTGACGACGCGGTGGTCAATTCGTGCATATCGTTCGACATTATCGCACATGCGGACGGGTACGTGGCAGGGGCGCTATCCTAAGATGCTATGAATGAGATTTCCAACATACATGCGTTTGAGGACGAGGAATTTCTGCACGCCTGCTTTGTGTGGGGGATGGCCGTGCTTGTGGTGTTTGCCGTGTGCCTGGTGCCGGTGTTTATGCTGCTGGGCGGGCCCGCAGACTTGGATGTGGCGGACGCGGGCGGCTGGACGGCGGTTTTGGGCTGGATAGTCGGCTTGGCTGCGGTTTCGGCGGCGTCATTTGCCGTGCACGAGCTGGTGCACGGTGTGTTATTTAAGCTTCTGGCGCCTGCGGGCGCGAAGGTGACCTTTGGGGCGAATCGCGAGACGGCGATGATCTATGCCTGCGCCGAGGGCGTGGTCTATTCGCGCCGGCGGTACGTGGCAGTTTGCCTGGCGCCGACGGTTGTTGTGACGGCGGCGTTTGCCCTGGGGTTTGCGTTTTCGGGCTATCCGCTGATGTGCTACCTGGCGGCCGGCTTGCATTTGTCGGGCTGTGTGGGCGACTGGTATTACGTGCGGACCATCCTGCGCGACCGCCGCATTGTCGCCTGCGAGGACACGTCCTTTGGCGTCCGCTTTTTCGCAAGGTAGTCTTTTGGGATGATTTTTCTGGGACGGGGATTAAAAAATCATTGTGGGAGAGGAGATGTCCATGAAGCCGTTGCTGCTGCATGCTTGCTGCGCGCCGTGCTCGCTGGAGCCGGTTCGCCTGCTGCGCGAGGAAGGGTTTGAGCCCACAATCTGCTGGACAAACCCCAATATTCAACCGCGTGATGAATGGCAGCGGCGTTTGGACGAGCTGCGCCGGTGGTGTGCCGATGGCGACATCGAGCTCATCGAGGCGGGGGAGGACCGTGAGCGCTGGGAGGTCGGCGTGGCCCCGCTGGGCGCCGATCGACCCCGTCGCTGTCGCGCGTGCTATGCCTTGCGTCTGGCCGAGGCATGCCGTGTGGCTCAGGAGCGTGGGTTTGAGTTTGTGGGCACGACGCTCGCCGTCTCGCCGTATCAGTTGTTCGAAACCTGCAATGACGTGCTTGAGCGCTTGGCGGCGGCACATGGGCTCACCCCGGTCATTCGCGATTTTCGCCCGTATTACCCCGAGGCCACGCGTCGTTCGCGCGAGCTTGGCATGTATCGACAGAATTACTGCGGCTGCCGGTTCTCGGCCGTCGAGGCGGCCATGGATCGAGCCCGCATCCGCGACGAGCGCAAAGCCGCCAAAAAGTAGTTCATTTGGGACGTCAGCCTGCTAGGATGTAGAGCGGACTTTAGCTATATAAGGAGAATCCGACGTGTCTATGCGTACCGATGATTTTGACTACAACCTTCCTGAGGAACTGATCGCCCAGGCGCCTGCCGAGCCGCGTGACTCCTGCCGTCTGCTGGTGGTGGATCGCAAGGGCTCCCAGGCGGGAACGCCGCTGGAGCACGGCGGTACCGTTGAGCACCGTATCTTCCGCGATATCATCGACTATATCGAGCCGGGCGATGTGCTCGTCATCAACAAGACGCGCGTGATGCCGGCCCGCCTGATCGGTCGCAAAGCCGGCTCGGGTGGCGTGGTCGAGACGCTGCTGCTCAAGCGCCGCGAGGACGTGGATCCGCTGGGCCATGTTTGGGAGTGCCTGGTCAAGCCGGGTAAGCGTCTGAAGCCCGGTGCTCAGATTGAGTATCGCGCCGGTGGCGCCCATGCGCCCGAGGGCGCGCCCGTGGTGCTGACGGCCGAGGTCATCGACTTTGTCACCGATAGCCGCGGTGGCCGTCTGGTGCGCTTTGAGCCGGCCGGTTGCAATGCCGCCGGCGAGCCGCGCACGCTCGACGAGGCCATCCATGCTGCCGGCCACGTGCCGCTGCCGCCCTACATTACCGATTACGAGGGCGATCCCGAGAAGTACCAGACCGTCTACGCCATGAAGGAAGAGCACTCGGCTGCCGCTCCCACGGCGGGCCTGCACTTTACCCCCGAGCTTATGGCCGCTATCGAGGCCAAGGGTGCGAAGTTTGCCGCCGTCGAGCTCGAGGTGGGCATCGATACCTTCCGTCTGGTGGAGGAGGACGATCCCACGCAGCATGTGATGCACACCGAGCGCTACCACGTGTCGCAGGAAGTTGTCGACGCCGTGCATAAGGCGAAGGCCGAGGGACATCGCGTGATCGCCGTCGGCACCACCGCGGTGCGCTCGCTCGAAAGCGCGTTTGACGCAGACGCGCCGGTGTCCGATCCGGCCGTGACGGCGCGCTATTTTGAAGGCCGCGAGGATGGCGCCGACACGCTCGGCCGCGGTGACATCGTGGTACGCGAGAACGCGACAACGCAGCTCTACCTCATGCCTGGCTCGACCTATCACGTGGTCGACGCACTGATCACCAACTTCCACGTGCCGCGTTCCACGCTCATGATGCTCGTGAGCGCGCTTGCCTCCCGCGACCAGATCATGGATGCCTACGCCGCCGCTATCGAAGAACGTTATCGCTTCTTCAGCTTTGGCGATGCCATGCTCATTTGTTAGTTACGCGGTTCTACGAACCGCGTAACGGCTCGACGCTGCAAACCCGCCAGAGC
>CBCTZJ010000053.1:0-9880 GCA_965151385.1 uncultured Collinsella sp. | reverse complement strand
CCGTCTTGGCCACGGGGCCCCTTTCATATGTACACATATACGTCTATATGGTACATCGCGCGAGCCTATCCACGCAAAACATCTGCGAGGACGCCTTTGCATCACCCGTTCCCGCAAGAAAAAAGACCGAGCCCGCGTCGTTGCGGACCCGGTCTTTCCGAGTCATATGGATGGAACGGTTAGCTCATCAAGTTGACTAGGCCTTGGCAGCCTCGGCGTCGGTGGGAGCCTCGGCGGCAGCAGCGCGGCCATACTCGGCCTTGCCCATCTCGGACCACTCGGGCTCCTCGTCGGGCATGGAACCGGCCTCCTTGCCGAAGAACTCCTTGAGGCAGTTGACGGCAACGATGAGGCCCAGGACCATCAGCAGGACGGCGAAGACGAGCTGCAGGCCCTTGGTGGCGGCGACGGAAACGGCAGCCGTGGTGGCGGTAGCCGGGATGGTGCCGAAGAAGCCGTAGGCCTGGACGGCGGTCATGCAGCCCATGGCGCTCTGGACCAGCGAGGTGAAGGTGCAACAGAGCAGGAAGACAACGGGCACGTAGAGCATCCAACCCTTGCGGCCGGTGCACTTGCAGAACACGGCGAGGGTGATCATGGTCATACCGCCGAGCAGCTGGTTAGAAGCACCAAAGAGCGGCCAGATGTTGGCATAGCCGCCAAAGGCGAGGGCGAGGCCAGGAAGCAGGGTAACGACCGTGGCGAACCAGGGGTTACCGAGGACCTTCATGTAGCCGGCCTTGGACTCGATGGCCAGGGCGTCGTTGGTCTGGGCAAAGAACTCGGAGAACGAGGTGCGAGCGATGCGGGCGACGGCATCGAGCGAGGTCAGGGCCAGAGCGGAAACGTTCATGGTCATGAAGACGGTTGCGAGCGTGCCGTCAACGCCGAAGGCCTGCATACCGCGGGAAATGCCAGCTGCGAAGATCTGGAACGGGGTGGAAGCGACGCCGGCGTTAAGGGCGCCGGTACCGGCGGTGTTCATGTCGGAGAACATGATGCCGGCGACGATGATGGCAAGGATGCCGACGAAGGACTCGACGATCATGGCGCCGTAACCGACCTTGACGGCGTCCTGCTCCTTCTCGACCTGCTTGGAGGAGGTACCAGAAGAAACGAGGCTGTGGAAACCGGAGAGAGCACCGCAGGCAACGGAGACAAACAGGACCGGGAACATCATGCCCGAGGCATTGCTAAAGCCGGTGAAGACCGGAGCGGTGATGGTAGCCTGGCCGTTAGCGCCCAGGACGACGATACCGAGGACAGCGCAGACGATCATGACGATCATCATGATGGAAGTGAGGTAGTCGCGAGGGGTCTTGAGCATCTGGATGGGCATGGCGCCAGCAAAGACCAGGTAGACCATGACGACGGCGAACCACTGGAACTTGTCCAGGTAGACCGGGAACTGCATGCCGACGGCGAACATGAGGACCATGAGTACCACGCCGGTGACGAACTCGGCAGCGCCGGTGAGGTTGAACTTCTTCTGGGCCCAACCAAAGGCCATGGCGACGAAGGTGAACAGGATGGAGATGGTGCCAGCGCAGCCGGCGGCATAGGACTTGGTGAAGTCGATGGCACCGGTAGCAGCACCAGAAGCGTCAACGGCCGGGGTGAACATGAACGTCTTGCAGACCATGTCGGTGAAAGCGGCGATGACGATGATGCAGAACAGCCAGCAGAACAGCAGGAACAGGCGACGGCCGGTCTTGCCGATGTACTTCTCGATGAGCTGGGCCAGGGACTTGCCGTTGTTCTTCATCGAGGCGTACAGGGCGCCAAAGTCGTGGACGGCGCCAAAGAAGATGCCACCGACGAGGACCCAGAGCACGACGGGAAGCCAGCCGAAGGCCATGGCGACGATCGTACCCGTAACAGGGCCAGCACCGCAGATCGAGCTGAACTGGTGCGAGAACGCGGTGAAGGCGGAGACGGGCGAGAAGCTGTTGCCGTCTTTCATGCGCTTGGCCGGCGTGAGGGCCTCTTTGTCAACGCCCCACTTGTTGGCCAGCCATCGGCCATAGCCCAGATAGCCGCAGGCGAGCACCGCCGCGGCCACAACCATGAGCAAAACTCCGTTCATTACATTTCCTCCTCTAAAAAGAACTTCCCAGACATAAAAAATGAGGGCCGTCGGTTGCGCTCGACGGCCCTCATCTTCATCAGCCGCCCGTTATCGTACGGGCTAGCTGTATGTGCTAACCCGCATCAGATAATTACTACGCTGATAATGTTTAGCTGATGCGTGAACATGTCTAAGAAATCCTCTTCAATCATGATGTGAACGATCCGTGCGTGTTCACATCCCCCAGTGGTTGAAAAGGAGTATGAAACTTTAGTTACCTAAAGTCAACGCAAATATGTAATGAATTTTCCACTTTTTTGAATTTCTCGGTATAAAACACCACTGACCTCGGACTTTACCCGACAAAAGTTTTTGCATGAGAGTTGCCCCTGAGAGCCGCGGGAGCCGGGCGGCGCATGTGAACTTTCCTGCTCTACAGTCCTGCGCAAGACGGAAAGCACATTAAGTGCTTTCCTTTGCGTGCGGAACTCGCGATAAAGTTCACATGCGCCGCCCGGCTCCCGCGGCTCTCAGGGGCTTCCATCCCAAATGCGGAGCAAAGCTCCGCATGCCATCTTTTTCTTTCAGCCAAAGCACGCCGGAAATTCGACGCAGGTTGACTAACCTTGCCGGACGTTGTCGACACCGAACCAGCTCAGAAGCTATATCGATACAGAAAGGTCCCCGACCGGAGGGGCCGGATATAAGGTTTATCGCGAGTTCCGCACGCAAAGAAGGCCACTTAATGTGGCCTTCGTCTTGCGCAGGACTGTAGAGCAGGAAACCTTATATCCGGCCCCTCCGGTCGGGGACCGCACCCGTACGACTACAGCGTCATGTTTGGATCGGCGTCGACGTCGAACGGCGAGATTTCACCTCGGTCGAATTTACGGCGAGCGACCTCCGCGATCATGGCGGCGTTATCGGTGCAGGCAGACAAGGGCGGCACCGTTACGCGGATCCCCTGACGACCGAGCTTCTTGATCATCATCTCGCGCAGATGCGGATTGGCCGAAACGCCACCGCCGATGCAATACTCCTTGCACCCGGTAGCGTGCAGGGCGTTTTTGGCCTTCTTGTACTGCACGTCAAAGACCGCCGCCTCAAACGAAGCCGCCAAATCGGGCAGATGAATCGTGCGCCCGGCCTTGGTCTCCTGCTCGATGTAGAGCGTCACCGCCGTCTTGAGGCCCGAAAGCGAGAAGCGGTAGTCGCCCCTGCTGTTCAGCGCGCGGGGGAAATCAATCGCCTTAGGGTTGCCCGTCTCGGCAAGCTTGGAGATGATGGGGCCTCCGGGATAGCCAAGGCCCAGTGCCTTTGCCACCTTGTCGAAGGCTTCGCCCACGGCGTCGTCAAGCGTCTCGCCAAGCACCTCGTAGTCGCCCCATGCCCTTACGTGCACGAGCATGGTGTGCCCGCCCGAAACAAGCGTAAAGATAAACGGCGGCTTGAGGTCGGGCTGCGCCAACAGGTTGGCAAACAGGTGACCCTCCAGATGATTGACGCACACCAGCGGTTTGCCGGCAGCATACGCAAAGCCCTTGGCAAAGGCGACACCCACCACCAAGGCACCCACCAGGCCCGGACCTTGCGTCACGCCCACGGCGGCAAGCTCACTTGGCGCAATGGCTCCGCCCGTAAGGCCCAGCGACGCTGCGGCGTCCTCGAGTGCCGCGTCCACGACGCTCACGATGACCTCAACGTGCTTGCGCGAGGCAATCTCGGGTACCACGCCGCCAAAGCGGGCATGAAAATCAATCTGCGTCGACACCTGGTTGGCCAGCATCTTGCCGTCCGCATCGATAATTGCCACGGCTGTCTCGTCGCAGGAGCTCTCGATGGCAAGCACCAGGCGGCGGCGCTCGATTTCGGCACGCTCCTCAGCGGTGCGTTCGGGCGCGGGCAGCGGCCATACACGCTGTTCGGCAGCCGTCGGCTCGGGCGAGGCATTGTCGAGAGGAAGCACCAGGGGCAGCGGCGCCGTCATGACGATGGCATCCTTGCCGGCACCGTAATAGCCACGGCGACGACCCGCCTCGGTAAAGCCCAGAGCGGCATAGAGCGCAATTGCGGCCTCATTGCCGTCCTCAACCTCAAGCGAAGCCGTGGTGCAGCCGAGCATCTGCGCGTCATAGCTCACGTGCGACAGAAGCTTGCGGGCGATGCCCTCGCGGCGATGCGCCGGATCGACGGCAACGTCCATAATCTGCACGTCCCCGTCGACGACCATACCGCCGGCAAGACCCAGCAGACGGCCGTCGTCGTGCGCCACCCACCAGCTACGCGGCGCGGCAACGTCCTCGCCCAGCTCGGACAGGAACATGCCCGGCGTCCACGCCTCGTGTCCGGCGCCTTCAAAGCAGGCGGTCTCCAGTGCGCTCGCGCCCTCGGCATCCGCCGCGCCCATGGGGCGGAATTGCAGATGACGTCCGGCAAGCTCGTCGGCAACACCTGTCACCTCACTCTGCGCGCTCTCGGCAAGGCCCAGACGCTTGCGCTCGTTTTCCTCGGCGTCCGAAAGGCGCGTATAGATCGGCAAGACGCGAGCCGGATCGCCATCGCCTGCGGCGTGCGCCATCAGCAGGCCCTCGCCCGAGGGCCACCACAGGTCTCGCTCCACGCAGCGCGCCGTCTCATCCTCGCCCAGCAGTTTGCCATAACGCACGAGACCGTCACCAGTCAGCTGAACCTGATCCCAGTCCGCGGTCTGGCGCCACTCATCAAGCGCCACGGCGGCCTTGACCACGCGCTCGCGCTCAAACAGACGCTCGGGGCCCTCATCCCCCAGCACATAGAGCGCCGGGTACACCTCGCCGCGCATGGCATCGGCAAGAACACCAAGCTTGCCGCGCACGCCGGCCTTCCATGCCGTCCAGGCGCAAGCATCGAGCGTCGACACGCCCAGCAACGGCACATTGGCACCGTGCGCCAGACCCTTTGCGGTGGAGATGCCGATACGCACGCCCGTAAACGAGCCGGGACCGCGACCGACCACATAACAGCCGACATCGCTGCGATCCAGGCCGGCCTGCTTCAGTAGGTCATCAACAGTATTCACGAGCTCCACGTTGGCATGGCGGCGACACAGATGGTCCCCACTTACCAGCTTTGCCTCGCCTGTCTGCACGTCAATCCAGCTTGCCGCGCAGGCAAGCATGTCGGTCGATGTGTCGAGCGCCACCACCAGCGCGTTGTCGTTATGCAAGCTCATCTTGTACAGCCTTATCTATCAAATGGGAAAGCTCAATCGCGCGCTCGCCGTGTGCCTCGAGCGTTATCGTTCGCACGTCGCTGTCGTCCTCATCGCGCTTAAGCGTCACCGAAAGATACTCATCTGTCAGTTCATCCTGAAACTGCTCGCCCCATTCCAGCAGGCAAACACCCTCATAGCCCAGCACGTCAAAAATGCCCGTATCCTCAAGCTCGTAGGCATGCTCCAGGCGGTACAGATCAAAATGGAACAGCGGAATACGCCCTTGGTCATGAACGGCCATGAGTGCGAACGTAGGGCTTGTGACCATATGCTCATCGCCCAGAGCGCGCGAAACGCCCTTGGTAAAGTGGGTTTTGCCCACCCCGAGGCCGCCGGTCAAGATCAGCACATCGCCATCTTCTAGACACGGTGCGACCAGCTCGCCAAAATGCTCCGTATCGGCAGTACGGGCCGTTCTATAGGTACCTACCCCCAGGCGCTCCAGGGACATATACGCTCCTTATTATTATTCCGAGGCGGTCTCCGGCGCGGGGTGCCGCTCCAGATAGTCGCCCAGCATCTTAAAGTCTTCCTCCAGCAACTCCTGCCACGCCGGATTGCGCAGCGCCGCCGCAGGATGAAACGTCGGCATCACCACAAAGTGGCCCATCTGATGGAACCTGCCGCGCAGCTTGGTAATGCCGATCTCGGTCTTGAGCACAAAGTGCGTTGCGGGGTTACCGAGCGTCACGATGATATCGGGCCAGATGCTTCGAATCTGCTCGCGCAAAAACGGTGAGCAAGCCAGCACTTCCTCGGGACGCGGATTGCGGTTTCCCGGCGGGCGGCACTTAAGCACGTTGGCGATATAGACGTCCTCGCGCTTAAGACCTGCCAGGGACAAAATGCCGTTGAGGTCTTCACCCGCCGCCCCCACAAAAGGTTCGCCCTGCAAATCCTCGTTGCGACCCGGTGCTTCACCAATAAACATGACGCGAGCGTGGGGGTTTCCCACGCCAAACACGATGTTATGGCGCGACTGATAGAGCTGGCAGAGATGGCAGTCGCCTAAAACAGCCTCAATCTCCTCGAGTGCGACCTCACGTGGCGCCTGATGGGTATGGCCGGGAATGTGCATGACGCCCATAGCGGCTCCTACACGTAGACCTTGTCGAGACGCATGCCAAAGCCGCAGGCGACCTCGTAGTTAATCGTTCCGCGCAGTCGGGCCATCTCGTCCATAGTGATCTCGGCATCGCCATCGCGGCCGACAATAATCATCTCGTCACCATACTCGGCCTCGGGAATCTCGTGTGCCGGGTTGGACTGAATGGCGACCATAAACTGATCCATGCAGATATTGCCAACCTGACGCACGCGCTCGCCGCGATACAGCACATCCATACGATTGGAAAGCGTACGCGATAGGCCGTCGGCATAACCGATCGGCAGCGTGCAGATCTGAACGCGCGTACGCGGTACGCGGTAGGTAAAACCGTAGCCCACGCCCTCGCCCATCGCAGGGTGCGCCACGCGCGTCACGCGCGCATGAACGCTCATAACGGGATCGAGCTGCATCACACGGCTACTCAGCTCGCACGGCTGCATGCCATACAAGCCAACGCCGGCGCGAATCATATCAAAATGCATCGAGGGGTCGAGCATCGAGGACGGCGTGTTGGCGCAATGCACGATACCGCACTCAAAACCCGCATCCTTAATGGCCTGAACGGCCTCGGTAAAGCGCTGGCACTGCAGCTTGTAGTCCCAGCCCGAAGGTTCATCGGCCGTGGCGAAGTGCGTAAATACGCCGTCGCACTGAATACCGCGATGGAAATCAATACCGCGGACAAAGTCGAGCACCTGCGTGTAATGTACGCCGATGCGGTTCATGCCCGTCTCGATGGCGAGATGATACTTGCCCACCTTGCCCGCCGCGACGGCACATTCGCCATACGCAAGAGCAAAGTCGGACGTATAGACCGAGGGCATGATATCGAACTCGAGCAACGTCGGAATGGCCTCGATAGGCGGCTCGCTTAGGATAAGGACGGGTTTCGTAATCCCGCCCTGTCGGAGCTCAACGCCCTCGTTAACCGTCGCCACGGCAAACATGTCGGCGCCGGCCGAATACATAATCTTGGCGCACTCAACAGCTCCATGACCATAAGCGTCGGCTTTAACCACGCAGCACAGGCGCTGACGCGGATTCAGCAAATTCTTATAGGCCCTCGTGTTGCGGCGAAGCGCCCCGCGGTCGATCTCGACCCAGGACCAACGCGTCAAATCGGCTTTATTCATAATTAGTCATCCGACCCTTCGTCCGTGATTCCCAGATCATCGAGCGCATCCTTTGCCGCCAACTCCATGGCGGGACCGATCAAGTCGATAAGATCGGTCGCGATAACGCTCTTCTCGCCAAACTCCGTCGCCGCGGCAAAACCGGCATAGCTATGAAGCGCGACGGCATACGAGTACAGCAGCTCCCAGCGGTCCATCTCATCGCGCATGGTGGCTAGCGTGCCGGCCAGAATACCCGCAAGGACGTCACCCGAGCCAGCGGTCGCCAACGACGCCGGGCCAGAGAGCGGCAGCAGCACGCGCTCAACACCGCAAATGGCCGTCGTCGGGCCCTTGGCGATAACAACGAGGTTATCGGAACCGGCGGCCCAGACAACCTTTTGCGCGGCGGCAATCGCGGTTCCAAGGTCATTGACCTCATCACCGGCGACGAGACGCGAAAGCTCACGATAATGCGGCGTCATAACGAGCGGCTGCTCACGACGATACATCTCGGGATTACTGTCGATGCCATCGATTGCAATCTTGGCAAGGCAGTTGAGAGCATCGGCATCCAAGATAAGCGATACGTCGAGCTCAAGCAGACCCGAAACCACCTGCATGGCACCGGCAGATGTCGTCATGCCGGGACCACACAGCACGCAGCTATATTTCTTGGCAATCTCACATACCGTCATGCGCGCAGCGGCACCAAAAGAACCGCGGGAATCAGATGGAATAGCAAAGACCGGAATCGAGGGGAGCGCCATGCGGATAAGGTTGGCACACGCATCCGGAGTCGCGACTGCCACATAGCCGGCGCCTGCGCGGGCAGCGGACTTGGCAGCCATAATGGCCGCACCAGGATACTGCGCCGATCCGGCAACAATGAGCACCGAGCCGCGCGAGTACTTATCGATATTCGTAGGCAGCGGAGCAAAATAGTCCACAAGGTCACCGGGTTCCACGATCTCGGCAGCATGGTCGACATCGTCAATAACCTCATCAAGGCGGTCATACAGACCGCCGCAGACCAGATCGCCTGCATATTCGGGACCGTCAGCGCTGTATAAGCCGATCTTGGGAGCAATCATCGTCACCGTACGCTCGGCACGAATGCAGTCGTCATCCACCACACCCGTCTCGGCATTCAGGCCCGAAGGAACATCGATGGAGACAACGCAATCGGCATTTTCATTGACCGTGGGGATCCAGATTGAAAACGGCGCACGAAGATCACCATGAAAACCGGTACCAAAAATGGCATCGACTACAACATCAGCCTTATCAATCAGCACCTCCAGCTCATCACGAGAGGGGCCGACACACACATGCACGTCGCGACCAGCAGTACGACGGGCGACATGACGAGCGAGAGCGGCAGGGATCTCATCCGGCTCAACCGGAGAGACGATATCTACATCAACGCCCTTATGCGTCAGAATGTCAGCGGCAACCCAGCCATCTCCGCCATTGTTGCCAAAACCGACCAATACAAGAACGCGATCGGGGTTGAGCTTTAAAATCTCGTTGGCAGCAAATTCGCCCGCCAACTCCATGAGTTCGGCCTTCGAGGTACCCTCACGCTCGATAATATCTTCGAGGCGAACGACTTCCTCGGTACTCAAAACCGGTTTCATCTATGCTCCTAGCGCATCTTGCGGATCATCATCCAGATGTTCCGACAAAGCAGATTGTTGCAGCTGTTCGAGCTCGTCTAAGACAGAACGAGCCTCTTTAAATGTCTGAGCAACGCGCTCCTTCGTGCTCACCTTTTCTTCCTTGGGTTTAGGTCGAGCATCCTCGGTGATCGCAATGGCATTAGCAACAGCCAAGTCACCCGTCAGAGTAATAGAAAGAGCAACCTCGACAACGCCCAATTCCTGGGCGATTTCAAGAGCGCGACCCGAAAGCAGCGCTTTTGGCTTGCCGAGCTTATCGCGCGTTACGGAAACGTCTTTACGGCCAACGCCCTGGCTAAAACCCGTACCAAGCGCCTTAAGTACCGCCTCGCGAGAAGCAAAACGACTGGCATAATGCGCGGCAGGACGAGACGAGGCATCGCAATACGAACGCTCTTCATCGGTAAACACGCGCCGAGCAAACGCGGGCGTCTTCTCAAGGATTGAATTCATTCGGGAAATCTCGACGATATCAACGCCGATTCCGGCTTCGGCCATAATCACCTCCATGCTGCACAGACTATGACATTGTAGCCCGTTCGCAGAAGATGCAACAAACGAGGGTCAAAAACACAGCGACAGTGGAGTGATGGCCCTATAAGCGCAAAAAAGGGGGAGGCCGCGAGGCCTCCCCCTTCTACATTCCCAATGGCGGCT
>CBCTZJ010000052.1:0-10530 GCA_965151385.1 uncultured Collinsella sp. | reverse complement strand
GCCAAATAATCATTTGTGCGATCATTAAGTTCAATTGCACTATTGATTGTTTCAATAACGTGAGCTATCTGCCTCTGCCTTTGGATGCTTGGGAGTGGAATGTATAGCTTTCTAAAGTTTTTTGTTGGCTGAGACAGGGCTGGAACTCCAGTTTGATTAGCAAAGGAGAGGATTTGTGCCTGACCCTGGCGTGTGTGAAAGTAAAAAACCAAATACGGGACATAAACTCGTGAGGTATCGAAAGATACTCTAAATTGTCGTTGAGAGCACAGATATTCTTTGTAGGCAGAATCCTCAGGGACATAAGCAATTTGCCCGAGTGTCCCACTTATTGTCACAACAACATCACCGCGTTTAGCAATGGACCTCGAAAGAGACCGCGCCTTATCCTCTGTTACAAACTTCGTTAAGTTATCGCTCACTTTGAAGCCTTTAAGATTTGCGCCATCGATAACAGGAAAGCCCGTCGATGTAAAGCAAGAAACCTTTAGGTTCGAGCCAAAGGGGCCTGCAGCAATATCCTTGATAACGTCATTGAGCTGCACGTAACTACATCCCATACCCAATCGCCTCCAAGTTCTTCTTGATCTGCTCCTGCAGGCGGTTGGACTCCTCGAAGCACCTGGCGATCTCACCGGTCAGCCTCGCCATCTTCTCCTCGAAGGGCTCGCCGTCGTCCTCGACGTCGGGGATGCCAACGTAGCGACCGGGCGTGATGATGTAGTCCTGTTCCTTGATGTCCTCGATGGAGGCAATGACGGAGAAGCCCTTCTCCTCTTCGAGCGTTCCCTCGCGGAACGCGTCGAACGCCCCGGCGACCTTGGCGATGTCCTCCTCGGTGAACTCGCGGAGCTTACGTGACACCATGGTGCCCATGTTGCGGGCGTCGATGAACAGGGTCTTTCCGGGCTGGGCCTTCTCCTTGGTGATGATCCACAGGCTCACCGGGATGCCCGTGCTGTAGAAGAGCTTATCGGGCATGGCGATGATGCCCTCGATCAGGTCTGCCTCGATGAGTCGTGCCCTGATCTCACCCTCGTTGTTCGTCTGGCTGGAGAGCGAGCCGTTGGCGAGCACCATGCCCATGCGACCGCTGCGGTTGAGGTGGTGCACCATGTGCTGGACCCAAGCGAAGTTCGCGTTGCCCTCGGGCGGGACGCCGTACTCCCAGCGCGGGTCCTCCTTGAGCTTGTCGCCGCCCCAGTCGGAGAGGTTGAAGGGCGGGTTGGCGAGAATGAAGTCGAACTTCTCCGTGCGGTGCAGGTCGTTGAAGAACGTATCGGCGTTCTGCTTGCCCAGGTCCGCATCGATGCCCCTGATGGCGAGGTTCATGGTCGCCATCTTCCACGTGGTGGGGTTGCTCTCCTGGCCGTAGATCGACAGGTCGTCGATGTTGCCCTGGTGGCGCTTCACGAACTCCGCCGACTGAACGAACATGCCGCCCGAGCCGCAGCAGGGATCGTAGACGCGCCCATGGTAGGGCTCGATGACCTCGACGAGCGTCCTCACGATGCAGGCGGGCGTGTAGAACTCGCCCGCGTTCTTGCCCTCCGCCTCCGCGAACTTGGAGAGGCAGTACTCGTAGGTGCGCCCCAGGATGTCGCGCGTGTCGCCCTTCTCCGCCATCTGCACGTTGGTGAAGAGGTCCACGACTTCGCCCAGGCGGCGCTTGTCCAGCTCCTGGCGGGCGAAGTTCTTGGGGAGGATGTTCTTGAGCTTGTCGTTCTCCGCCTCGATCTGGCGCATGGCCTCGTCGATGACCTTGCCCACCTCGGGGGTGTGCGCGGCGGCGGCGATGGTCTTCCAGCGGGCGCTCTCCGGCACGAAGAAGATGTTCTCCGCCGTGTACTCGTCGCGATCCTCCTCGAAGCCCTCTCCCTCGTCGACAAGCTCCTGGTGGCGTTGGTCGAACTTGTCGGAGATGTACTTGAGGAAGATGAGCCCGAGCACGACGTTCTTGTACTCGGAGGCATCGATGTTGCCGCGCAGCTTGTCGGCGGCACTCCAGATCTGCTGCTCGAAGCCAATCTCGGCGGTGTTGTCCTTCTTCTTACGTGCCATTTCCGGCTCCTATTCGTAGATCTTCGTGTCGGCCCAGAGCTCGCACTGCTCCATGACCGTCTCCATGGCGTCGTCGACGCCCTCGGGAGGATACTTGTACTTGCGTAGGAGGCGCTTGATCGCGCGTCGCATGCCCGCACGGGCGCTCTCCTTCTTCTGCCAGTCTATCGTGGCGCTCCTCTGCAGGGTCTCGGTGAGCTCCCGCGTGATGGACACGAGCTGGTCGTTGTCGTAGAAGTCCTTGACCGCCTCGGGCTTGGTTATGGCGTCGTAGAAGGCCATCTCCTCGTCGTTCAGACCGAGCCTCTCCGCATCGGTCCTGTCCCGCATCATGTCCTTGGCCATCTTGACGAGTTCTTCGATGACCTCGGCGTTGGTGAGCATGCCGTTGAGGTAGGAGTTGAGCGTGCCCTGGAGCATGTCGCTGAACTTCTGGGCCTTGACCACACTCGTGCGCTGGTAGCCCCGCACGCGCTCCTTGATGAGGCGCTTCAGGCTTTCGACGGCGACGTTCTTCTCCTTCATGCTGGCAACCTCGGCGAGGAACGTCTCATCGAAGAGGGAGATCTCGACGTCCTGGTTGTCGAAGAGGTTGAGAACCCCGTCCGCATGGACGGTCTGCTGCAGGATCTCGGTCACCTGCTTGTTGAACTCCGCGTAGGTCATGCCTCCAGAACCACCGGACTTGCGCCCCGTGAGCCTCAGCACCTGGACGCGCAGGACCGAGAGGTACGCCGCCTCGTGCTGGTCCTCGTGCGAGACCAAGCTCTTGCACAGGCTGAGGGCCTGGTTCATGAGCTGGCACTGCTTGAGGAACTCCTCTGCGTCGTCCTGCCGCTTGGGTTCGAGCAGCCAGTCGACGCCCTCCGCGATGGCGCTCGCGAGCTCGGCCTTCTTGTCTGTGAAGATGAGCTTGCGGTAGTCGAAGCCGTACATGAGGTCGCGGCACACGTCGAGCTTCTCCAGGAACTTGGGGTATGCCGTCGCAGCGACGTCCATGTTGCCGTAGTTTGATTGGTCGCGGTTGGTGTAGTCCTTCATGGCCTGTTTGAGGGCGCGGGCGATGCCGATGTAGTCGACGACCAGGCCGCCCTCCTTGCCCCGGCAGACGCGGTTCACACGAGCTATGGCCTGCATGAGGTTGTAGCCCTTCATGGGCTTGAAGACGTACATGGTGGACAGACTCGGCACATCGAAGCCGGTGAGCCACATGTCCACGACGATGGCGATCTTGAGCGGGTCGTCATCGTTCTTGAAGCGTTGCTCCATGTCCTTCTTGTGCTTGGAACCGCCGCAGACCTCGAACCACTCCTCGGGATCCTGGTTGGACATCGTCATCACGACGCCGACCTTGTCCTTCCAGCCGGGGCGCAGCTCCATGATTCGCTTGTAGATCTTCATCGCGATCGGGCGGCTGTACGCCACGATGAGCGCCTTGCCTGCCAGCACGTCGGCGCGGTTCTCCTCGTAGTGCTCGACGATGTCTCTGCACAGAGCATCGATGGTCTCCGGAGTATCGAAGATGGCGTCCAGCCCGCCCAGGTCGTGCTTGGACTTTTGCACGGTCGCCTCGTCGGCTTGGTCGGCGAACTCGCGGTACGCGTCATCGATGCGCCCGAGCGCGTTCTCGTCGAGGTGGAGCGCCACCACGCGGCTCTCGTAGTAGACGGGCTTCGTCGACTCGTCCTCGACCGACTGGGTCATGTCATAGACGTCGATGTAGTCGCCGAATATCTCTCTGGTGTTACGGTCCTCCAGCGCGATGGGTGTGCCGGTGAACCCGATGTAGGAGGCGTTGGGAAGCGCCTTGCGTACCACGCGGGCAGCGCCCACGCTGACCTTGCCGGAGGCGTCCATCCTCTCGGTGAGGCCGTACTGGCCGCGATGGGCCTCGTCGACCATTACGACGACGTTGCTGCGATCGCACAGGGGCTCATCGCCGTCGGTAAACTTCTGCATAGTGGTGAAGATGATGCCGTTCGCCTCGCGCCCCTCAAGCAGGTCCTTGAGATCCTTGCGGCTCTCCGCCTGGACCGGTGTCTGGCGGAGGAACGCGGAGCAGCGCCCGAACTGGCCGTAGAGCTGGTCGTCGAGGTCGTTGCGGTCCGTGATGACCACGATGGTCGGACTGTCGAGTCTGCTCTGGAGCAGGTGTGCGAAGAAGACCATGGAGAGGGACTTGCCGGAACCCTGTGTGTGCCAGAACACGCCGATCTTACCGTCGCCCTCGACGGCCTTCGTGGCCCGCTCGATGGCCTTGCGCACGCCGAAGTACTGGTGGTAGGCGGCGAGGATCTTGACAATCCTGTCGTTGGAGTCGTTGAAGCACACGAAGTTGCGGACTATGTCGAGCAGTCGCTCCTTGGGAAGCATGCCGTCGAGCATCGTCTTCCACGTCGCGGCCTTGGTCTCGGAGTAATCCCCGTCCACGGATTTCCAGGCCACGAAGCGGTCCTCGTCCGCCGTGATGGTGCCCACCCGTGTCTCGGACATGTCACTCATGACGCAGAAGACGTTGGGGACGAACATGCCGGGGATCTGGCGCATGTACTGACGGAGCTGCTTGTAGGCGTCAGACGCATCCGTCTCCTCGCGCGATGGTGACTTGAGTTCGAACATGACGAGTGGCATGCCGTTGACGAACACGATGACGTCAGGACGCTTCTCGGAGTACTCGACGAACGTCCACTGGTTTACAACATGGAAGTCGTTGTTGCCAGGGTCGTCGAAGTCAAGCAGACGAACGATCTCATCCCGGTCTTGCTCGCCGTCGAAGTAGCGCACCTCGACGCCCGACTGGAGGTAGTCGTTGAAGGTCTCGTTGCGCTGCTCCAATGTGCCACCCTCGACGTTCAAAATCTTGAGGATGGCCTCATCGATTGCAGCGGAGGGGAGCTCCTTGTTAATTCGCGCCAAAGCGTCGGGCAATACGTCGGGCAGGAACACATCGCGGTAGTCATCTGAGGAGCGGCGGACGTCCGGCCCATAAAGATGCTCGTATCCGAGGTTGTCGACGAGGTGTTCGACGACAACCTGCTCGAACCAGTCTTCATTGATTCGCGATGAGTCGTATTCTATGTAAGCGTGCTTCATGCTGGTACCTTAGGTGGCTTCATCATGTCGTCAACGACGATTAACAGGTATTATTCTATCACCGGTCATTTTGGTGAACTGGACAGAGCCCTTGCGGCTGAAGACGGGCCGAATGGTCGATGGATTCCGTAGAAGATGAGAACTCATTAACAGCGCCATTTGATGAAGAGAGGGGCCGAGAATTCCATCTCTCGGCCCCTCTATCGTTTGCGAAACTCCCCGTGGTGTAAAACTGGAGTACGGAATCTTTCAAGCTGTCAATAAGCCCTCATTTGTCAGGCGTTCTAGCTCCTGGGGCAGATGTTCCCATGGCAGACAAAGAGAACGCGGTGGACGGGCTTGGGGCTATTCATGACCAGCTCTCTCCAAACGAAGCCAAGTACGACGCATTATCGAACGGCGTTCCTAGGCTCTGACGATGCCAACGAGCGCGACAGGTTCATGCTGGGAACCTCGATTATGCGCCAGAACGCAACGGAGACGAGCATGCTTGCGGACAGCGAGACCGCGGCAATCGCGAGCGGGTCGACAATCCCGAGCCTGGGCAGCAGGGCAGCGAGCGCACCGATGACAATGGCGTGGGTAAGGTAGAGGCTGTACGACACCTTTCCCAAAAAGACCATGGGGGCCGCAGAGAGCGCACGGCGCGTGAACCCGTCGGCGATCGCGACGACAACCACCACCAGGCAGGCCGCGTTCATGGCGGTGAACTCCAACGCCTCGAGGACCCCGCCGGGATGCCACACGAGCGAGAGCTCGATAACACCAACGGAGGCCACAAGCATCGCCAGCTCAGCCAGCATTGAAAGCTTGACGGCCTTGATTTTGTCGAATTGCCGGGCCACCATGACGCCAAGCCAGAACATCAGGCAAAGGCGCAGCGGAAAGTAGCCCGTCCAGTACGAGACAAGCACCGCAATAAAGGTCGCAACAACCGCCAGACCCGTCCGGCGAATCCTTGATATGCACCAGATGGCCAGCGGAAGCGTCAGGCTAAACCAGAGCTCCCAGCTCATGGACCAGACGGGAGAGTCAACGCGGACGAGCTGCGCGCCAAAGAGGTTGTTGACGCCATCGGACACGTTGAACAGCACGTCGAACTGCATGAGGATGTCATGAACCGCAGTGGGAAGGCCCGCGTCGTAGGCGACGGCAAGCGCGGAGCGCGACGTGGACCCCAGGCGCCAGGCCACGTAGCCCGCAGGAAGGGCCAGCGCAATCGCCGCAAACAGCGGCACGCAAAGGCGGACGACCCTTCTTGGGTAATAGCCAAGCCAGTCGTACCCGCCGTTTCCCATGTGCTTAAAGGGAACAAGAGACAGCACTATGCCGGACAGGATAAAGAACACCATAACCGACGCGCCGCCAGGGAAGAGGCTCGGACCCCCCGCGCCAAACGGCTTGACCATGATGTCGACGTGATACAGGAACACTATCAGCGCCGCGAGCCCTCGCAGGCCGTCAAGCGACAAGACGCGCTTCTCGTGACCAGACATCATCACCCCTTCCTTCGTGCATTCGAGCAGAGCGTTCCATTATATACCCTCATGGATTTAGCGTACATTTTGACGAGAAAGACCCCCAAATCGGGCGGATTCGGGGGTCTGGCTCATCTTTATGTACGCTGTCCGGAGCCGCGACCGCCGGCAGCAAGGGCGCGGGCACCCGCCCTACTCGGCCTCGGCCTTGGTGCGCAGTGGGCGCGGCGTGATGTCAGCCACGATGGCCACCGTCATGGTGCGGTACGCGCAGATGGCAAGCAGCGTGATCAGGATGGCGCAGATAAGCAGCGGCAGGCTTCCCGCGTTGTTTGCGATTGCGATGAGCGGCAGATGTTGCCGTTACAGATAAACAGTACACGTTGCATATGCGGTTTCCTTTCGATCGCCATCATCGAGCTCGAGTATCGCATCTACGCCTGCGCCCTTGCCCGCCTGCGCTCCCAGTGAGCCAATTTAATCGTCACCAGCGTAAGCACCCAGGCCACAAGCGAGAACGCGGCACCCACTGCGCCTACGTGCGCAATGCCAATGCTGCTTACCACGGCGCCGCCCACTGCGGTGCCAAACGAGATGCCGACGTTAAACGCCATGGGCTCAACCGAACTTGCGAGTACCATCGACTTGGGATGGCGGCTGCGCGCCACATCCATAAAGTGTGTGATGCACGAGACCGAGAACAAGTACATGAGCAGCGCCAAGCTAAAGACAAAGGCCAGCGCGAGCGGCATGGTGCCGCCCACAGCAAACAGCCCGAGTAACGCCGCAGCCTGCAGCACGAACGTCACAAGCAGCGCCTTCATGCCAAAGCGCGCATCGATCCATCCGCCCAGGATGTTCGAGATCAGGCAGAACACGCCGTAGGCCATGAGCGTGGTACTGGCTTCGACCGTGCCCATGCCCAGCACCTGCTCAAGATAAGGCGTCACGTAGCCATAGAAAACGTAGACCGACCCCACGCCAAACAAAAAGATGAGCATGCCGGTGACGATGCTCGGCTCGCGTAGCAGACCCGCCTGCTCGCGAAAGGTGGCGGGCTCGTCGGTTTGCCCAGCGCGCGGCATAAACATCACGAGCGCTCCGCAGATCAGAACGGCAAAGGTCAGCGTGCCGTACATGGCCACGTGCCAGTCGAGCGTGTCGGCCACAAACTTGCCGATCGAAGTGACAAAGACCATTGCCACGGAAAACGCGCCGTACACCACCGAGATGGCGAGTGAGGTCTGCTGCGGGGACAGCAGCTCGGGGATATACGTCACGCCCACGGCGAGCAGTGCGCCCGAGACGGAGCCCAAGATGATGCGCGAGGCGAACAGCACTTGAAAGTTGGGTGCCAGCGCCATGACCAGATTGCCGAGCACAAAGACGATGCTATAGCACACGAGCAGTTGGTAACGACGGAAGCGCCCCGTGCTGAGCGCGAGCACCGGCGTCGCGATAGCGTAGATCAGTGCGAACACGCTAATAAGTTGGCCTGCGGTGGCAAGCGATACGCCGAGTTCCGTCGCCAAGTCACTTTCGATGCCGATGACCACGAACTCCGAACAGCCGAGCGAAAAGCCTAACAACACGAGCAGCGCCAGGCAGAGCTTGGTGCGCGCGGGGGAGAGCGCGGCGGCGGTTGACTTACTTTTTGGCGTGGTTGCGGCGGTCAAGGTTGTCACTCCAATGTCGCGTGAATAAGCGGGATTCAATCCCTGCAACTCTAACAGAATGTGACAAAGGGACAGTCTCTTTGTCACATTCGCGGCGTGGCTGCCGCCTAAACCGTCACAACATTCGATGAAAATCTCGAAAACGAGGAAAAACGTCGAATGTTGTGACGGTTTTCGTGTCCGGCGCGGGTGAGCTTCGGTGCCGTCTGGGGGTATAAGACTAGCGAGTGTTTATTTGCGAGGCCTAAGGGGCGCCCCGTATGGATATCGATAACTTTGAATGGTGGTATAGCGAGGGCGAGGCTCCGGACGAGGAGTGGGACGAGCCCGCGCCGCGTGACGTGTCGAGCGACGAGGACGAGACCGGTAACGATGCCGTCGAGATGGACGCCGCCTCCGACCCCGTCGAGCCCCTGACTTTTGAACGGGCCTGGGCTCAGGCCGAGGCCGACGAGGCAAAGGCCGATGCCACGGCCACGCTGGGTGAGCCAGCCGACATGTCCATCTCGCCGGCCAAGACCCCGCAGCCGCGCCACACCATCGACCCCGGCAGTACGGCATCTTTCAGCATTCTCGACGTGCCCGCGCAGGGTGCTCAGGCGCCTGCGCCAACGCATCGCCCCGACCTGGCTCGTGAGGAAGACGCGGGCCGCCGTTCTCCGCTCGGCCCCATCCTCATCGCCTTCATGGCCGGCGTTATCGCCTGCTCGGCAATCGGCAGCATCTGGGGTCATGTCGAGCGGCAGCGCCAAGACGCCGCCAAGGTCGAGATGTCCGTCGAGCAATCGCTCAGCCGCACGCGCTCGGTGCATGTGTCGGTCGAGGTTAAGGACGGCGCGACGTGGGATACCGCGCGCGGCGACAGCCAAATGCTCGTCCATATCGTGGGCCGCACGCTCAGGGGACAAGCAATCGACGAGTACCAATACGTCAATTCCGAAGGTGACGGTATCGAGCTCAAGCCCGGCGACTACGAGCTCACGGTCGATGAGCCGCCCGTCGCCACCGACGGCACGCGTTACCGCGCCTCAAAGCGCATGGTCCCGGTGAGTTTTAATTCGCAAGCACCCGATACGGTCGATAGCGCGCCGCAGGGTGGGTTTGACCTTTATGCTATTGCTCAATAACTGCGCCTGCCGCTCAGCCCTGCTGCCAAGAGTGGGACAATAACCCTCGACACTGTTGTTTACTTTTGGAGGAAGTAGCATGTCCACCGTCACTACCATCAAGCGCGGCGGCCTCACCGCGGCCATCGATTCCATGGGCGCCCAGCTCACGAGCCTTGCCCTCAACGGCAATGAGTATCTGTGGCAGGGCGACCCGGCCTTTTGGGGCAAGCACGCGCCCATCCTGTTCCCTATCGTGGGATCGCTGCGCAACAACACGGCGACGTCTGCCGCCGGCACCTGCGAGATGGCGCGCCACGGCATCGCGCGCATTGTCGAGCACAAGATCGTCGAGGTGTCGGAGGACGGTTCGTCCGTTACCTACGAGCTCACCGACACGCCCGAGTCGCTCAAGGCGTTCCCGTTCCACTTTAAGCTCAACATGACCTATGCCCTGACCGGCGACGCCACCCTCACGCAGACCTTTGCCGTCACTAACACCGGCGACGTGGACCTGCCGTTCTCGGTGGGCGGCCACCCCGCGTTTAACGTACCGGCTCCCGGTGCCGAGGACGAGGCATTCGAGGATTACGAGCTGGCGTTTACCGAGGCTTGGACTAACGAGGCCCCCGTCATCACGCCCGACGGTCTTATGACGTTCGAGGGTAGCTACAAGGCTCCCGATAACTCGGACGTGCTGCCCATCACGCACCGCAGCTTCGATAACGACGCCATCATGTTCACCGATACCCCGGGCTCCACGCTCACGCTGCGCGGCCGCAAGTCGGGCCACGGCGTCAAGATCGACTTTGAGGGCTTTAAGTACATCGGCGTGTGGTCTGCCGCCAACGACGCTCCGTTTGTGGCGCTCGAGCCCTGGACCGGTCACACCACCATGGACACCGAGGACGATGTCTTTGAGCACAAGGTCAACACCATCACCTTGGCTCCCGGCGCTACCGATAAACGTAGCTTTAGCGTCACCTTGCTCTAGAGGTTCCGCCGTTCTGACGAACGGCGGGCCGGTCGACGCTGCGCGCCACCCAGAGCGACAATTTGTCATTCAAAAGGCAAGGCATGACCAGAAGGTTTATGCCTTGCCTTTTTCATGCCTAG
>CBCTZJ010000051.1:0-11183 GCA_965151385.1 uncultured Collinsella sp. | reverse complement strand
TCCACGCCCGAAAGCTGCTCGCGCACCACGGCCGAAGGCGAGCTGTAGCTCATCGCGCGACCGAGCGCCGCCGAGTGTCCGTTGTTGATAAAGCCCTGCTCAAGCCCAATGCGAATCTGCGTGAGCACGTCGCGAACGCGGTCGGCGTCGGCATCGAGCAACAGCGTGCTTGACCATACCTCGCGCGGCAGGCTCGCCAGCGCGTCGATCTTTTCGGACAGGGCGCCGGCGCTCACCAGCAGGTAGGGGCGCACGCCGTCCACGTCGGGCTGCGTCATGACCTCGGTCGTAAAGCTCAAAAAGCCCAGCTTGCCGGCGAGCAGGTTGTCGAGTTCCTCGGCCGAATGCTCGCGCGTGGGCAGCTGCTTGAGCAGGCGGCAGAGCAGCGTCACGTAGGGCAGGTCCTCAAATGCGACGCAGCTCAGGTCGAAATACTGCATGGCGTAGGCCAGACGGTTGGTGGAGATGCCGTGACGCAGGCAGGGGATGGGCGCAGTCGTGTCCACAACGAGCGGCGGCTCGGGGCGCGCCTCGCCAATGTCGGATACACGCAGGCGCGGCAGCGTGGCCTTGTCCTCGGGCGTGTCCTCGGCCTCCTGCGCGGCACGCAGCACGGCCGTGCGCTCGACCACGTCCGCCAGCTCGGCATCGGTCATGGCGTCGCGCTTGGCAGCCAGCTCGGCAGCTTCGGCGCCCTCCGCGCCCTCGGCGGCGTCCACCGGCACCAGCTCGACCAACGCCATGTGGTCGTTCTCCAGCACGAGCTCGCGCAGCAGGTCCTCAAAGTAGCTACCGTTCAGCTCGCCGCGCAGCTCCTCGTACACCGGGCCATACTTGAGCGCCAGCGTCGCAGCGTCGTCATCGTAGAGCCACGTGCTCAGCGCGTCGCACGCAATGGCCACGCCGTCGGCAATACCGTAGTCGCGCTGGCGCAGGTCGTACTCGTTGCTGCTGATGATGGCCTCCAGGCGCTCGCGCGGAACGCCGTGCTCACACAGGTCGCGGCAGGCGTCCTGGAACACGCGACGCAGCTCGCGCGCTACGCCGGGCTGCGCGTTCTGCAGCATGATGAGTTCGTAGGGCTGCAGGCTCTCGGCAGCGGTGTAGCTCACCACGTTGCCGCCCAGGCCCGCTGCCAGAATGGTCTTCTTAACCGGTGCCTCGTTGGAACCCAGCAGCGCCTCGAACAGGATGTCCGCCGCGATCGTGCGCTTGCGGTCGAGCGCACTGCCCAGCACCAGGCCCAAGCCCACCAGGGCGTTCTCGGGCGTGGTGGCCATCTCGATACGCTTGTACTCGCAGGTCACAGGCGACTGCACGCCCAGCGGATTGGGCGCCAGCGTGGACGGGTCCTCGCCGGCGGCAACGGCAGCGTCCATGCGGCGGCTCGCGGCACTCGGCTGCGATAGATAGCGCTCGTCCAAAAAGGCCAGCGCGCGGTCCACGTCCAGGTCGCCGTAGAGCGTAATGTAGGAGTTGGAAGGATTGTAGTGGCGCGCGTGCGTGTCCAGGAACTGCTCGTAGGTGAGCGCGGGAATCGCGCGCGGGTCGCCGCCACTCTCGTGCGCATAGGCGGTGTCGGGATAGAGCGCGGCGTTGACGGCGTCGTCCAGCACGCTCATGGGGTCGGACAGCGCGCCCTTCATCTCGTTGAACACCACGCCGTTATAGCGCAGCGTGCCCTCGCGCAGGCTTGCGGAGCTGCCACCGTCATCGCGGTCCTCGCCCTCCGGCAGGTCCAGCTCGTAGTGCCAGCCCTCCTGCTCAAAAATGGTGGGCTTGGTGTAGATGGCCGGGTTGAACACCGCGTCCAGGTACACGTCCATCAGGTTGTACAGATCCTGCTCGTTGGTGGTGGCAACGGGGTAGATGGTCTTGTCGGGGTAGGTCATGGCGTTGAGGAACGTCTGCATGGAGCTCTTGATCAGGTCGACAAACGGCTCCTTGACGGGGAACTTGGCCGATCCGCACAGCACCGAGTGCTCAAGAATATGGAACACGCCGGTGGAATCGGCCGGCGGCGTCTTAAAGCCAATGGCAAAGGCCTTGTTCTCGTCGTCGCACGCCAGGTACAGCAGGCGAGCGCCCGAGGCGGTGTGGCGCAGCACGTAGGCGTCCGAGTCGAGCTCGGGCACGGTCTCGCAGCGCTCGACGGCAAAGCCGTGGCAGGTGGTACCGGGCACCAGCAGCGCGGCAGCAGCGGCGCGCGGGTCGGTTGAGGTGGTGGGCATATGCAGTCTCCTTTGACGCCCCAACGGGGGCGAATCGAGTCGAATCCTCGTGAGTATACCCATATGGGGCCGCGGCTCTGCGGCGAACTGAAGACGATGTGGGTGGACTAGCCTAGCTAGGTTGATAACGAATGCCGCTGGTAGCCGCTGCACCCCGCTAAAGTGAAATAACACCCCGTTTACCGAATCATTTAGGAAATATATGGACTCCTAAAAAGTTCTAATACAATATAAGTCATCTATCTATAAGCTGCTGATTCTTTGCAAAGGTATGGTTGATATGGTTGAAGCAAATAGCGTTATCCCCCTGTACAAACAGATTGTCCGTGCGCTCTCTGATTCGATCGCCAACGGCACGTACCGCCCGGGAGATAAGCTTCCGACCGAGGCGGAGCTCATCGAGCAATTTGGCGTGAGCCGAATAACGGTTCGCTCCGCAATTAAAGAAATGGAAGATGCTGGGCTTGTTGAGAGGGCCCGCGGCAAGGGCACGTTCGTTTCGTCGGACACACAGATGTATGCCGCGGACGACCGTGAGAGCTTTACCCATTCGTGCCAGCTTGCGGGAAAACAGGCGTCTACCAGGGTTCTCGCAATGGGCTGGGACTTCCCAAGCCTGCGAGACGCGAAGTTCCTGGGCGTAGACGATACCCAAAAGGTATTGCGTAGTCGTCGTCTACGCCTTGTGGATGACAAGCCCACGATGCTGGAAACCAATAGCTATTCCGCTGCGCTTTCTTTTTTGGAGCATGAATCCCTCGAGGATTCGCTGATGGCGGTACTCGATCGCCAGGGGATCAAGATGGGCCCCAATACGCGTACGCTCGAGGTCTGCTATGCGAGCGAGCTCGAGGCGGCATACCTTAACGTGGAGCTGGACTCTCCACTGCTTCTGTTTGTCGATAGACGTTATGCTCCAAGCGGCGAGCCGCTTTTCATCTCCCGTCAGGTGTACTGCACCGAGCGACTGAAGTTCTATTTGTAAATTAGAGATAGATTGGTCAATTTACCGACCAATTGCTACCGTTCGCGGATTTGGAAAATAGACACACCGCGTAGGGTAGATTGCTAATATACTTTGTTATGACAATATAGTACGTCTTATTGATATTGGAGAACTATGAATAAGATATTGCTAGCGAGTCATGGTTATCTCGCCCAAGGTAATGAAGAGCTCTCTCGAGATCCTGATGGGCGCCAACGACCGAATCGAGTGTCTGTGCGCCTATGTCGATGACGACACGAGGGATGTCGCAGCGCTTATCGATGCTTGGATGGAGTCGAAGGACCCTGCCGACTCTTGGTTTGTCGTGACTGACATCTTTGGCGGCTCTGTAAACAACGAATTCATTCAGAGGCAGACCGCCGGATCGTTTACGTTGATCACCGGAATGAACTTGCCGCTGCTGGTGGAAATGGCTACACAGCTGGACTCCCTGGATGCGGACAAGGCCAAAGCTGCGGTCGAGGGATCACGTTCGTTTATCATGCTTTGTGAGGCGGCGGACATGCTTGCCGATGTCGAAGAAGAAGAGTTCTAGTTAGTTCTGGTTCGAGCCCTAGCTAAGGGCCACGCCTGTCATTACCTTTATTACGTGCGGAGATGATTACGATGATTAAGCTTACGAGAGTTGATTACCGATTGATTCACGGCCAGGTCGCCATGTCTTGGACACATGCGCTGGATGTCGATTGCATCCTGTGTGCCAGCGACGCCGTGGCAAAAGACGACATGAGAAAAGCCGCATTGAGGCTAGCTCGTCCCAACGGCGTGAAGCTCGTCATAAAAGACGTAAACGCTGCTATCGAGGCGCTCAACAGCGGCGTCACCGACAAGTATTCGCTGTTTATCATTGTCGAGACGATCGAGGATGCCTATCGCCTTGCTAAGGGTTGCAAAGACATCAAGGAGATCAATCTGGGCGGAACTCGAAAGTCTCCCGAGACCACGCTTCATCCGACCCCCGCGATCTTTGCGACCGAAACCGATGCCGAGCATATCCAAGAGCTTGTGAACGATGGCGTGGTTATCGAAATCCGTCAGGTCCCCAATGACTCAAAGGTACTTGCCAAGGACGTTTTCTAGCTGGAAACATGCCATTGTCTAGCATTTATTAACTAGGTCCTCCTTTCTTTAGCCCGTCGATTATTTGATCGGCGGGCTTTTTATTAAAGAAAAATCAAAAAAATCTGAAATAGTTCTTGCATAGTTAGTTATATAAAGTATTATAACGTCATGGGATGAATGAAGGGTTCATCCAAGTGAGTTAGGAGTAAGGGATGTTCAATTTCGATGAGCCTCGTTACGAGAAGGTTGTGAGCGATGCCCTCGCTCTCCGTCCTCAGATTGAGGCTGCCGTGGACAAGGTCTGCGAGCAGGGTTATTCCAACATCTTCTTCATCGGCTGCGGCGGCACCTGGGCCCACACGCTCCCGATGAAGTATTGGGTCGAGACCACCACGGCCGACGTCGACGTCCACTGCGAGATTGCCGCTGAGTTCCTCGCATGCCCGCCCAAGACCTTCAACAAGGACTCGGTCTGCGTCTTCTCCACCCGTACCGGCACCACCCCCGAGATCATCGAGGCCGCCAAGTTCTGCCAGGAGCAGGGCGCCCGCACGCTGATGTACGTCTCCAACGACAACACCCCGGCCACCGAGTACGCCGATTACAAGTTCTTCAGCTTCGCCGAGGACGACGTTCTGTGCGAGGCCATCTACACCTACCAGATCACGCTGGTCGCCCGCTTCCTCAAGAACGCCGGCGCTTTCCCCAAGTACGACACCTTCATGGAGGAGTTCGGCAAGATCGCCCCGTACCTCATCAAGGCCAAGGACGCCCAGGACGAGCGCTGCGCCGCCATGGCCGAGGACTTCAAGGACACCGACTACCACATGGTGATCGGCTCCGGCATGCTCTGGGGCGAGGCCTACGACTACGCCATGTGCATCCTCGAGGAGATGCAGTGGATCAAGACCAAGTCTATTCACGCCGCCGAGTTCTTCCACGGCACCATCGAGCTGTGCGAGGAGGGCACGAGCCTCATCATGCTCTACGGCGAGGACGACACCCGTAAGCTCATGGACCGCGTGGACAACTTCACTCACATGCTCGCCGACGAGAAGGGCGTCCATGTCCGCGTGAACAAGTTCGACACCGCCGAGGTCGAGCTGCCGTTCAGCGACCCCGAGTTCCGCAAGATCGTCTCCCCGATGGTCACCTACACCATCACCGAGCGCCTGAGCTGCCATCTCGAGCACGTCCGTAACCACCCGCTCACCACGCGTCGTTACTATCACCAGATGAACTACTAATCCTCTCAAATTGCTGCGGTTGTCTGCAGGCGAGCTGCGCAGAATGCCTCGCCTGCAGACCTGTTTCTGGGGTTGATCGAAATGGTTGTCCAGTATCTTCTAGTTGCACTGGTCGCATTTATTGCGTCCATGGACGAGCAATTATTTGGCATTACGATGCTTGGTCGTCCGCTGTTTACGAGCCTGTTCGTTGGCTTGATCCTTGGCGATGTCCAGCAGGGCGTTATCGTCGGCGCTGCTTTGGAGTCCATGTTCATGGGCGCCATCATGGTCGGTGCGGCGGTTCCTCCCGAGGTCTATGCCTCCGGCGTGCTTGGCTGCGCGTTTGCCGTCATTACGGGTACGGGCACGGCAACTGCCGTCGCACTCGCCCTTCCCGTCTCCGTCTTCCTTCAGGTGTGGCGCAACTTCTGCTACGCCGTTCCGGGTGCCTTTGCCTGCAAGAAGATTGAGACCGCTCTGGCAAATCGTGATCTTGCCAAGGCGAATCTGTACCATCTGACCATCGTGCCGCTGTCGATTGGCATTCCGTCTGCACTGCTGGTGTTTTGCTCGCTGTTCTTTGGTGCCGACCTCATCAACAATGCGCTTAACGCTATTCCGCAGTTTGTGATGGACGGCCTCAACGTTGCGTCCGGCGTCATGGTCTGCATCGGCTTCGCTCTTCTTATTAGGACCATGGGCGACAACAAGCTTCTTCCCTGGCTGTTCCTGGGATTCATTATGGTCATCTACCTCAAGATGGACGTTATCGGTGTTGCCGCTGCCGCTATCTGCGTCGCGCTGCTCCTGGCCTTCCGCGAGGGCTCGGCCGGTCCGCAGGCGGTTGCCGAGGATGAAGAGGAGGACTTCTAATGGCTACCCAGAACACCGATCTCAAAGAGGCCAAGAAGGACGCGATTATGACTCCCGATATGTATCGGAGCATGTTCCTTCGCCAGTTTACGAGCCAGTGCTCGCAGTCGTACGACAAGATGATGGCAATGGGCTTCATGTACACCATTCAGAAGCCCCTGCGAAAGATCTATCCCAACGACGACGATTACTATGCGGCGCTCGATCGCCATACCGAGTTCTTTAACATCACGCCTCATGTGCTTCCGTTTGTAGCCGGCCTTACGGTTTCGATGGAAGAGCAGGCGGCTGCCGATAAGAACTTTGACACGTCCTCGATTAACGCCATGAAGGTCGGCCTCATGGGACCGCTTTCCGGCATCGGCGATTCGTTCTACTGGGGTACGTTCCGCGTGGTCGCCGCCGGCATTGGTATTGGCATCGCGTCGACGGGCAACCCGCTCGGCCCCATCGTGTACGCGCTCATCTACTCCGTGATTAACTTTGCAACGCGTATCGTCGCCGCCCATCTGGGATACGACCTGGGAACCAAGTTCCTGCAGCAGTCCGAAGAGAACAACCTTATGTCTCGCATGACGCATGCTGCCGGCGTTCTCGGAATGACCGTTATCGGCGCCATGATTGCGGCACAGGTCTCACTGTCCACGGCTTTGACCTTTGATGTGGGTGGTTCGGAGATTGTCCTGCAGGATCTGTTCGATTCGATCTTCCCCGGTCTGCTGCCCTTGCTGGCAACGTTCGCTTGCGTTGCCCTGTACAAAAAGGGTGTCAAGACCATTTGGATTATTATTGGCATCTTCGCGATCTGCATCATCGGAACGGGCTTGGGAGTGTTCGCGGCGGCGTAATGTTGACTGCTATGCTCGCGCGTTGGATAACTAACTGACCGTTTGAAAACGGGGCTCGGCGTAAGGCCGGCCCCGTTTTTTGTTTGAGGGATTTTCCGACCGTCCAAAAATCCACGCCCATGCATCACTCACACATCTCTCATCTCTCATTCCTCACTAATACGAGAGATAACAGAAAGACGAGAGATAAATATGAGAGATAACTGATCAGCAAAGAGACAGGCAATCATGGTATTGTCTCAATACTGATTGTTTTACCAGCAAAAACATGTTTAAATGAAACAGATGGCAGACATCTTATCTTTCATCTCTCACTTATCTCTAATATGAGAGATAGCAGAAAGGTGAGAGATAATTACGAGAGATAACTGAGAGACGAAGGAAATCTATTCGCGGCATTCTCCGCCGGGCCGAGCGAAAGGACATGCAGATGAACGAAAACGAGCTGACCGGTCTGCTCGAGTCTTTAAGGCGCATGGGCTCGGACGATCTTAACGTCGAGGTCAAGGAGAGCGCCACGACGCTTTCCCGCGACGTATGGGAAACGGTTAGCGCATTCGCGAATACCGCTGGCGGAATTATCGTGCTCGGCGTGAGCGAGCGCGCGGGCTTTGTCCCGGTTGAGAACTTTGAGACCGAGAAGGTGCTCAACCAATTCGTAGCGGGCATGGGTGATGCCGGCGGTCGCGGAAAACTGGCCAATCCGCCCAAATACACCATTGAACGCGTGGAGCTCCAGGGCACCGTGGTTCTGGTCATCACGATTGAGGAGCTCGACCCGTCGAGCAAGCCTTGCTATGTCATAGAGCGGGGCGCTCAAGGTGGCAGCTACAAACGCATCGATGATAAAGATGTTCCGCTCTCGTCGACCGAGGTCCTGTCCTTGTCATCGTATGAACGGGCGAGTCCCAGTGATCGCGATGCAGCGCCCGGCGCGGTCGCAGGCGATCTTGACGAGGCCCTGGTCGACCGCACGATAGAGCGTGCTTTCTCACTGACACCTCGTGCGATGCGCGGCGCGCCGGACAAGAAAACGAAGCTGGAGCGCCTGAATTTCCTCGACTCCCAGGGCAATGTCACTAAGGCCGGACTCCTGGCTGCGGGTGCCTATCCTCAGCAGTTCTATCCCAAGCTCTTTATCGATGTGGCGGTCTATGCCGGAACGCAGAAGGGCGCGGCGGGGTCGTTGAGGTTCATGGACCGTACGATCTGCGAGGGAACGTTGGGCGAAATGATCTCGGATGCCGTCGCGGCAATCGCCAAGAATTTGCGACGAACCTCGATGATCCAAGGCGTCTCGCGTGTCGACTCGCTGGAGATTCCCGAGGAGGTCCTGCGCGAGGCAATCGCCAACGCCGTAATCCACCGAGAATACGGAGATCGGTTCTGTGGGCAGTCGATCGCTGTTGACGTCTTTGGTGACCGTATCGAGGTGACGAACCCCGGCGGCCTATACGGAGGAAAGACTCGCGAGAACCTGTTTGACGGCAGCTCCCGATGTCGCAATGCTACGCTTGTGAAGCTCATGTCGCTTGTCCCATTGCCCGACGGTGCGGGCTCTCCTGCCGAAGGCAACGGGTCGGGCATTCCAATGATGCTAGATGCCATGCGTGCGCACGGTCTGGCCGAGCCATTGTTTTGCCCAGGTTTCGACCGATTTAAGGTTGTCCTCTACCGAGCGAAGGTTGAGCAAATCGATCATGGCGGGGACTTAATTGTGGCGGCACTCAAGCGCAACGGCGAACTGGGAACACGTGAATTGGCAGAATGCACGGGACTCACCGTCTCCCAGGTTAGGGTACGCGTCAATGCGCTTATCGCGCAGGGCAAGCTAGAGCCTACGGCCGCGGCGACGAGCCGTAACCGCAAGTATCGACTAACAGGGCGCGCAGAGCAGCTGCACTAGTGGCTGCCCCGCCTCACATCCGCGCCATTTCACGCGCTGCACATCGAAACCTGCGGCAAAGCAGTTACAATAGCCCAATGTGCATCGCGCACGACGATGATATCGGCGCCCGCGACTGGGGGAGAAAACATGGCAGAGCAGCAGATAACGCCGGGGACCAAGCTTCAGGTGGCATTCGACGTGCCCATGGGCCAAAAAACCGACTTCAACATGCTCGCCACGTACAAAGAGAACCTGGACGAGGCGTACTTTCTTATGAGCGCGCCCATGCTCGCCGGCAAGCCGCTCATCATGGACGAAAACCAAAAGCTCCTGCTGCAATACAAAGTGGGCGAGGAGACGTTCGTGCTGGCCGGCTACCCCGAGTCGGTCGAGAAAAAGGGCATCCGCACCTACTGGAAAATGCGCAAAGTCGCCGAGCAGCGCACCTTCGTTAAGCGCCGCGACGAGCGTTTTAAGGTCGCCACGCGCCTGACCTACCAACGCGACAACGCACCGACCCCCGAGCCCGAGGACGCCATGACCATCGACGTCTCGGCCGGCGGTCTGGCTATCTACCTCAACGATTACCCCGACGTGGGCGAGGCCCTGGCCGTGCAGATGCCCGCGATCCGCCTGCAGGGCGAGCGGCACGAGCTGCCCGAGCAGCTGGGCATCGTGTGCTGGGTGCGCCGCGCGCCCAAGGGCAGCCTGTACCGCAACGTCTGCGGCCTGCAGTTCCGTTACGCCGACGACATGGAGCGCGAGCTCGTCAAAGAATACGTCGGCTACATCCGCGCCAAATATAAGCTCTGATCGCCATGGCTCTGTTCAAGCGTAACGACAATAAAGATCAAGTTGCCGAGGATTTGGCTGAGGGCATGGCTGGGGACATGTCGCAGGACGAGCCCGGCACCAATGCCGAGGACGCGCCCGGCGAGGACTCCGCACCCGAGCAGGCTCCCGCCTCCCGCAAGCGCTTCGGCAAACCCAAGCGCAAGCCCAAGCCCAAACGCAACCTGCGCGGCGTGGTGCGCATCGAGGAGCTGGAGCAGGCGCTGGCCGACCAGGACCTCGACGACATCGACCCCGACGCGGTCGTATCCATGTATATGCCCAAGCGCCGCATGGAGCGCATCGGCGCGGCGCTGCTGCGCATGGACAAGCTGCAAAAGGCCCTCGTGGTGCTGGCGCTTGCCTTTGGTGTGCTGTTCGCCCTGTCGTTTATGCAAGAAAACATGGGTAACTTCACCATCAACCTCAACCGCCTGGAGCTGTTCCGCCGCGGCGTGGCCATTGCCGACAACGGCGACTTTAACAACGCCACTGCGCGCCTGGCCGCCGACGCCTTGGACAACGGCACCAATATCGCTGCCGAGGACCTGCCCGACAATCTGGACGACATCGACGGCAGCCACAACGGTAAAAACTACGTGGCGTACACCTTCTATATCCGCAACGCCGGCAAGACCGATCTGGGCTACAGTGCCAAGCTCAAGGTGGTCAGCGCCAGCAAGGGCGTGGAGAAGGCCGCGCGCGTGAGGGTGTTTCGCAACGGCAAGCCTACTACCTATGCAGCGGCTGCGGCCAACGGCAATCCCGAGCCCAACACCGAGCCGTTTGCGTCCAAAGACGTGGTGGCGACCATCAGCCACAAGAACTTCCGCGTGGGCGATGTGGACAAGTACACCGTGGTCATTTGGCTGGATGGCGACGACCCGGAGTGCGTGGACAAGATCATCGGCGGAGCGGTGGAGTTTGGTTTCGATTTTGATTCGTCCGAGACCGACGATTCGAGCCTGTTCGTTAAGTTCGTACAGGATATTGCCGATACCCTGACCGGCAACGACCCCATTAGCGCGAGCGGCAACGAGGCGCCCGATTACTACAAGGAACACAACGTGACCTGGAGTAACCGCCGCAACCAAAAGAACTCGCCCGCAGGGGACGAGGACAAGTAGAACAAGCAAGCGCCGGACCGGAATCGATTTTCCGGGTAGTGTCGAGAAAGTTGGTGTAAGGGCCCTTGCGGCCCCTGTGTCCGATATC
>CBCTZJ010000050.1:0-11478 GCA_965151385.1 uncultured Collinsella sp. | reverse complement strand
AGACCGTTCGGTCGTCTGTCCGCACGCGCGGGTATACTCAAAACGATACTTTTCCTATGCAATACGATGCAGGCTCAGCCTGCACGATCCGAAGGGGGCAGTGATGGAGAGGATACTCGGCGTTAATCTCTCTGGCTGGTTTATTCCCGAGCCTTGGGTGACCCCGTCGCTATACGCGGCGACCGGTGCATCCAATGCGGCCGAGCTGCAGGAGGCCATGGGCACCGCCGCCTATAACGAGCGCATGCGCCGTCATTACGAGACGTTTGTGAGTGAGGACGATTTTTGCCGCATGGCGCAGATCGGTCTCAATGCCGTGCGTCTGCCGGTGCCCTGGTATGCCTTTGGCTCGCAGGAGTCCGATGCGTCCTACATCTCGGTTGTCGACTACATCGACCGTGCAATTGAGTGGGCCGCCAAGTACGACATCCGCGTGCTGCTCGATTTGGCAACTGTGCCCGGTGGCCAGGGCGATTCCAACGATTCGCCCACCACGCCGGAGGCTGTTGCCGAATGGCATTCGTCCACCAACGGCCGTCATGTCGCACTCGACGTGCTCGAGCGCTTAGCCGATCGCTACGGCGAGGCCGAGAGCCTGCTGGGCATTGAGCTGCTGGACACGCCGCAGATGAGCGTCCGCAAGAGTCTCTTTACCATGACGGATGGCATTCCGGCCCACTACCTGCGCAATTTCTATCGCGATGCCTACGAGCTCGTCCGTTCGTATATGCCCGAGGATAAGATCGTCGTCTTCTCGTCTTCGGGGCATCCCGGCGAGTGGAAGCATTTTATGCGCGGTGCCAAGTACAAGAACGTCTACATGGACCTTCACCTGTACCATTACCGCGACGAGTACGCGCTCGACATCACGAGCCCCCGCGGGCTGACGACGGCGATTTCGCGTAACAAGCGCGAGCTTAAAGAAGCGATCTCGACAGGGTTCCCCGTGCTGGTGGGCGAATGGTCGGGCGCGGCGATCTTTGCCAACTCGTCGGTTACGCCCGAGGGCCGCAATGCCTACGAGCGCGTGTTTATCGCCAACCAGCTGGCTTCGTTTGCGCCGGCTGCCGGTTGGTTCTTCCAAACGTGGAAGACCGAGAAGCGCATTGCAGCATGGGACGCCCGCGCGGCACTCGGTACGCTCGAGCGCGGCATGATTGAATAGGTTGATATGACGCAAAACAGCGCCCATACGGGCAAACTCTATGTGGTCGGCACGCCCATCGGCAACCTGGGCGACCTGTCCCCGCGCGTTGGCGAGGCCTTTGCCGCCGCCGATGCCATTTGCTGCGAAGACACGCGTGTGACGTCAAAGCTGCTGATGCATCTGGGCATTTCCAAGCCGCTTGTCCGTTGCGACGAGAATGTGATCGCCAGTCGCGCCGCCGGCCTGGTCGACCGCCTGCTGGCGGGGGAGACCCTCGCCTTTGCCTCGGACGCCGGCATGCCGAGTGTGTCCGACCCCGGCCAGGCGCTGGTCGAGGCAGCGCGTGAGGCCGATGTGCCCGTCGAAGTTATCCCCGGGCCCTCTGCTTGCGTCACGGCGCTCGTTTCGTCCGGCATTCCCTGCGAGCATTTTTTCTTCGAGGGCTTTTTGGGCCGAAAGCACGGCGACCGCGTGCGCCGTTTGCAGCGCCTTGCCGTAGTGCCCGGCGCGCTCATCTTCTACGAGTCTCCACACCGCATCGTGGCGACGCTCGAGGCCGTGGCGGAGGTCTTTCCCCAGCGTGAGGTTGCCGTCTGCCGCGAACTCACCAAGCTGCACGAGGAGGTCTTGCGCGGGCCTGCTGCCCAGCTCGCCGAGGAGCTGCGTGCTCGCGGCGAGGTAAAGGGCGAGATTGCGCTGGTCATCGCGCCGCCGAGCGAGGATGAGGAGGCCGGTATCGTGCCGGTTGGCGCCGCGGCAGCGGATCCCGACGAGGCCCTGTGCGAGGATATCCGCGCCGCGCTCGAGGAGGGGGAGCCCGCCTCTGCGGTGGCCAAGCGCCTGTCTCAGAAGTATTCGCGCCGCAAGCGCGATGTCTATGCCATGGTGCTCGATATGCAATAGATGGAGGATATCCAGCCCTTGCGCTAGAATCATCCCCTGTATGCAACGTTTTTCTGGAGGACAAACCCCATGGATCAAAGCAAGCCTTCGTTCTTTATCACGACGCCCATCTACTACGTCAACGCCGATCCGCACCTGGGCACGGCTTATTCCACCATCATCGCCGACGTTCAGGCTCGCTATCGCCGCTCCGCCGGCTATAACGTCAAGTTCCTGACCGGTATGGACGAGCACGGCGAGAAGGTCGCCGAGGCCGCAGCCAAGCATGGCATGACGCCGCAGGAGTGGACCGACAGCCAGGCTCCGCACTTCAAGGAGCTTTGGAGCAAGCTCGAGATTTCCAACGACGACTTCATCCGCACCACCGAGCCGCGCCAGCATCATGCCGTGCAGTACCTGTGGGAGCGCATGAAGGAGTCCGGTTACCTGTATAAGGGCAGCTACGACGGCTGGTATTGCGTGCCTGACGAGACCTACTTCACCGATACGCAGGTCCAGAAGGGCGACGAGGAGTACGGCAGCGTCGGCCAGCACCTGTGCCCCGACTGCCACCGTCCGCTTGAGCGCGTGCAGGAGGAGTCCTACTTCTTTAAGCTTTCCGCCTTCCAGGACAAGCTGCTCAAGCTTTACGACGAGCACCCCGACTTTGTCGAGCCTGCGTTCCGCATGAACGAGGTGCGCAGCTTTGTCGAGGGCGGCCTTAACGACCTTTCCGTGAGCCGCACGAGCTTTGACTGGGGCATTCAGGTCCCGTTTGACGAGGGCCACGTGACCTACGTGTGGTTCGACGCGCTGCTCAACTATATGACGGCCGTCGGCTACGGTGTCGATACCGACGAGGCCCGCGCCGAGCTGGCCTATCGCTGGCCTGCGCAGTTCCATATTGTGGGTAAGGATATCATCCGCTTCCACTGCGTTATTTGGCCGGCCATGCTCATGGCCATCGGCGAGGCCCTGCCCGAGCACGTCTTTGCCCACGGCTTCCTGACCGTGCGCAATGCCGAGACCGGCAAGGCCGAGAAGATGTCCAAGAGCCGCGGCAACGCTATCGCTCCGCAGGACGTTATCGACATGCTGGGCGTCGAGGGCTATCGCTACTACTTTATGACCGACGTGGTGCCCGGCACCGACGGCGCCATCAGCTTCGAGCGCATGGAGCAGGTCTACAACGCCGACCTGGCCAACAGCTGGGGCAACCTCATCTCGCGTTCGCTCAACATGAGCGGCAAGTACTTTGACGGTTGCGCGCCCGCCAAGCCCGCATCGTTCGACGCGTTCGACAACCCGCTGGCAAAGATCGCCGACGGCCTGGTCGATCGCTACATGGCCAAGATGGACGTGCTCGATTACGGCGGAGCCAAGGACGAGGTCATGGAGCTCATCCACGCCGCCAACCACTACATCGAGGACTCCGAGCCCTGGGCGCTTGCCAAGGACGAGGCCAAGGCTGACGAGCTGGCGTTTGTGATCTACAACCTGCTCGAGGCCATCCGCATTGCCGCTCACCTGCTGATGCCGCTCATGCCCCAGACCTCTGCCGAGGCCCTGCGCCGCCTGTCCTGCGAGGACGAGGCCGCGACCGACGACCTCAAGGGCATTTGCGCTTGGGGCCTGCTTGCAGGTGGTCAGCCCGTCGAGAAGGGCGAGCCGCTGTTCCCGCGTCTGGGCTAAGACGCCGCGCGCCATATCGGCAATTTACTGTTTAGATGTAAGGGCATGGCCGCAACGGTCCATGCCCTTTTGTTTCAAGACGCCGCCACCATGCTAAGGAGGCAACTATGACAACTTCGCCTTTGGCAAACCCCACGGCAACAAGGGAGCTGCTGGAGGAGTTTGGCCTTGCGACCAAGCATCGCCTGGGCCAGAACTTCCTGATCGACAACCATGTAATTGAGCGCATTTGCGAGCTTTCCGAGCTTGCGGGCGATGAGCGCGTGCTCGAGGTTGGTCCGGGCGTTGGTACGCTCACGCTTGCGCTGCTGCAGGAGGCGGCGTGCGTCACGTCGATCGAGGCCGATCCCGAGCTCGAGCCGGTGCTCGATGCCCACGCCGCCGACTATGCCAACTTCCGCTTTATCATGGGCGACGCGCTCAAGGTGACGCTGGAGCAGATTAAGCAGGCCGCCGGTGGTGAACCCACGGTGTTTGTCGCGAATCTGCCCTATAACGTGGCGGCGACGATCATCCTTCAGTTCTTCCAGACGATGCCCGCGCTCAAGCGCGCCGTCGTCATGGTTCAAAAGGAGGCTGCCGATCGCATTGCCGCAACGCCGGGCAACAAGACCTATGGCGGCTATACGGCAAAGCTGGGCCTGTATGCGCAGGTTACGGGTCGCTTTGAGGTGCCGCCGCGTTGCTTTATGCCGGCACCGCACGTGGACTCGGCCGTCGTGCGTATCGACCGTGTTGACGGCGTGGTGCCCGAAGGACTCGATCGCGAGTTTGTGGCCCGCGTGATTGACGCCGCATTTGCTCAGCGTCGCAAGACCATCCGTAATTCCATGAGCGCCAACGGCTTTGCCAAGGACGTGCTCGATGCCGCCTTTGAGGCTTGCGGTATCGCACCCACCACGCGCGCCGAGACGCTCGATGTTGCTGACTTTGTCCGCCTGGCCCAGGAGCTAATCCATGATGCCTAATGCCGAACGCGTGACGTTTACCAAGAAAAAGAAGACGGTTGCCTGCCCCGTGCCCTTGGCACCGCTTGTCGACACGCATGCGCATCTGCTTTCGTTTTGGGGCAAAGAAGTGCCCGAGACGCTCGTGCGCGCGAAAGCCGCGGGCGTCGACCTGTTGGTGACGATGCTCGACCCCATCGCCGACAAGCGCAGCGTGACGGACTATAGCGACTGGCTGGTGCGCGAAATTCTACCGATGCGGGATATTCCGCAGATCAAGTATCTCGCTGGCGTTCATCCCTATGGCGCGCCGGATTATACCGACGATATTCACGCACAGGTCGTTGCTGCGCTCGATGACCCTTTGTGCGCCGGTATCGGCGAGATCGGCCTGGACTACCACATGGATTACGATGACGACATCGCGCCGGCGCCCCATAGCGTGCAGATTGATTGCATGGCACGTCAGCTCGAAGTTGCCGTGCGCCGCAATGTGCCGGTGGAGCTGCACCTGCGGCACGAGGACTCGGATGGGGAGCGCACTTCGCACGTTGATGCGTACAACGTGCTGCGCGAGGTAGGTGTGCCTCAGGCCGGTTGCGTGCTGCACTGCTTTGGCGAGGATCGAGCCACGATGGAGCGCTTTGTGGGTTTGGGCTGCTATATCGCCTATGGCGGCGCGGCCACCTTTAAGCGCAACGACGACGTGCGCGAGGCATTTGCGGCGACCCCGCTCGATCGCATTTTGTTCGAGACGGATTGCCCGTATATGGCGCCGGAGCCCATTCGTGGTCTTGAGTGCGAGCCGGCAATGATTTCTATCACGGCAAACACGCTGGTCAACGACCGTGTCGATCGTACCGGCGAGGATGCTGAGGCAATCGCGCGAGCAGCTTGGGAAAATGCCTGCAAACTTTTTCAAAAATAGTTCTTGCGTTCGCGATGGCGCTCCGTTATTCTAATTCCTGCACGCGGGCGTGGCGGAATTGGCAGACGCGTACGGTTCAGGTCCGTATGGGGGCAACCCCATGAAGGTTCAAGTCCTTTCGCCCGCACCATTAAATGAAAGAGCTCCCAGCAATGGGAGCTTTTTTGTTATGGGCCCATCACAGGGACTTGAACCTGTGAAGGAGCGAGCGTAAAGAAAACGCGGAGCCTTTTTAGCGAGCTGGCGAGTCCGCCGGCAGGCGGGCGAAGCCGGTGCGGATCCGCGAAGCGGATACGCGGACGTCCTTTCGCCCGCACCATTGATTGAAAGAGCTCCCAGCAATGGGGGCTTTTTTGTTATGGGCCTCCTGTTGGTGCCATGTGGCTGCTTCGTGCGGGTATCCTAGTGCCAACGTGTGCCTATCAGAGGAGAGACCATGCTGTTGTCCGGTATTATCGCTGCTCTTACGAGCTTTCTACTTCCCATCATCATTTTGTTGCTGCTGCTCCCCAACGCCTGCTATGTCGTTGAACAGCAGCATGCCGTGATCATCGAGCGTCTGGGCAAGTTTAACCGCATCGTCAACGCGGGCTTCCACATGAAGGTGCCCGTGATCGACCGCAAGGCCGCCACGGTGAGTCTGCGCACCATGAAAAACGGTTTTGGCATCGACGTTAAGACCCAGGACAACGTGACCATCGGCCTTGAGGTCTCTGCTCAGTACCACGTGAGCTATGACATGGGCGCCGGCCCGGCAGATTCGGGCATCTACAAGAGCTACTACATGCTGCAGGAGCCCGTCGACCAGATGCGTGATTTCATCACCGACGCCCTGCGCTCTTCCATCCCTGTCTATACGCTCGATGAGGTCTTTGCCAAGAAGGATGACATCGCCAAGGACGTTAATGCCACCGTGTCCGAGCAGATGGCTGCCTACGGCTTTACCCTCGTGTCGACACTCATCACCAAGATCGCGCTGCCGACCGAGGTCGAGAACTCCATGAACGACATCAATGCCGCCCAGCGAAAGCGCGCTGCTGCGCAGGAGCTCGCCGAGGCCGACCGCATCAAGCGCGTCACCGAGGCGACCGCCGAGGCCGAGGCGATGGAAAAGGCGGGCGAGGGCATCGCCAACCAGCGCAAGGCCATCGCGCTGGGCATCAAGGATTCGCTCGAGATCATCCAGGAGACGGGTGTCGGTAACGACGAGGCCAACCAGCTGTTCATGTTTACGCAGTGGTCCGAGATGATGACAGAGTTCGCTCGCACGGGTAAAACATCGACGGTCGTACTGCCGAGCGATTTCTCGCAGTCGGCCTCGATGTTCGAGCAGATGCTGACCGCCAGCAAAGTTCAAAACGATTCGAAGGAGTAGACGCGCGTGAAATACACCGTCGTTTGCGTCGGTAAGCTCAAGGAGCGCTTTTGGAAGGACGCGTGCGCTGAGTACACCAAGCGCCTAGGTGCCTATGCCAAGGTGGATATCCGCGAGGTGGCCGATATCGACCCGGCTAAGGCGGGCGGCGTGGATGCCGCACGCGACAAGGAGGGGGCGGCGATTCTTGCAGCCCTGCCGCCTCGAGCGCATGTGATCCTGCTTGCCATTGAGGGCAAAGAGCGCTCGAGCGAGGAGCTTTCGGCGCGGCTCGACGATCTTATACTGCGTGGTAACAGCGACATCGCCTTTGTGATTGGTGGATCGGACGGCGTGAGCGATGACGTGCGCACACGAGCCGACGAGATGCTCAGCTTTGGACGTATTACCTTGCCGCACAACTTGGCGCGCGTGGTGCTGCTGGAGCAAATCTACCGCGCCTGCAAGATCAGCCGTGGCGAGCCGTATCACAAATAGGTCGGCAATACGAAACAATGCCGTGGGACAATAGCCTTCGTTTTGAAGAGCGTGTCTGAGAGGACTATGAGATATGAAGATCGGATTTGTCGGTTTTGGCAATATGGCGAGCGCTATGGCCGATGGCTGGATCGCCGTCGGTGTGGCTGCGAGCGATATGTGCGCCTGCGCGGGCCACTACGACGCCTTGGTCGAGCGTTGTGAGGCACGTGGGATGGTTGCCTGTCGTGATGCGGCGGAGGTTGTCGCCGCATCCGATATCGTGGTTGCTGCGGTCAAGCCATACATGATTGAGAAGGTCTTCGCTCCGCTCAAAGAAACCCTTGCCGACAGGGTTGTCCTTTCGGTCGCCTGGACCTGGGATAGCGCCAAGTGGGAGCAGGTCCTGCCGGGTGTCGCACACATCTCGACGGTGCCCAACACACCGGTTTCGGTGGGCGAGGGCGTTATCGCCTGCGAGAAGGCTTCCACGCTTAGCGATGAGCAGCGTGCCACGGTGCTCGGTCTGCTCGGAAAGCTTGGCACCGTCGTCGAGCTCGATTCGAGTCTGCTGTTTGTGGGCGGTACCGTGGGCGGTTGCGCACCGGCATTTGTCGCCATGGCGATTGAGGCCTTGGGCGACGCGGCCGTCAAGCACGGTATCCCGCGCGCCGATGCCTATCGCATTGTGAGCCAGATGGTGCTGGGCACGGCAAAGCTACAGCTTGCGACTGGCCAGCATCCTGCGGCGATGAAGGATGCCGTATGCTCACCCGGTGGCGCCACCATCAAGGGCGTCGTCGCGCTCGAGGACGCCGGCATGCGCAGCGCTCTGGTCAAGGCCATCGACGCCACCCTCCAGTAAAACCCGCCATTTAGGGACAGGTTTATTTTGGCAGGTTTTTCCTGCGGTTTTGTATCTTGAGCAAAAAGCGCCCCGCAACTGGCTCAATTCCAGTGGCGGGGCGCTTGCGTTTGTCCAGATAAAACCGACCAAAATAAGCCTGTCTCTTTTTGGCAGGCTAGTCCCAGAAGCCGTCTTCTTCGTCCTCGGACTTGGGGCCACGGTCGACATACATCTTATGGGTGCGCTTCTCCATTACAAAGGCAAGAATCGCAAACAGTAGGATGCCGCCGGCGAAAAGGATGGCAAAACCGGTGCGGGTGCCAAACAAAAAGGAAAAAACTGCGTCCATTGGGTGCCTTCTTGCGTAGTTGGGTTGGGTCGTAAACGCTCATAAGTATATACTTGCCCATACATGTACAAGGTTGCAACCTAAATGGAATGTATATCGCCGGAGGATCTAATGCTTGATATCAAGTTTGTTCGCGAGAACCCCGATGCCATCGATACCGCCATGGCCAACCGCCAGACGTCTTGGGATCGAGAGAAGTTCTTTGAGCTCGACGACGAGCGCCGTGCCGTCATCACCGAGGTCGAGGAGCTCCAGGCCACGCGTAATGCCGAGTCCAAGAAGATCGGCGCCCTGATGAAGGAGGGCAAGAAGGACGAGGCCGAGGCCGCCAAGGAGGCCGTGCGCGCCGTCAACGAGAAGATTGACGGTCTGGCCGAGCGCCGCACCGCTCTCGAGCAGGAGCAGTACGACTTTATGGCTCACCTTCCCAACATCCCTTGCGAGGCCACGCCGTACGGCAAGGACGAGGACGAGAACATCGAGCGCCGTCGTTGGGGCACCCCGCGCGAGTTCGACTTCGACTTTAAGCCGCACTGGGACCTGGGCACCGACCTCGACATCCTCGATTTCGAGCGCGGCAACAAGCTCTCCGGCAGCCGCTTTACCGTTCTCGGTGGCGCCGGCGCCCGTCTTGAGCGCGCCCTCATCAACTTCTTCCTTGACACGCACACCAGCCGTGGCTTTAAGGAGTGGTGGCCGCCCATCGTCGTCAAGCGTCAAACCATGTTTGGCACGGGTCAGCTGCCCAAGTTCGAGGACGACGCCTATCACGTCTCGGGCGACAACTTCCTGATCCCCACCGCCGAGGTCGTGCTTACCAACCTGCACGCCGGCGAGGTTCTCGATGCTGATACCCTGCCGCGCCGCTACACCGCTTTCACCCCCTGCTTCCGCGAGGAGGCCGGCTCCGCTGGTCGCGACACCCGCGGCATCATCCGCCAGCACGAGTTCGACAAGGTCGAGATGGTCAAGTTTGCCAAGCCGGAGGAGTCCGACGAGGAGCTCGAGAGCATGACCGCCGAGGCCGAGTTCCTGCTTCAGCAGCTGGGCCTTCCGTATCGCGTGATTAGCCTGTGCACCGGCGACCTGGGCTTCTCTGCCCGTCAGACCTACGACATCGAGGTCTGGCTGCCGAGCTATAACGCCTACAAGGAGATCAGCTCCTGCTCTAACTGCGGCGATTTCCAGGCCCGTCGCGCCAACATCAAGTATCGCGACCCCGAGAACTTCAAGGGCTCGCGCTACCTGCACACCCTCAACGGTTCCGGCCTGCCGGCTGGCCGCACCATGGCCTCCATTCTGGAGAACTACCAGAACGCCGACGGCACCATCACGGTCCCCGAGGTTCTTCGTCCTTACATGGGCGGCCTCGAGAAGATCGAGCCGGTTGCGTAGGTTGCCTGCATAAGCGATTTGCAAGGGCGCTCCTTTCTGGGGCGCCCTTTTTGTGTGCGGAGCTCTATCATATCGCGCGGACAGCTCAATAGAAAACACACGAACAAACGTTCTGTATACAGGCATCTACCTGCTATGCTTTTGTTAAATAGAAGCGAGAGGAAGGGGATGCGATGGAGCTGTTTGATGAGCGGGTAGTTTTGTTTGAGAGCGATGAAGGTGGGGAGCACCTACTAGTTACGTGTGAGCCATCCGGTATGGGTGGTTTGGTGGTGCGGCAGACGAGCGAGGGTCCGTTGACCCAATGGTGCTTTGAGGAGTCGCCGCATGTAGTCGAGACCTTTGTGACACACGAGGGGCTTGTGGCACTTGAGCGGTTCTATGGAGTTGAGACTTCTAACCAGGTGGCGCGCATGTTGAGTATCTCGTTTGCCGATTATGACTGTGCCCAGCGGGTGCGCTCGCTGTTGAGGGAACTCGGTGCCGGGTTCGATGTGGTTGAAAAGCCGATTGATCGCATGGGGGACGTTGGCGCATGCGGAGCTGCGTGAGGAACATATTCTTCAAAAAGTTTGAGATTTTGCTTGACTCCAACTAACTAAAGTGGTTTTATATGTCTTGCGCTGCGGCGTTACCTCAGCTGGATAGAGGGTCTGACTACGAATCAGAACGTCATAGGTTCGAATCCTATACGCCGCACCAATCGAACTTGAAGCCTCCGGCAACGGGGGCTTTTCTTTTATGGCAACCATGCATGGATTCGAACCTCGGTCGGGGTGTGAACAGCCCAATCACCACTCCGTAAAATTTTTTTCAAATTGTCGCTTGACCCATCGGGGGCTCGCGTGCATAATAATCCGTGCGTTGCGGCGTTACCTCAGCTGGATAGAGGGTCTGACTACGAATCAGAACGTCATAGGTTCGAATCCTATACGCCGCACCAATTGAATTTAAAGCTCCCGGCAACGGGGGCTTTTCTTATATGGGAGCATTGCGGAGATTCGAACCTCGGTCGAGGCGCGAGCGTCAAGAAAACGCGGAGCGTTTTCAGCGAGCGGGCGAGCACGCCGGCAGGCGGGCGAAGCCGGCGCGGATCCGCGCAGCGGATGCGCGGAATCCTATACGTCGCACCAATAGACTTTAAAGCTCCCAACAACGACTGCTCTTCTATATCGCGAGGCGTCGAAGACCGCACCAAGCCCTCCAAATGAGTAAAAACTAAATTCAATAACTTTTTTTGAAAAAATGCTTGACCATTATTCAGTCCATGTGCATAATAATCAGCAAGTCGCGGCGTTACCTCAGCTGGATAGAGGGTCTGACTACGAATCAGAACGTCATAGGTTCGAATCCTATACGCCGCACCATTTGAACTTAAAGCCTCCGGCAACGGGGGCTTTTCTTTTACGTCGGCATCCCATGGATTCGAACCTCGGTCGAGGCGCGAGCGTAAAGCGGAC
>CBCTZJ010000049.1:0-12862 GCA_965151385.1 uncultured Collinsella sp. | reverse complement strand
TCTGCGAACATGCCGCGACTTGCTCCGGCGTGCCTGAGACCACGACGGTTCCGCCACCGTTGCCACCCTCGGGACCCATATCGATCAGGCGATCGGCAACCTTGATGACATCGAGGTTGTGCTCGATCACCAGCACCGTATTGCCCGCATCGACTAAACGCTGAAGCACATCTAGCAATTGGCGAACGTCCTCAAAATGAAGACCGGTCGTAGGCTCGTCCAAAATATAGAACGTCTTACCCGTCTGACGACGATGAAGCTCCTTGGCGAGCTTTACGCGCTGCGCCTCACCACCCGAGAGCGTCGTGGCGGGCTGGCCCAAGCTCACATAACCTAGGCCGACGTCATACAGGGTTTGAAGCTTTCGCTTGATCTGCGGAATATTCCCAAAGAAAGCCAGTGCCTCGGCCACGCTCATGTCAAGTACGTCCGAGATAGTCTTGCCACGATAGGTAACCTCGAGCGTCTCGCGGTTATAGCGCTTGCCGCCACAAGCCTCGCAGGGAACATAAATATCGGGAAGAAAGTGCATCTCAATCTTGATCTGGCCGTCGCCCTTGCACGCCTCGCAGCGTCCGCCGCTCACATTAAAGGAGAAGCGTCCCGGCGAGTAGCCACGCGCCTTCGACTCCGGCGTGCTCGCAAACAGCGCGCGCAGATCATCCCACAGGCCAATATAGGTCGCAGGGTTCGAACGCGGCGTGCGACCGATCGGCGACTGGTCAATGTCGATCACCTTATCGATGCACTCGATACCGTCGATTTTTTTGAACGGGCCCACGGGGCGCGTAGAGCGATGGATAGCGTTGGTGAGGGCAGGCGCAATCGTATCGGTGACCAAGGAACTCTTTCCCGATCCCGATACGCCGGTTACGACGGTAAGCGTGCCAAACTCAATCTTGGCGGTAACGTTTTTGAGATTGTTGGCACATGCTCCCGTAATCTTAAGACAGCCACGTCCGGGGTTGCGGCGTTCATTGGGAACTCGAATCATTCGCTTGCCGGTCAGATAGGCACCCGTCATTGATTCGGGGCACGCCATGATGTCAGCGGGCGTTCCCGCGGCGACCACTTGCCCGCCGTTGACGCCCGCGCCTGGCCCCATATCGATCACATAGTCGGCAGCGCGAATCGTGTCCTCATCGTGTTCAACGACGATAACGGTGTTGCCGATATCGCGCAGGCGCTCGAGTGTCTTAATCAGCCGCTCGTTGTCGCGCTGGTGAAGACCAATCGAAGGCTCGTCCAGAATATAGAGAACGCCCATGAGGCCCGCACCGATCTGCGTAGCCAGGCGAATGCGCTGCGCCTCACCGCCGGAAAGCGTCGCCGAAGCACGATCGAGCGTCAGATAATCAAGGCCGACATCAACCAGAAAACGCAAGCGTTCCAGGATTTCCTTGACGATACGACCGCCGATGAATTGTTGACGCTCTGTGAGCTCAAGGTCCTCAAAAAACTCGAGCGACTCGCGGCACGACAGGCAGCAAACCTCATAAATGGACTTGCCGCCCACGGTGACGGCGAGCATCTCGGGGCGCAGGCGAGCACCATGGCAGCTCGAACACGGCTCCTCGCGAATGTACTTCTCCAGGCGCGCCTTAGTGTTCTCGTTGGTCGTCTCGGTATAGCGCTCGTACAGGATATTGCGCACGCCCGAAAACTTGGTGTCCCACTGGCTGCGACGACCGTCGAGCTTTTGATAGTCGACCGAAATCTTCGTGTCGCCCATGCCATCCAAAAACGCACGACGCACCCGCGGGGGCAGGTCCTCCCATGGCGTATCGGCACTCACCTTAAAGTGTTTGCAGACCGCAGCAAAAATCTGCGGATAATAGTTGGAGTTGCCGAACAGGCTGCCAAAGACTCCGTCGGCAATCGACTTTGAGGGATCTTCAATCAGTGCCTCGGCATCGACTGTCTTTTTAAAGCCCAGGCCATCGCACTCGGGACATGCACCATAGGGCGCGTTGAACGAGAAATCGCGCGGCTGCAGGTCATCGATGGAATGCCCGTGCTCCGGGCACGCCAGAGCCAACGAATACTCCAGCAGCTCGCCCTCGGTTCCCTCGGGAGCATCGCGATCGGGCAGCATGTACACGTTCACATTGCCGTGTGCCAAGGCAGTCGCCTGTTCAACCGACTCGGCGATACGGCCCAGAGAGTTTTCCCGAATCACGATGCGGTCGACTACGACCTCGATATCGTGCTTGAACTTTTTGTCCAGATCGATGGGGTCGTCGAGCGAGCGTACTTCGCCGTCGACACGCACGCGGCTAAAGCCCTCAGCCCGAAGATCCTCGAACAATTTTGCGTACTCGCCTTTGCGCCCGCGCACCACCGGTGCCAGCACAAACGCACGACGACCCTCTCCCGCTGCCAGGACCTTATCGGCGACCTGGTCGGTGGTCTGGCGCTCGATAACGCGACCGCACTCGGGACAGTGCGGCGTGCCCACGCGTGCAAAAAGCAAGCGAAGGTAGTCATAAATCTCAGTTACAGTACCCACCGTCGAGCGCGGATTCTTGGACGTCGTCTTCTGATCGATCGAGACGGCCGGCGAAAGGCCGTCGATCGAGTCTAGATCGGGCTTGTCCATCTGGCCTAAAAACTGGCGCGCATAACTCGACAGGCTCTCCACGTAGCGACGCTGACCCTCGGCATAGATCGTGTCAAACGCCAGCGAGCTCTTGCCCGAGCCCGAAAGACCGGTAATGACCACGAGCTCGTCGCGCGGGATGGAAACATCGATATTGCGCAGGTTGTGTTCGCGCGCACCACGGATAACGATAGAAGAATCAGACATGGAAGCTCCTTGCCTCCTATAACCTCAAATCACACTGTCGATGAGTTTAACGCACTCAACGCGCACAGATGTTCGTAATACAAGATTCGCAGACCTTTTGCTTTGCGTGTCGGGTGCTTTGTTTCTCGAAATGCCGTGGAAAGGTTAGAGTAATCTAAAACTGAACTTAATTTGCTGTAACAGAGGAACGTCCATGACCGAAGATATCCCCCTTGAAATCACTTCGAGTGGCATGGCCAATCTGCCCATATTCATCGCCGTCCTTATCGTGGCCGCCGTCGTCGTGCGCGTGTATTTTTCAATCAAACACAACGAAAAACCGCCCATTGCCCGCGTCTTTTGGTGCGCGATGCTCCTCATCCCGCTCGGCATGGTAGCTGCATGGATTACGAATCAATTGCTCGTAAATGAGGACTGTTCCCTATGGGTCCTTTCTTATTCGGCGCTCGGTGCTGCCGCCGTCATACTTCTTGTCGAGCCCTTGGTTTCGGGACTTATCGACCAAACCGATCTTGCGACGGGAACGGTTGCCTGTATTTGCCGCGACATCCTTGTCGTCGCCGCTGTTTCAGCGCTCTCGTTCGTTTCACTCGAAATTGCCTGCAACGAAACGTTCTATCGCATTCCCGCCAACTCATTCGGGTTTTCCGTTGGGCTGCTCGCGACGGTTCTGCTCTCCCTTTATTTGCTGGGACAGCGTCATGGAGGAGTCATGGCCCTCGTGCCCGTCGTCTGTTGTACCCTTGGCATTGCCGAGCACTTCGTCATAACGTTTAAAGGCGAGGCCATCCTGCCGAGCGACATTTTGGCATTGGGCACCGCAATGGAAGTAAGTGAGGGATATGAGTTCACCTTCACTGCAGGAATCGTAACCTCACTCGCCCTGCTGGAGATTTCCCTGGGGCTTCTTTCGCTTATCCGACCGCGAAAGCTCCGTACGCCCGCCCATGTCTTCCCCGCAATCGCCGCTAACCTCTGCGCTTTTCTGCTAGTGACCGTTGTGGGGCTCTTGGGCTTTTCCAACATCGACTTGGAGCAGTCGCTGGATTTTGGATTTGACCGTTGGCAGCCCATCACCACGTATGCGTCTCAGGGTTTTATCACTTCGTTCACCGAAATGGTCAACGAGTTGCCCATTGAAAAGCCCGAAGACTATACGCCCGATGAGGCGCAGAGCATCGAGCAGGAGCTCGCCGCCGCCTACGACAGCACGTATGGCTCGAGCGAGCAGCGCGCGGCGGCCGTTGCCCAGTTCAATGAAATCAAGCCGACGATTGTTGCCGTCATGAACGAGAGTTTTAGCGACCTTTCGTGCTTTGAGCAGCTCCAGGCGGCCGGGTACACCGGTCCCGCATTCTACAACTCGCTTCCCGACACACTTGTTCGCGGCACCATGCTCGCTTCGGTCACCGGTGGCGGAACGGCGAACTCCGAATTCGAATTTTTGACCGGAGCGACAACGGCCTTTGTCGGATTAGGCAAAATCCCCTATCAGCTGTATCAGATGAATGGCGTCAACAGCCTGGCAAAGGACCTTAAAGAGCTTGGGTATACCACTACCGCTATGCACCCGCAAAACCCCGTCAACTACCATCGAGATAAAATCTATCAGCAGCTGGGTTTTGGAGACTTTCTTTCAATCGGCGATTTCGAAGGTGCGCCCTATTACCATGCCGGCGTATGCGACTACGCCACCTACGACAAGATACTCGACCTGCTCAGAACCGACGAAGCCCCGCAGTTCATCTTTGACGTCACGATGCAAAATCACGGCGGCTACGACTATGGCACCGTTCCCGCCGAAGAGCTGACAAACTATTGGGTCGAGGGAGCCAGCGAGGGCGCCAATAGCGCGCTCAATACCTATCTCACCTGCATCAATGCATCCGACCGGGACCTCGAGTACTTTATCAACGAGCTCCGCAATATCGGCAGACCGGTTGTTCTTGTCTTTTTTGGCGACCATCAGCCGAGCGCCGCAACGACTCTCAACGACGAGCTGTACCCTCAGGAAGATACGGCAAGCCACGCTTTCCGTATCTATCAGTCGACCTATTTCGTCTGGGCTAACTATGAAATCGCCGGCAATACCGAGCTCAACGTCTACGACACCGTCGGGGCAAACGAGATTGCAGCTATTACCCTTAATAAGATCGGCGCCCCGCTCACTGACTATCAAAAGGCCCTGCTTGCAACAAGGTCAGATGTGCCCACCATCAATGTCGCCGGCTATCTTGGTGCCGACGGGCTGCGCTACGACTTGGAATCTGAAGACAGCCCATACGCCTCGACGATCGACAAGCTGCAGCGCATGCAATACCTCGAGTTCGCCAGCAAAGTTCAATAAGCCCGCCCATTCGCTTGGACCCATCGTATTGCAAGCACGCTCGGCCCAAATGCATCGCAAATGACTCCCGCTCGCAAACGAGGGTACAATGACGCTCGTGTCACATCGCGGGGCCCCGGCCCCAACATATACAAAGGAGTCATACATGGGTTGCGAGCACGCACAAGCAGCCGGCGGACAATCAACGCCGTCGCAATTTGAAGAGAATACGCTGTCGGAGGTCAAGCGCGTTATCGCTGTGCTTTCCGGCAAGGGAGGCGTCGGCAAGTCGTTTGTGACGGGCGCCATCGCAACCGAGCTCGCCCGCCGCGGCAACAAGGTTGGCATTCTCGACGCCGACATCACCGGCCCCTCCATCCCCAAAATGTTCGGCATGAGCGGACGCCATGTCCATGCCCTCGGCAACCTCATGCTGCCCGAGATCTCCGAGCACGGCGTCAAGGTCATGAGCTCCAACCTGCTGCTTCAAAACGAGACCGATCCCGTCCTCTGGCGTGGTCCGGTCATCGCCGGCGCCATCAGGCAATTCTGGAGCGAAACCTCTTGGGGCCCCATCGACTATCTGCTGGTCGATATGCCTCCGGGAACGGGGGATGTCGCACTCACCGTCTTCCAGTCACTGCCCGTCGATGGCATCGTCATCGTCACGAGCCCGCAAGACTTAGTCTCGATGATTGTCGCCAAGGCGGTCAACATGGCCGAGAAGATGAACGTCCCTATTCTGGGCATTGTCGAGAACATGAGCTATATCGAATGCCCCGACTGCGGCAAGAAGATCGAGGTCTTCGGCAAGAGCAATCTTCCCGAGGTCGCCGAGACCTATCATCTCGACATCCTTGGTCAGCTGCCCATCGATCCTGCGCTCGCCGAAGCCTGCGACAAGGGAGAAGTCGAAACCGCGCTGCCCGCCGGCATGCTGCCCCAAGCCGTCTCCGCCGTTGAGGCCATCGCCCCGCACAAGACAGACGAGGCCTAAGTGAACGCAAGCGCCTTCTATGACGTCTTGGTGATCGGCGGCGGGGCCTCGGGCCTCGCCGCCGCCATTACGGCGGCGCGTGTCGACAAAAGCGTCTGCGTCGTCGAGCGCGACGTCGCCTGCGGTCTCAAGCTGCTCGCAACCGGAAACGGCCGCTGCAACCTCTCAAACGAATCCATCGACATTCGGCGATATAACCGCCCCGCCTTTGTCGAATCCATCATGGGCCCCCAACCCGAGCAAGATCTCGAGAGTTTTTTCTCCTCGCTGGGCATCATGACGATCCATGAGGAAGGCCGCCTATACCCGCGCTCCCTTCGCGCCGAGTCGGTTCGCGATGCACTCCTCAATGCATGCGAGCGTTTGGGCATCACCCTACTCTGCGGGACTAACGTCATTGCGGCTCATAAGGCTTCCGAAGGCTGGACGCTTCAGATCGACCGTCCCGCTCATGTACTCAAACCCAAAAAGCACGGCGACCGAAAGACGGAGCTCCGTTCGCTTCGAAAGGCGTTAGCCGATACTCCTCGCACGAGCGATGCCCTGCAGGCAAGGGCCGTGGTTATCGCTACGGGTGGCAACCCCACCGGCATCGCCGAGGTGTTTAGCCTTCCCTTGACGCCCCTGCGCCCCGTCCTGTGCCCCGTATCGGCATCAGTCGTCGGCGACCGGACGGCACTCGGAACTCTGGATGGTCTGCGCGTCCGAGCCCGCTTAACGCTCTCGCGCAGCCACGAAGAGCTCTGGCGAGAAGATGGCGAAGTGCTGTTCCGTGCCTTCGGCATCTCAGGCGTCGCCGCCTTCAATCTCTCTCGCCGTATCAACCAGGGCGACACTGTTCTGATCGACTTCTTTCCAGATTTCTCCAAAGATGAGCTGCTCGATACGCTCGACCAGCGTGTCAACGTGCTCGGCGATTTTTCGCCCCGAAACTCCCACTGGCTTGACGGCATGCTCGCCCCGCAGCTCTCACACGTCGTCTGTACGGCATTCGAGCGGTGCCATCCCGGCTCGCGCGATGTCATCCACCTGGTCTCAATCCTCAAGCACTTTAAACTGTCCGTCGAAGGGACGGCAGAGGAGCGCTCAGCACAGGTCACGCGTGGCGGCATATCTATCGAGTGCGTCTCGACACCCAATCTTTACGTGAACAGCACCACAGGCGCCCCGCTTTACGTCTGCGGAGAAGCGCTCGACATCGACGCCGATTGCGGAGGCTTTAACCTTGCGTGGGCCTGGATCTCGGGTATTCGCGCTGCAAGCAGCCTGTAGCCGCGCAGTCTATAATCAAAAACGCATTCGGGCCGTCTGGGATACCGGACGGCCTCTTTCTTGCCTCTAAGGAGACCTCGATGATCGAAATCACCCAAGTCAACGCGTCGCTCGATGAAGCCGGCGATGAGAATGCCTGTCTCATTGTTGGCAAGCGAGTCGCCAAGCGCGTCCTACGTTGCAAGGACTCCGAGATCAAGTCCATCGAGCTCCACCGAAAGTCAATCGACGCTCGCAAAAAACGAGACGTCCATTTTATCCTGAGCTTTCGTGTTGAGCTGACTAGTCCCCACCTCGAGCGAGAAGCGGTCGACAGCGTTGCCGAGCGTGACCGCTCGCGTGTACGCGCGATAGAAGACGATGAACCTTCATTCCCCTCCCCCGTCTCCGACGCACCTCAAGAACGCCCTGTCGTTGTCGGTGCCGGCTGCGCCGGCCTTTTCGCTGCGCTTACGCTCGCCGAAGCAGGTCTTAAGCCCTTGCTCATCGAGCGCGGCGACCCGGCATTTCGCCGCTCGCATGCGATCGACCTCTTTCTAAAGGAGCGCATCCTCGACCCCGAGAGTAATATCCAGTTTGGTCTGGGCGGCGCGGGGACCTTCTCGGACGGCAAGCTCAATACGGGAACAAAAAATCCCGCCCATCGCCTTATCCTCGAAACCTTCGTCGAGGCGGGTGCGCCCCGCGATATTCTGTGGGATGCCAAGCCGCACATTGGCTCCGACATCCTTCCCACAGTTGTCACCGCTATATCCCAGCGCATCGAGCAGCTCGGAGGTGTCGTCCGTTATCGAACGAAGCTCGTCGACATTCGCATCGACGCGTCTGGCACCATTGTCGGTATCGACATCCAGTCGTCCCACGACGCGACAAGCGAGTCAATCAACACAAAGCATCTCATCCTTGCTTGCGGTCATTCTGCCCGCGACGTATTCGAGGTTCTCAAAACCCATCATGTCGCCCTCGCTCAAAAGACGTTTGCCATGGGCGTTCGCATCGAACACCCGCAGCGTGATATCGATCGGGCGCAATATGGCCCCGCAGCGGGTCATCCCGCGCTCGGAGCAGCCCCCTATAAGCTCGTTGCCCATCTTCCCAACGGCCGCAGTGTGTTCTCATTCTGCATGTGTCCCGGCGGACAGGTTGTCGCCGCCTCTTCAGAGCCCGGCCATCTGTGCGTCAACGGCGCCAGTCTCAACGCCCGCGCCGGCCGCAACGCAAACGCCGCTCTCCTCGTTAACGTCACGCCCGATGATCTCCCCAGCGATGATCCTCTTGCAGGCGTAGAACTCCAGCGCATTTGCGAGCGGGCTGCCTATCGCCTTGGCGGCTCCAACTGGAACGCACCGGCACAGCTCGTCGGCGATTTCCTTGCAGAACGCGCCAGCACGACATGCGGCAAGGTAAAGCCCACCTATCCGCTCGGCGTGACTTGGACAGCAATCGATGAGTCATTGCCGCAACATATCATCGAGTCGCTTCGTCTGGGAATTCCCTTGCTCGGCAAAAAACTGCGTGGCTACGACCATCCCGATGCCGTCCTCACCGGTGTTGAAACACGCTCGAGCTCTCCGGTCACCGTTACTCGAGACCGGCAATGCCATGCTGTATCGACCCCAGGCCTCTACCCTTGCGGCGAGGGAGCAGGATATGCCGGCGGCATCATGAGCGCCGCCACCGATGGCATCCGGTGCGCCGAAGCCCTGATTGCAGACCTCTAGCATACTAAAGACACAGGCCCCGAGCGCAACGAGACGTTCGGGGCCTGCACTCTATTTCTTAAATCGCGCGCCTTGGCGTTTTCTACCCGAAGCGAACGTGGAACCCTTGCGGGCCTGCGAACGCAAACGCTCAATCGTTTCGTCCTCGGACGCACCCTCGAGCATCGCCCGAATCTGAACGACGGCGTCACGCAGGCGCGCCGCCTCCTCAAAGTCCATGGCGGCGGAGGCATTACGCATATCTTCCTCCATGGTCTCGACGATCCGCACCAGCTCGTCATGCGGCAGCCCTTCCAGCTGCTCGGCAAGCGTCCGTTCAGGTGTCACCGTCTCTGGCACCCCGCCCTCGCCGCTTTTATCGAGCGTATAGAAAGCGCCATGGCCCAGAGAGTCGCCCTTCGAGCGTCCCTTGGAGCCCACGGTCTTTTCGGCCTCGGCAATAAAGCTCGAAATGTCGTTGATGGCCTTGCGCACCGTCTTGGGCACAATGCCGTGTTCTTCGTTGTAGGCCATCTGGATCTCACGGCGACGCTGCGTCTCCTCGATGGCCTCTTTCATCGAATCGGTCACGACGTCGGCGTACATGATGACTTCGCCGTCAGCGTTGCGAGCGGCACGGCCAATCGTCTGAATCAGCGAACGGCGGTTACGCAAGAAGCCTTCCTTATCGGCATCGAGAATTGCTACCAGCGAGACCTCGGGGAGATCCAGGCCCTCGCGAAGCAAGTTGATGCCAACCAAAACATCAATCTTGCCCTCGCGCAACGTTCGCAGAATCTCGACACGGTCCATCGTCGCCGTATCGGAGTGCATGTAGTTGACCTTAATGCCGGCGTCGAGCAGGTGATCGGTCAGATCCTCGGCCATGCGCTTGGTCAGCGTGGTCACCAGCACGCGCTCCTTGCGGGCCACGCGCTCGCGAATCTCGTCCTCAAGATCGTCAATCTGGCCTCGGACCGGACGAACGTCGATCTTGGGATCGAGCAGGCCGGTCGGACGAATGATCTGTTCAACGTCATTTTGGCTCACACGCAGCTCATAGTCACCCGGCGTGGCCGAAACGTAGATGAACTGGGGAATCCTTGCCTCAAACTCATCGAAGCGAAGCGGACGGTTGTCGAGCGCCGAGGGCAGGCGAAAACCATGCTCAACAAGCGTAACTTTGCGCGATCGGTCGCCTTCGTGCATACCGCGAATCTGCGGCACCGTTACATGGCTCTCGTCGATGATGCAAAGCATGTCCTTGGGGAAGTAGTCAATCAAGGTAAACGGCGGTTCACCCGGCTTGCGCCCGTCCAGATGCCGCGAGTAGTTCTCGATGCCGTTGCAAAAGCCCATCGTCTCGAGCATCTCGAGGTCATAATCGGTCCGCTGCTGCAAACGTTGTGCCTCGAGCAACTTGTCGGTCGCCTTTAGCTCCGCCACACGCTTCTCGCACTCTTCGCTGATCGATTTCAGGGCCGCCTTAACCTTTGGCTTCTCGGTCACGTAGTGCGAGGCCGGCCACACGGGAATTGCCTCGTACTCACGCAGCATTTCACCGGTGACCTCATCGATCTCGGCAATCAGTTCAACCTCGTCACCAAAGAACTCAAACCGCAACGGATGCTCGGCATAAGGCGGATACACGTCGACGACATCGCCGCGCACGCGGAAGGTACCGCGCGCCAGGTCATAGTCATTGCGGTCGTATTGAATGTCGATGAGCGCATGGATAAAGTCATCGCGCTCGAGCGGCACCTTCTTATCGACGTTTGGCGCAAGGCCCGCATAGTCCTCGGGAGAACCGATACCGTAGATGCACGAGACCGATGCGACGACAATCACATCGCGTCGAGAAAGCAGCGATGCCGTCGCCTGATGGCGCAGCATCTCGACCTCTTCGTTAATCGAGGAGTCTTTCTCGATATACGTATCGCTCTGCGGTACATATGCCTCAGGCTGATAGTAGTCGTAGTACGAGACGAAGTAGACCACGGCGTTGTTGGGAAAGAATTCTTTGAGCTCGCTCGCAAGCTGGGCGGCGAGGGTTTTGTTGGGGGCCATAACCAGCGTTGGCTTACCGAGAGCTTCGATGGTCTTGGCCATGGTAAAGGTCTTTCCCGAACCGGTCACGCCAAGCAAAACCTGATAGCGGTCTCCGTCCCTCACACCCTGCACAAGCGACTCAATGGCCTTCGGCTGGGAACCTGCAGGCTCATAGGGGGACACGACCTTAAACGGCACATCAGAGCCCTCAACGCCAAAACGTTTGAGCTCTCCGCCAACACGCTCAACTTCAAAATCCGCCATGGATACTCCTAACTCACACATCTGCAGTATACGCAGGCGGCAGGCATAGTCCTATACGAACCGGTCGGGATAGAGGGTCTTATAGCGAACCCAAGCATTATTGACACGAATCAAATAGGCTTGTGTCTCGGGGAAGGTAATCGCGTTATGGAGCGATGTGTTTTGCTGCGCCCACCCATCGACATTGCCCATTCCGGCATTGTAAGCAGCAATAGCGCTATCCGTCGAGCCATTGAAATATGTCAGCAGATACGAAAGGTACGCGCATCCAAATTCGATATTCGTAGCGGGGTCATTCAGGTTATCGGCAGAATACTCATCCCCGTCGACAAGGCCCTTGGCAATCATATCCTCAGCGGTTTCGGGCATAAGCTGCATGAGACCTCGGGCGCCCTGGTTTGATTCCGCCTCGGGATCCCAGTTTGATTCTGACTTGATGACGGCACACACCAGATACGGATCAAGATTGTGCGAAATGCTCGATTGCTTTACATATGCCTCATAGTCAATCGGATACAAAGGCTTAAAGAAGGCGGCAGGGGCATACGAGTAGACGAGCGAAATAAGGCCGAAGACGAACACAACGACAATTGGCGCCACGCGATACCACGTAAAGAAACGTGTCTTAGGCATCGGCCTCCTCCTTATCCGCTACATCCCCGAAGCCATGGCGCGCAAGCCATGCGTCCAGTTGTTCATAGAGCGAATTATCGCCTGCCGCATTATCGATTACCGTCGTAGCGAGATTGCAAAGCGAAGCCTCATCAGGTTGGCATGCAGAGCGAGCATCAAAATCAGAGGACCCCATACCACGATGAATGGCACGCTCGCGACGAACTGCTAAAGGAGCGCTGATAACCAGAATTTCATCAGCCAGGCCAAAAGCATCCTCAAAACCAGTCGGGGCAGAAACCTCGACAACCGCAAAGGGATAACGGGGGGACGAAACCGTGCAGCAAACCGGATCAAGAATCCTCAGCGACAACTGATCGATAAGGACCGGATGGACAATACCGTTGAGCCGAGCGACGGAATCAGGAGAAACAAAAGCTCGAGAGGCTAAAACGCTGCGACGAACGCCGCCCTCCTCGTCAAGAATGTCCCAGCCAAATTCCTCAGCGAGTGCGCCAACGAGATCAGAACCCGGAACATATAACGATTTTGCGAGATCATCCAAATCAATGAGCATGGCGCCGCGAGACTCAAGATAGCGACAGGCGGTCGACTTACCCGAAGCAATATTGCCCAAGACAAAAACGGTAAACATCAAGTCCTCCCTAACGCCAATGGGAGTTATTATCGCGCAAATACAAAAGAAGGACTCAAAATACAGCCAAACAGTAAGACAAGCTAAACGAAGGCGAGTTCTTGTATTACAGCTCTCTATCAAACGAAAAAAGGGGGAGGCCGCGAGGCCTCCCCCTTCTACATTCCCAATGGCGGCTCGG
>CBCTZJ010000048.1:0-12990 GCA_965151385.1 uncultured Collinsella sp. | reverse complement strand
ATATCGGACACAGGGGCCGCAAGGGCCCTTACACCAACTTTCTCGACACTACCCCGACGCCGCTCCCGCCGATTCGGCTGACGCCCAAACGTCAGACTCTGCTTCCGCCGACCCCGCGCCCGATGCCGGCGCCGCCGACCCCACAGTGCTCGATAGCGGTGATACCCCTACGCCCCCGCCCTCCGAGATTGCATCGGCGGCGGGCCTAACGGGCGCCGGGCAGACCGAGAGCACACCTGCGGGTACGCTCGCCACTGATCTTGTCGAGGGCAAGGAACTCGCCGAGCAGCAGAAGCAAGAGGAGGCTTCCGGTGCCAAGGCAACCTGGAACGAGGAACTTGGACTCTGGGCAACCTCGAAGGGCACTACGGGCGTAAAGGGTGAATACGACGATGGCTACGTGGCCGGCGAGCAGACCCCCGCGCAGTACTACTTCTCGATCGATAACCTCACCAACGAAATTTCTATCGAGTATGGCGACGCGGGCATTACCACGTTGGAGGTGCCCTCGACCATCGACGGCAAAAATGTCGTGAGTCTTAAGGGCATGGGAAACGTTGCGCTCACATCAATTACGTTTGCCCCCGATTCGCATATCCGCTCTGTGGGCGGTTTGGGCGGCAGCAGCATCAAGGAAATCGCACTGCCCGATTCGGTTGAGGAACTGGGCTGGAATGCGTTTACCGGAAGCAAGACACTTCACACGGTGACCTGGCCCAACAACGCGGCCTTTACCACGATTCCCGAGCAGGCCTTTGAGGGCTGCGAACAACTTGACGACAATGTGGTGGCAACGCTGCCGCCTTCGGTTAAGACTATCGACTATCGCGCCTTCGCCAATTGCGGCGTACCGCAGTTCTATGTCTCGGACACAACGGTACTCACCTTTACGCAGATCAACGTGCCGGGCACGGTGGAGCGGATTGAGCGCTATGCCTTTGACGGGTGCTCGCATGTGTCGTCGGTGACGATTGGCGATGGTGTCAAATCTATCGGGGCGCTCGCGTTCGCCTCTCTTGATCCTGCGATTGCCGGCAAAGAGATTGTGCTACCCAAAAGCGTGGAAATGATAGAGTGGGGAGCTTTTGAGAACACGAGATACGGAAACGAGACGAACCATAATGCCGTTGCCCTGCGCGTGATGAACCCCGATCTTCAGTTTGGTGAGGCGGGCTATCCGGGCGACTATAATGAGCGCGTGACAATCGATGGCGTAACGTATGCGATTCCCTTTGGTGAAGGCCAGACCATCTATGCCTATGCGACCGATTCGGCTGGCAACCCCTCGATGGTCAAAAAGCTTGCCGATGCCGTGGCCGATCGCAAGGACTCCGTCGATTCCTCGAAGCCTGCCTACACGTTTGAGTGGATGGGCGAGGCGGCCCAGGTGACGGGCAAACTTCCCCAGAGCGCGACGGCTACACTCGTGCAGGCGGGGCAGTCCACGCCGCTGGCGGTTGGCGATGACGGCAGCTTTACAGCGGACGCTCTCTCCAAGACAGCAGCCACCCTGCGCATTTCGCTCAGCGGTTACTATGACATGGTGCTGGCGCGCCCGGGCGACCAGATGACGGGCACATGGAATATCGGAGAGATTAAGGCTGAGGACTTTACCAAGATTCCGGCTTCGCGCGCGATTGAACTTAATGTGGCCTATCTCGAACCGGTCGCAGGCCAGGATAAGACCGAACGCATTGAGCTCGATAGTCTCGATAACATCGATCTGACGGTGAAGAGCGGCGGCAAGACGCTTAAGCCTGCCAAGGGCGACAAGGAAAACGACTACCGTATCCAGGGTACAGCGCTCGTGGTGTCGCAGGCCATTGCCGATGCAGACCAGGATCTGGAGATAACGCTCGAGCCCAAAGACAGCCTCAAGCTGGGTGGGGCGACGGCGACGGTGAAGCCTTCGGCCGGCAAGGTCGATATCGACTTGAAACCCTGGGGCACGGCGACGGTCACGACCAAGGGCGACTACCAGGGCGCCAACCGCGTGCTGGTGTTCCGTACGTCCGACGGCAAGCTAGTCGCCGACGGCGTCACCTATTTGATGGGTTACGAAGACGATGGCACCACGCCTATCATGAAGGCCGAGACGCCGCGCCTTAAGGCCGGTTCGTACACCATCGTCGCCTTTAACAAGACGAGCTACGACATCCAAGCGACGAGCTATTCCACGTTTAGCCGCCTAGGGCTGACCGTGGGTAAGCATATCGCGCAAAAGCAGGTGAAGATTGAGGACGGCAAACAGCTCGATGTGACGCTCGACGTCCCCACGTTTGACGTGGAGACGTATCGTGCCGAGCGCGGGCTGACGGCGGGCTCGGTTATCGCTGATTCGTCCGCGGTCGTTGGCGCGGAGACCGAGCTGCGCATTCATTACGAGCTCAAGGACAGCCAGGCTGCCAAGATTGAGATTCCTCTGGCCAAGGATGCCGTCGAGGATGTGTCCGCAGGCGCTCGCGAAGCCGGCGCCAGCTCCGATGCCATGTGGGCTGCCACAACTTGGGAGGGCGACAACCTCGTTCTCGATATGAAGAAGAGTGCGGGCGCCGATGTGTTTGTGCGCTTTAAGCCTAAGGCCGCGGGCATCTATGCCGTCTCGCCGCTTATTACGCTGGGCGAGGTGACATTGCCGCTGGGAAGCGCCACGCTTGAGGTTAGCGGATCGCGCATCGAGGTCGACAACACCGACGTTCACAGCCTGCTGGGCAATGTGGCCTACGTTTATGCAGCGCCGGGCAAGAGCGTGCAGCTCACCGTGGGGACGGGCTCGTCGGCTGCAAAGTACACCGGCAAGACCAATAAACTCGGCCGTGCCAAGATTGAATACGAACTGCCGCAGGATACGCTTGCCGCCGAGCGTGTGACGCTCGAAGCGCGCGTGGGCTCGACCGATGTCGCCGCCGCTGCCGCAGAGGTGACGGCTCGCAATTATGTGCGCTATGTTCCGGGTGCTTCGGTCTGGAACTTTGATGTGACGTATCGTGGCGGTACGCAAAACCTGGTCAAGGACGGCAAGGACACCGGCAAGGGCCTGTGGACCTTCCATCATCTGCCACAAAAGAAGAATGCCTACTGGACCTTTGACATCACGCTCGAGGTGGGAAACGAAGAGGCCGCCGACACGCTCGACCTGTACGTGGACTGCGTGGATGGCAAGACGGTGACGATTCCTCTGACTCAAAAGTCGCGCGAGGGCACCCGCGTGCGCTATGCGGCGGAGTATGTGGACGAGGGTTACCTTAAGCTGCTTAATGAGTTTAACAAGGCGAATGACTCGACCTATGTGAACTGCGGCAACTTTGAGCAAATCTTTATGCCGCAGACCTACCGCATCTCCAATGCCCAGCTTATGACCATGCTGAGTTTTGACGCCAAAGCTTCGGCCAAAAAGCATTCCGCCGCGGCCGAGGAGCGCCAGCAGGAGTTCTCGAATGCCGTGCAGCAGTGGCACGAGTATATGATGGATAACTCGTTTAATGATGTCGACGAGGCCTTTAACGACGCGATTGACCAGATGGTCGCCGATGCGTTTGCCGAAGAGGACAAGGACGGTAAAGAGGACGAAGCCCAAGGTGGAGCTGCGCGTAAGGCTCGTCGCGCCCCTGCCGCCAGCGACGGCGAGGGTGATGGTGCTGGCAACGACGAGGCCGCGCAGTTTGCGGCTGAGCTCAAGGCCGCGGTCGGCGGGTCGTCGGCGCTGCTGACCCAGCAGGGCGACAGCTATGGCGTCAATGTGGACAAGATGATCTTTGAGGATGCTTACGGCACCAGCGAGGATTGGTATCAGGAACTCGCGGCGGCCCAGGGCGCGAACGCTGCGGATGCGGCCGCCATCAAGGAGCTCGTCGACCATGCATCGCGAGCGGAGTTTATTGCCCAGCAGGCCGAGGATCTGGTGGGCCAGTCGATGGGTATCGGCCAGCTCAACCAATACGGAAGCTGGAATGACGCAACCGCTGCGGCGCTCAACAAGTGTGCGGGCATTAAGGCCAGCGAGTACAACGGCCAGTCGACGAGCGGGTTTAACGATTTGGGCCAGGTGCTCGGCAGCTCGCTGAGCTACAAGGCGGCTGACGACGATACCGTCAAGGGCTTTAAGGTCGCCGCGCCCGATGGCGAGCAGACGGCCTATATCGAGTCGGAATTTATCGAGAACTCCAATAACAACAAGAACCAGGCGCTTCTGTTTAACTCGATCGCCATGCAGTGCGACATTCTGGACAACCTGTACGACAACTGGAATGTGGTCCATAGCCTCAACAACTCCAAGGTGCGCGGATGGCTCATGGCCTGGAAGCGCAACGGCGACGTGAGCGCCCATATGAAGCTCATCCGCACGATCCGTTCGCTCAAGAGCTATAAGATTGAATGCGAGATGTTCGGACAGGTCTTTAAGACCGATGCGTGGAAGGCGGCCGGCCAGGCGTTTCCCGCGGCGACCCAGGGCATCGGCATCTTTACCGGCATTTACGGCGTGAACGATGCCAGCAAGAACTGGGAGAACGTGAACGTCCGTATGCAGAAGGTGAAGGGCGAGCGCGAGGGCTATGAGCTTCAGCACACGCGCTTGCTTGCCAAGCCCGAGAAGACCGAGGACGACTGGAAGTGCATTTACGCGCTGCGTGACGTCATGGAGAAGGCGCGTGCGTTTGAGGATCTGCTGTATCGCCAGCTCTGCCACGACAGCACCGATGTGGCAGTGGGCTCCATTATGACAATCGCCGGCGTGCTGACGGCCGGTTCGGCGGGTACCGTGGTGGGCGCTGCCTATGACGCGGCTTCGACCAGCGTAGGTTCGGAGCGCGCGATTAAGCTGACCAATGCTGAATGCGCCTACGATGTTGCCTGCGAGCAGGTGGAGCGCGCGTGCCAGAATCGTATTACGGTCAACTGGGGCGAGCTGACCGATGCCGAGGTCTACAAGGCCAACAAGGACGGCTTGATCTCGGACGAGAAGATGCAGTCGATCTTCGAGGCGCGTTATCGCAATGTGGCTGCCAAGGCTGCACCCGACCCTGCGGGCGTGGTGTACGAGGGCCTGCTGTCCAATACGGTTGAAGGCGCGACGGTTGAGCTGTGGAGCGCCGACGATGCGGCCGGTACAAATGCAGTGCGTTGGGATGCCGAGGAGTATGAGCAGGACAATCCGCTTGCAACGGGTGCGGACGGTGCGTACAACTGGAATACGCCGACCGGCTGGTATCAGGTGCGCGTGACCAAGGACGGGTATGAGGAGGCGCGTTCGGCTTGGCTGCGCGTGCCGCCGATTCAGACTGAGGTGAACATTGGCTTGGTGTCGACGGCGGCACCCGAGGTGGCTTCGGCCCATGCCTATACCGATTGCATCGAGGTTGAGTTTGCGCAGTATATGGATGCGAGCGACGATGCCCTGGTCGCATTGTGCGCGCAGGGCTTAGGCGACGTGACGTATACGTGGCTCGACAAACAGGACGATCCCAATGGCAAGCCGCTATCGCGCGTGCTGCGTATTCGCTATGCCGATGCGCGTGAGGCGGGCTCGACGGTGGCGTTTGAGCTCGACGGTGCTCGCAACTACGCCGGCACGGCCATGGCGCGCTGGGCAAGTGGCGAGCTTGTCGTGGGCGTTCGTGCCGACAAGATCAAACTCAACGTGGAGCAGGCCGTGACCATGCTTGATGGCAGTGACTTTGAGCTGGTAGCGCACGTGACCGATAAGGCGGGCAAGCCGTTTGCGGGCGCCAAGGTTAGTGTTGGGCTGGAGTCCTCGGCTATCTGCTCTGTCGATGCCACCCAGGCCGTGACGGGCGAGGACGGTGCGGCGACGTTTGTGCTGCATGGTGCTCTGCCCGGTTTGACGACGTTGACGGCGACGGTGGGTGACACGGCGCTGTCCAAGCAGGTCGACGTTCGCGTGTCTGCCGAGGCAGTGCGACCGGCGCGACCGGTGGCGACGATTGGTGCGACGACGTTTGGTGCATGGTCGCCCAAGGAGAACTACATTACGGTGCCCAAGGGCACGAAGCTGGAGCTTTCTGCCGAGGATGGCGCGACGATTTGGTACACCACCAACGACACCTGCCCCTGCCGTGACGAAGGCCGTGTAAAGTACACCGAGCCCATTGCGCTCGATAGCAACATGTATGTGCGCATTGCGGCACAGCGCCCTGGCATGTCGTACAGCGAGTATTCCGAGCGTCTGAACATTACGATTACGGTGACCGATGAGGCGGTGCCTGAGCCGACGCCCGATCCCGGTCTGAAGCCAGAGCCCGAGCCGACGCCTGGCGACGGCGAGCAGGGCGGCGGTGCGGATGGCTCTGGCGGCACCGGGGTACCTGCGGGCGGTTCGACTTCGACGACGACCACGGTGACGACGAACAAGTCCAAGGGTAAGGGCGAGAACGGCAAGAAGTCCGGCGGCACGGAGCTCGCCAGCACGGGTGACTCCACCGCGATGACGGTCGCCGCCTTGGGCATCGCCGGCGCAACCGTTGCCGCGGCCGGCATCGCCGCGACCAAGCGTCGCAAGCGTTAGGTTTTGGCGACAACGCCCATTCTCGGCTTTTGCAAGATCTCAATCTGTAACACCAAGCTGCCCAAAACGGCTCTAGATGTTACAGATTGAGATGAACTGCTCGGCCGCCAATCTAATGTCTCGATCTGTAACACGTAGCGGGGAATTTGGTCTCTAACTGTTACAGATTGAGACAAAACGACCGACCAGGCCCCAAACCACCACAAAGGTGCCTGTCCCCATCGTGGTGGTGGGACGGTCGGCATAGAAAAAGTCCCCGCCGGGCGTATGCTCGACGGGGACTTTGCCGTTTGGTGGCTAGTGCTGTAGGTGATTACTCGCCCAGCAGGCTCTTGGTGATGGAAGCGGCGGCCTTCTTGCCGGCGCCCATCGCCAGAATGACCGTAGCGGCACCGGTGACGATGTCGCCGCCGGCCCAGATGCGGGGATCGGTGGTCTGGCCGGTCTCCTCGTCGGCGACGATGTAGCCCCACTTGTTGAGCTCCATCTTGCCGCCGATCTTGGCAGCGAAGGGGTTGGCGTTGGTGCCGATAGCCGAGATTGCGACGTCGCAGGGGATCTCCTCGATGGCGCCCTCGATGGGCACCGGACGACGACGGCCGGACTCGTCGGGCTCGCCGAGCTCCATCTTCTGGACCTTGACGGCGCACACGGAGCCGTCCTCGCCGGCGACAAACTCGAGCGGGGAGACGAGCGGCAGAACCTCGACGCCCTCGGCCTTGGCATGGTGCAGCTCAGCGCGACGGCAGGGCATCTCGTCCTCGGTACGACGGTAGGCGATGATGGCGTGCTCGGCGCCCAGGCGCTTGGCGGTACGGACGGCGTCCATAGCCACGTTGCCGCCACCAAAGACGACGACGTTCTTGCCGTGCTTGGTGGGGGTGTCGTACTCGGGGAACTTGTTAGCCTTCATCAGGTTCACGCGGGTGAGGTACTCGTTGGCGAAGAAGACGTTGGGCAGGTTCTCGCCGGGGACGTTGAGGAACTTGGGCAGGCCAGCGCCGGTCGCCACGTAGATGGCGTCGAAGCCCTGCTCGAACAGCTCCTCGGCCGTGGCCATGTTGCCCACGACGGAGTTGTACTCAAACTTGACGCCCATGTCCTCCAGGCCGTCAATCTCACGCTTGACGACTGCCTTGGGCAGACGGAACTCGGGGATGCCGTAGACCAGCACGCCGCCGCCGGTAAAGAAGGCCTCGAAGACGGTGACGTCAAAGCCGTTACGGGCGAGCTCGCCGGCGCAGGTGATGCCGGACGGGCCGGAGCCGACGACGGCGACCTTCTTGCCGTTCTTGGGAGCCATCTTGGGCGTGGAGGCGAGCTCGGGGCGGTCACCCAGGAAGCGCTCGAGCTGGCCGATGGCCACGGGCTCGGACTTCTTACCACGGATGCACTTGCCCTCGCACTGGTTCTCCTGCGGGCAGACGCGACCGCAGATGGCGGGAAGCATGGAGTCCTCGCGGATGGTATCGAGGGCGCCGCCGAAGTCCTTCGCGCGGATTTGCTCGATAAAGCGGGGGATGTTGATGTTGACGGGGCAGCCCTCAACACAGAACGGCTTCTTGCAGTTGAGGCAGCGCTCGGCCTCGGCCAGCGCCATCTCCTCGGTGAAGCCCTTGTCGACGGGGCGGAAGTCGCAGGCGCGCTCGGCAGCCGGCTCCTCGTTATCGGGGGTGCGGGGCGACTTCATATCGGCAACGAAACGACCGTTAACTAGTGGCATGCGCAGCTCTTTTCCTCATAGGCCTTGAGGGACGCGCCCTCTTCGGAACGGTAAGCGGCCTGGCGGGCACGAAGGTCATCCCAGTCGACCAGGGTGGCATCGAAGTCGGGGCCGTCGACGCAAGCGAACTTGGTCACGCCGCCCACCTCGACGCGGCAGCAGCCGCACATACCGGTGCCGTCAACCATGATGGGGTTGAGCGACGCGGTGATGGGGGTGTCGTACTTCTGGGCGGTGAGGGTCGAGAACTTCATCATCGGAACGGGGCCGACGCAGAAGACCTGGCTCACGGCCTTGTCCTGCAGCAGACGCTCCAACGGAGCGGTGACAACGCCCTGCTCGCCGTAGGAACCGTCGTCAGTGGTGATGTGGATGTGGTCCTCGTCGAGGAGCTCGCGGAACTGATCCTCCATGAGCAGGAGGTCCTTGGTGCGGGCGCCCATGATGGCGTGCACCTCGTGACCGGTCTCGACCAGGTGCTTGGCGACCGGGAAGGCAATTGCCAGACCGACGCCGCCGCCAATGACGGCGCAGGGGCCCTCGGCCATCTCGGTGGGAACGCCCAGCGGGCCCACGACGTCGCGCAGCGACTCGCCGGCCTCGTAGGTGGAAAGCATCTCGGTGGTCTTGCCGATCACCATGAAGATGAACTCGACCCAGCCCTCGTCACCGTTCCAGCCGGCCAGGGTAAACGGGACACGCTCGCCCGTCTCATTGGCGCGAACCATGAGGAACTGTCCAGCGTGCGCATGCTTGGCGATTGCGGGCGCCTCGATGCGGAACTTGAACACCTTCTCCGAGAACTGCGTCTTCTCCAGGATCTTATACATAGAACCCCTCTCTTGTTAGGGCGACCGAACCGTGCCTCCACGGAAATGGACGGTAGCCCGAATAAAACCGTACGCGCACAGGCGTTGTGCAGACATACGGTGCAAATTATACCCTCATGGACATGTCGCTTACGTGTATCTTCGGCGGTTGGGAGCAGGGTTTATCCACTTTGGCCTACCAAATAGGGGCAGGTTTATTTTGGTCAGTTTTATCGGGTAAAACGGCAAAGGGGGCCGGCCTCGGGTTGTGATGAGGCCGGCCCCCTTTGGGGCGCTATGTGTGTAAGTCGGCGCGCGGTTGATTGCGATGCCGCAACTGAGGTGTTTCCGCAGATAAAACCTGCCAAAATAAGCCTGTCCCTAAATGGTAGGCTTTAGTGCTTGCCGTTGGCGGAAGCGGCGCCGTTGACGTGATCGCGGGCGTAGATTACGCCGTGCACGATCGCCAGGCCGGCGGCGTCGGCGGCGCGGGCGCAGGTGTCCTGGAAGTCCTCGGCCTCGCGGGCGCGCAGCTGCTTGAGCACGTAGTCTGCGACAGCCATCTTGCCGGGAGGGTTGCCGATACCGGTGCGGATGCGGCTGAAGTCGCGACTGCCCATCTTGTCGATGATGGAACGCAGCCCGTTGTGGCCAGCATGGCCGCCGCCCACCTTAACGCGTACGTCGCCGGCGGGAATATCGAGCTCATCGTGGATTACAAGCAGCTCCTCGGCCTTGATTTTGTACTCGCGGCAAAGCTTGGAGATGGGACCGCCCGAGGTATTCATGTACGACTGTGGCTTGACCAGCACAATCTGACGCTTGCCGCCCTCTTCCTCGGGGTCGTTGATGTTGATGAGCGCGACCTCGGCGCCGGCCTGGTTTTTCCAGTACGTGACACCGGCCTGACGGGCCAACTCGTCGATTGCTTTGAAGCCAGCGTTGTGGCGGGTCTCGGCATACTCATCGCCAGGGTTGCCAAGTCCAGCAACCATGCGAATCTTAAGCGGCTGTGCAGCTGCCATATTTGTCCCTTCGTTACACAAATAGTTCAATCAACGACAAAGGCTACCACGCCCGCCGAAGGCGAGACTTCGTTTCAGCGAAATCCCACCAGACAAAAGCACGGCCGCGGCAGAGCGAGCCGCCGAAACAGAAGAAACCCCCGCGCGACCTTTGCGAAGCAAGGGGGAGCGTGGGGGTTTCTTCTGTTTCGGCGGCGATGCGCCGGGTTGCAAGGACGATGCGACTACAGCGCGAAGTCGCCGCCGACGAGCGTGGAGACGGGCTCCTCGTGGTAAACGGCGGAGATGGCCTGAGCGAACTCCTCGGCGACCGAGATGGTCTTGATCTTGCCGCCGACCTCGACGGGGATGGCATCGGTGACGAGGCACTCGACGATCGGGGCGTCGTTCAGGCGCTCGATGGCCGGACCGGAGAAGATGCCGTGGGTGGCGCACACGTAGATGTCGCCGGCGCCCATGGCCTTGAGCTCCTTGACGTTGGCGCACAGGGTGCCAGCGGTGTCGATCATGTCGTCGTTGATGATGCAGGTCTTGCCCTTGATGTCACCGATGATGCCCATGACCTCGGCGGCGTTGTGGCGCGGACGGCCCTTGTGGGCGATGGCCAGGTCGCAGCCGAGCATGTCGGACAGCTTCTTGGCGGCCTTGGCGCGACCCACGTCGGGGGAGACGACAACCAGGTTGTCGGTGTCGAAGTGCATGTCGTTGTAGTACTGGCCAAACAGCGGCAGCGCGGACAGGTGGTTAACCGGGATATCGAAGAAGCCCTGGATCTGACCCTGGTGCAGGTCGAGGGTGATGATGCGGTTGACGCCGGCGCGCTCGAGCAGGTTGGCGACGAGGCGGGCGGTGATGGGCTCGCGCGGGCCGGCCTTGCGGTCCTGGCGGGCATAGCCGTAGTGGGTGATGACGGCGGTGATGGAGCGGGCGGATGCGCGCTTGGCAGCGTCGGTGGCGATGAGCAGCTCCATGAGCATGTCGTTGACGTTGCCGCCGGCCACGGACTGAATCAGGAAGACGTCGGCGCCGCGGACGGTCTCGTCGTAGCGGGCGTAAATCTCACCATTGGCGAACTGCTTTAGCGTAAGGCCCGAAAGCTCGACCCCAAGGTACTCAGCGATCTTCTGAGCGAGGGGACGGTTGGAGGAACCGGAATACACGCGGATGGACTTGCGCATATTCTCCGACTTCTCGGGATCATTAATCGGCATTACCCTTCTCCTTTATACATCGAATGCCATATAGATGCCTTTTTGCATTGTAACCGCGCGGCGGGGTTAATCGGGTCTTGATAACGTCTTTACCGTCAACGGACACGAACCGACCACTCATTCTGTCACGCAGGTCAGCATAGAAAAAGGAGCCGTCCCCATGGGAACAGCTCCTTAGATGCTTGGTAAAACGTTATACCTCGTCGTCCTCGTGCAGGCGGCGGCGGTAATCGGCGGCCCAGCCCTCAATATTTACCTGACGGGCGCGGCCCAGGCCGAGTGCGTCAGCCGGGACCGGCTCGGTGATGACGGAGCCGGCGGCCACGAGCGCGCCGTCGCCGATCTGAGCGGGTGCGACCATCATGGTGTCGGAACCGATGAAGGCGTCCTTGCCGATGACGGTCTTGTGCTTGTGAACGCCGTCGTAGTTGCAGGTGATGGAGCCTGCGCCCACGTTGACGCCGGAGCCCATGGTGGTGTCGCCGATGTAGGACAGGTGCGGAACCTTGGAGCCCTCGCCGATCGTGGACTTCTTGATCTCCACGTGCGTGCCGGCCTTGGAACCGTCGAGCATGTGGGTGCCCGGGCGCAGGTAGGCGCGCGGGCCGCAGTCGACGCCGTTCTCGATGACGGCCTCGATGGCGATGGTCTCATCGATGGTGCAGCCGCTGCCGACGGTGGTGTCGGTGAGGCGGCTGTTGGGGCCGAGCTGGCACTCCTCGCCCACGGTGACGTGGCCGATCAGATGTGTCTGCGGCCACACGACGGTGTCGCGGCCGATAACGGCATCGGGGCCGATCCAGGCCTGCGTGGGATCGATGAAGGTAACGCCCTCGGCCATCCAGCGCTCGTTGATGCGGTCGCGCGCGATGGCGGTGAGCTGCGCGAGCTGGATGCGGCTGTTGACGCCCAGGCCGTCGCGGTAGTCGTCACAGTGGAAGATGGAGACCGCCTGGCCGTGACCCTTGAGGATCTCGAGCATGTCGGGCAGGTAGTACTCGGACTGCGCGTTGTCGTTGCCGATCTCGTCGATATGCGCGGCAAGCTGAGCGCCGTCGAAGGCGTAGCAGCCGGCGTTGCACTCGAGCAACGTGGCGGCCTGCTCGGGCGTGCAGTCCTTCTGCTCGATGATGCTCTCAATCTGGCCGTCGGCGCCCAGCTTGATGCGGCCGTAGCCGAAGGGGTCGGGCGGGGTCATGGTCATGACGGTGCAGGCGAGCTCGCCGGTAGCGACGGTCTGCGCGAACTTGGCGACGGTGTCGGCGGTGATGAGCGGCAGGTCGCCGTTGAGCACGACAACGGGGCCTTGCGCGATGCCGCAGGCCTCGAGTGCGACCTTTACGGCGTGGCCGGTGCCCAGGCGCTCGGTCTGCTCGACGCACTCGACCTTGGTGGCGCTGTTGGCGTAGGCGCCGTCGATAAGGGCGCGCATCTCGTCGGCGTGGCTGCCGATGACGACCACGACGCGGCTGCAGCCGGCCTTGATGGTGGCGTCGACGATCCACTGGACCATGGGCTTGCCCAGGATCTTGTGCGAAACCTTGCAGTGGTTCGACTTCATGCGGGTGCCCTCGCCGGCGGCGAGGATAATTGCGGTTGCGTCCATGTGATCTCCTGTTACGTTATAGAGACGTGTGTTTGGAAACGATACACGGCGCAATATGATACCGCAGGCATATGATGAGCGCGTAGCGATTGG
>CBCTZJ010000047.1:0-13361 GCA_965151385.1 uncultured Collinsella sp. | reverse complement strand
GCGTCGAGACGATCCTTCATGGTCTCGATAGCGTTGAAGAAGTCAGCGCCCACGCGGTCATACTTGTTAATGAAGGCGATGCGGGGGACGTTGAAGGTAGAAGCCTGACGCCAAACGGTCTCAGACTGGGGCTGAACGCCGGCAACGGCGTCGAAGACGGCGACAGCGCCATCGAGGACGCGCAGGCAGCGCTCGACCTCGGCGGTGAAGTCAACGTGGCCCGGGGTGTCGATGATCTGGATGCGGTAGTCCTTACCGTCCTTGTTCCAGAAGCACGTGGTAGCAGCGGAGGTAATGGTTACGCCGCGCTCCTGCTCCTGAACCATCCAGTCCATGGTGGCAGCGCCCTCATGGACCTCACCGATCTTGTGGGTCTTACCGGTGTAGTAAAGAATACGCTCGGTCGTGGTGGTCTTACCGGCATCGATGTGGGCCATGATGCCGATGTTACGGGTATCGGAAAGCTTGTACTTAGGCTTAGCCATGTTAGTTCCTTACCTTAACTTACCAACGATAGTGAGAGAACGCGCGGTTGGCCTCGGCCATCTTGAAGACGTCCTCACGCTTCTTGACGGAAGCGCCCAGGCCGTTGGAAGCGTCGAGGATCTCGTTGGCGAGACGCTCGGCCATGGTCTTCTCCTTGCGAGCGCGGGAGAAGTTGACGATCCAGCGGATACCCAGAGCGGTGGAACGACGGGAGTTGACCTCCATCGGGACCTGATAGGTAGCGCCACCGACACGCTTGGGCTTAACCTCGAGCGTGGGCTTGACGTTGTCCATAGCCTTCTTGAAGGTAGCGAGAGCGTCGCCACCCTCGGACTTCTCGGCAACGATCTCGAAAGCGGTGTAAACGATGCGCTCAGCGGTGGCCTTCTTGCCGTCAAGAAGGACCTTGTTGATGAGCTGAGTCACCAGGCGGTTGTTGTAAACGGCGTCAGGCTGAACCTCACGACGATTAGCTGCTGCACGACGCGGCATGTGAAATCTCCTTAAGTGTCTACCGTGCGGCGCTTAGGCGGCACACGGCGAAAGTATCAAAACGTTATCTGGCTTATTTAGCCTTGGGGCGCTTAGCACCGTACTTGGAACGGGCCTGCATACGGTTCTGGACCGGAGCAGCGTCGTAGGCGCCACGGATGACGTGATAACGGACACCAGGGAGGTCACGGACACGACCGCCGCGGACGAGCACGATGGAGTGCTCCTGCAGGTTGTGGCCCTCACCCGGGATGTAAGCAGTAACTTCGATGCCGTTGACGAGGCGAACACGGGCAACCTTACGAAGGGCCGAGTTCGGCTTCTTGGGGCTCGTGGTGAAGACACGGGTGCACACGCCGCGCTTCTGGGAGTTGTGCTGCAGAGCAGCGTTCTTGGACTTCTTGGGCACGGAACGACGGCCCTGGCGAACCAGCTGGTTAATAGTAGGCAAAGCGTACTCCTTCTCGAATGATTCCAGCTTTCTGTAAAGTGCAACGGCTTGAATCGAGGGGTCAGCATCCCCCTACGAAACACGCAGTTCGATAGGATACGTGGCGTTAGCTGTGCCGTCAACAGACCACGCCGCCGGGCGTATCCCAAAATGAGCATATTTCCGCAAAGCCTACACAAAAGGAATCCCCTTCTGTGCGCGGGGGCGGATTCCCGGTCCGGGCGGCCCGCTGTTTAAGTTTGCTGCTCTACAGTCCTGCGCAAGACGGAAAGCACATTAAGTGCTTTCCTTTGCGTGCGGAACTCGCGACAAACTTAAACAGCGGGCCGCCCGGACCGGGAATCCGATGTGCTCGTCGGGGCAACGTTACCTGCCAAAAAGGGACAGGTTTATTTTGATCGGTTTTATCTGGGGAAACGTCGCGCTCCAGCTGTAATCTGCTCTCATCTGTCGCATGGAAATCGGCGGCGTTTCCATTTAACGCAAAAGAAGCCGCTTCCCCTAGTAGGAAGCGGCCTCAGACCTTACGAATAGACGATAGTAAAGGACTCTTCCGTTTCGGTCTCTCCTGTTGACGTGCACCTCGTGCCCTCAAGCGTTACTGAGACCACTTGGTCGACATCAATCAACTTCGTTGGCACCCAGATGTTCTCTCCGCTATTGCGCGTATAAGAAAAATATAAGTTGAACGCCCCTGCGTCGTCATCTTCGATAATCTGCTCCGATCCATCCTTGTAGGTAACCGTCAACTTCTTCGTGACTGCGTCAATGCCCAAATCATCGATGTGTGTCTGGATAGAAAACGGGCTGATCTCGAGAGGCGAGTCATCGGAGCGGAGTTCCTTTGTATCGACGTACGCTCCAACGCTAAACTCGGGCGTCGATGCCTCGAACGGCTTCGCATCCTCGCCTTCGCCCTCGGTCCACGAGATATTCCAGGTGACCGCATGTTGAAAACCTCGCTCGCGATCCAAAGAAGCAAAATACATCGTGCCATTAATGACAGTATCGCTTGATGTGTCCTTATCAATGGTGCAGCGTGTGTCAGCCCATTCCTCGCCGAAGTTCATGCCGGGCGTGCCGATGCCTCGTTCTTCTTCACCATAGAGAACAAGTTCGCCAGTCTCTGCTGCCGGCTTGTAGTAGTTAACACCATTTGGATTGGATAGCGTAAACGTCACAGCACCGCAGCCGTTTTGGTCGATTGCCATCTCATGGATATCGAGCGTATAGCCGTTGCCCTCGACGGACAGATTAACCTCCTGGACTGCACCCTCCAGGCTTTGGGGCGCGATGCCATCACCAAACTCTCTGGTGTAGGTATATTTAGTCCCCGATGAGCCGCCGTTTGTCCAGGTAATGGAATCCCCGTTGCCGTGGTTTCCCCAGGCTGAGGCAAAATAGCTGGAATTGATAACGGCGTAGGCGACCCCTCCGGTCGCCAACACTCCGACAAGACACCCGATTACGGCAACATAGAGAGGCTTCGCGTGGCCCTTTCGATGAAGCGGCTCACCCGCAGCAGTATTAAGGACGCGATCTGCAAGATTGCTATCGGCTTGGATGGACTCGAAGGCCTGCTTGATTTGATTGGATTTCACGGTCGCCCTCCTCTAGGATGAACTTGAGCTTCGACCTGCCGCGAGCCAAACGCGTTCGAACGGTCGCGGCTGGTACATGCAACAACTCGGCAATCTCTGAGGTCGAAAAGCCCAGATAGTAATAGAGCACGATGGGAACGCGGAATCGCTCCGGAAGTCGCATAACGTCTGACAGGACCGCCTTGGTCTCCTCCTGCGCCGTCGAAAGCGAATCGGCCAGGTTCTCAATATCCTCCACACGCCTCCATGGCTTTCGAAAGAGCGATTTGCATTCATTGATCGTGACCCGGATAAGCCAGCGGCGAAGATGCTCCCAACTCTCAAATTGCGTATCGCTTTTGAGCAGCTTAAGAAAGACATCTTGGGCAACATCATCGGCATCGGCGCGATCGCGCAGATACGTCAATGCGATTCGAAACACGACATCTCGGTGATCTTCGACCGCCTGTCTAATTGTTTGTTCTTCCATAATCACCTCCCGGTGACGGTACTGATTCTTGATGAGGTCCTCACCATAGATACGCTTTGACCGAACGGAATGTTTCAAATTCAAGCAGGAAAAACCTACCAAAATAAACCTGTCCCTTTTTGGCAAAAGGAATCCCCTTCTGTACGCGGGGACGGATTCCCGGAACGGGCCGCCCGCTGTTTAAGTTTGCTGCTCTACAGTCCTGCGCAAGACGGAAAGCACATTAAGTGCTTTCCTTTGCGTGCGGAACTCGCGACAAACTTAAACAGCGGGCGGCCCGTTCCGGGAATCCTACGTGCTCGTCAGGGCAACGTTCCTCAACAAAAAAAACCCGCTTCCCTGTTGGGAAGCGGGTCTTTGGAAGGACGGTTAACGTACTAGGAAATTACTCCTCGTCGTTGTCCTTGGCCTCTTCGGCGTCGTCGGTGTCCACGAGCTGGTTGAGCAGCTCGTCGAGGGAAGCCATGTCCTCGTTGATGGCACCGTTGGCGGGAGCCTTCTTGTCGTCGATCGGGGCGCCCAGGAGCTCCTCGTCGGCGTCGGCGTGATGCGTCGGCGCGGCAGAGGTGCCCAGCAGGATGTCGTCCGGACCGTCGGGGCTAAAGACCATCTGCAGCAGCTGCGAGAGGTCTTCCTCGTCGGCAACGTCGTCGTTGTTCTCGAGGATATAGAGCAGGTCGTGGGCCTCCAGGCCATCACGGAGCTCCTCGATCGCCTTGGCACCGATACCATCGATGCGCAGCAGATCCTCCTCGGACTTGCCGACCAGGTCGCCGACCGTCTCGATGCCAACCTCGCTGAACTTGTTGGTCCAGCGCTGCGACACGCCCAGGTCGTCGAACAGGTACAGGCGAGCCTTCTCGGCGGAGATGGTGTGGCCGTTGCGGGTGAACGAACCGTCAGCACCACCGAACTCGTCGTAGCCGGCCCAGTCGAGCTGCTGCGGGAGCTGCTCGTCCAGGTCCTTGAGCTCCACAGGTGCCCACTCGGGCAGCGACTTGGCGTTGGGCGAAGCCGGGCCGTCGATGTCCACGTAGCCGTCGGCCGTGCGATACGTCAGCTTGGCGTTGGCGTACGGCTTGAGGCCGGTACCGGCCGGGATCTTCTTACCGACGATGACGTTGGACTTAAGGTCGAGCAGGTGATCGACCTTGCCCTCGATGGCAGCCTCGGTAAGGACGCCCGCGGTACGGATGAACGAAGCGCTCGACAGCCAGGAGTCGATGTTGGACGCGACCTTGAGCGTACCCAGGATGACGGGCTCGGCCACGGGAGCCTGACCGCCCAGACGGGCAACGCGCTCGACCTCGTCGGCGAACTCGTAGCGGTCGACGTACTGACCAAGCAGGTACTTGGAGTCACCGGGGTTGGTGATCTGAACGCGACGCAGCATCTGACGTGCGAGCACCTCGATGTGCTTGTCGTTCAGGTCGACGCCCTGGCTGGTGTAGACGTCCTTGACGCTCTCGACGAAGGTGTGCATCGTCGACTCGATATCGGTCAGCTTGCGCAGGTTGCGGAAGTTGACGAAGCCCTTGGTGATCTGGTCGCCGGCGCGAACCTCGCAGCCGTCCTCGATCTCGGGCATAAAGCGCACCGAAGCGGGAACGCGACGCTCGTCGAGGACACGGGTGTGATCCTCGGAGTCGGTGAGCGTCAGCACGTACTCGGACTTCTCGGGCTTAATCGAGAGGTGGCCGGAGTACGGAGCCAGCTCGGCCTCGCGACCCAGGATCTTCTCGTTGACGTTGCCGACGATATCGAACATACGGCTGACCGTAGGCAGACCCTGCGTAATATCGTCGACGCCAGCGACGCCGCCGGAGTGAATGGTACGCATCGTAAGCTGCGTACCGGGCTCGCCGATGGACTGGGCGGCAATAATGCCGACGGCAGTACCGATGGCGACCGGTCGGCGGGTGGAAAGATCCCAGCCGTAGCACTTCTGGCACACGCCGTACTTGGAGCGGCAGGTGAGCAGCGCGCGAAGCTTGACCTTCTTGAGGCCCGCATCGACCATCTTCTGGATGTCGGCGACCTTCTCGATGTAGCCGTCCTGTTCAAAGAGCACGGTGCCATCGGGAGCCACGACGTCCTCAATGAAGCAACGGCCGACGAGGTCGGTGTTGAGGTCAGTGGTGCCGGGGATGATGAGGTTGTAGGTGACGCCCTCGTGCGTACCGCAGTCCTCCTCGCGGACGATGACGTCCTGGGCCACGTCGACCAGACGACGGGTCAGGTAACCAGAGTCCGAGGTGTGGGATGCGGTATCGACCAGGCCCTTACGGGCGCCGTAGGTCGAAATGAAGTACTCGAGCGGCAGCAGGCCCTCGCGGAAGTTCGCCTTAATGGGAAGGTCGATCGTCTCGCCGGACATGTCTGCCATCAGGCCACGCATGCCGCCGAGCTGACGCAGCTGGGTCTTAGAACCACGGGCGCCGGAGTCGGCCATCATGTACAGCGGGTTCTCCTCGTCGAACATGTCGAGCATGAGCGCTGCAACCTTATCGGTACAAGCGGTCCACTCGTTAACGACTTCGATGTGGCGCTCCGTCTCGTTGATGAAGCCCTCCTCGAAGTACTCGTTGATCTGGTCGACGTTGGCCTGGGCGCGATCGAGCAGCTCCTGCTTCTCGGCAGGGATGAGAGCGTCCCACACCGAGATGGTGAGGCCGGCGCGGGTAGCGTAGTGGAAGCCGGAGTACTTGATGGCGTCGAGGATCGGGCCGACCTTGGCCTCGGGGTAACGATCGCAGCAGTCGGCAACCAGCTTGGCCACGTCGCCCTTGACCATCTTGTAGTTCATGAACTCATAGTCTTCGGGCAGGCACTGGCGGTTGAAGATGATGCGGCCGATAGAGGTCTCGAAGCGCGCGGTCTTGTTGCCGGTGACGTCGTAGTCGACAAACTCGTTCTTGCCGTTCTTGACGCGGAAGATACGGGTGCCGTCCTCGTTGATGACGTTGGCGTTCTCGGCGGACACGCGGACCTGGATCTTGGCCTGCATGTCGACCTCGGAACGGCAGTCATAGGCGTGCAGCGCGTCGTCGAAGCTCGAGAAAACGTGGTTCTCGCCCGGCAGGCCGTCGCGGACCTGGGTGAGGTAGTACACACCGATGATCATGTCCTGCGAGGGAATGTTGACCGGCTTGCCGGATGCCGGCGAGCGCAGGTTGTTCGCAGAGAGCATGAGCACGCGGGCCTCGGCCTGAGCCTGGCTGGACAGCGGCACGTGGACAGACATCTGGTCGCCGTCGAAGTCGGCGTTGAAGGGCGAGCAGACCAGCGGGTGCAGGTGGATAGCCTTGCCCTCGACCAGAACCGGCTCAAAGGCCTGGATGGACAGACGATGCAGGGTCGGTGCACGGTTGAGCAGCACGACGCGGCCGTCGATGACCTCTTCGAGGATATCCCACACAAAGGTGGCACCGCGGTCGATAGCGCGCTTGGCGCCCTTGATGTTCTCGACCTTGCCAAGCTCGACCAGGCGCTTCATGACGAAGGGCTTGAAGAGCTCCAGCGCCATGGTCTTGGGCAGACCGCACTGGTGCAGCAGCAGCTTGGGGTCGGTAACGATAACCGAACGGCCGGAGTAGTCGACACGCTTACCCAGCAGGTTCTGACGGAAACGACCCTGCTTGCCCTTGAGGGCCTCGGCGAGCGACTTGAGCGGGCGACCGCCACGGCCAGAGACCGGGCGACCACGACGGCCGTTGTCGAACAGGGCGTCCACGGACTCCTGGAGCATACGCTTCTCGTTGTTCACGATGATCGCAGGGGCGTCCAGGTCGAGCAGGCGCTTGAGTCGGTTGTTACGGTTGATCACGCGACGATACAGGTCGTTGAGGTCGGACGCGGCGAAGCGACCGCCATCGAGCTGGACCATCGGGCGCAGATCGGGCGGAATGACCGGGATAACATCCAGAATCATGTTCGCGGGGCTGTTGCCGCCCTTCAGGAAGGCGTCAACGACCTCAAGGCGCTTGACGGCCTTCTCGCGCTTCTGCTTCTGGGAGTCCTCGTCGGCGATGATGGCCTTGAGCTTCTCGGCCTCGGAGGGGAGGTCGATGGCAGCGAGCAGGTCGCGGACGGCCTCGGCACCCATGCCACCCTTGAAGTACATGGAGTAGTAGCGGGTCATCTCGCGGAACAGCGGCTCATCGGAGATGAGGTCGCGCTCGGTGAGCTTCATGAAGGCGTTGAAGGCGTCCGTGCGGAGCTGCTTCTCGTCCTTGCACTCTTCCTCAATGTCGACGATGCCAGAGGCGATCTCCTCGGGGGTCAGCGGCTCCTCGTCGGAGAACTCGTCAAAGTTCTCGGGGTTGCCCTGCTCCTTGAGGGATTCGATCTGGCGGGCGCACTCGGCATCGATCTCTTCCAGATCGGCGGCGAGCTCCTCGCGCAGGTCGTCAGCGTCGGCCTCGCGAGCCTCGTAGTCGACCTCGGTGATGATGTAGCTGGCAAAGTACAGAACCTTCTCGAGGTCCTTGGACTTGATGTCGAGCATACGGCTCATCGGGAAGCTCGTGGGGCTCTTGAAGTACCAGATGTGGGACACGGGAGCGGCGAGCTCGATGTGGCCCATGCGGTCGCGACGCACCTTGGCCGAGGTGACCTCGACGCCGCAGCGCTCGCAGACGATACCCTTAAAGCGGATGCCCTTGTACTTGCCGCAGGAGCACTCCCAGTCCTTGGCGGGACCGAAGATCTTCTCGCAGAACAGGCCGTCCTTCTCGGGCTTGAGGGTACGGTAATTGATGGTCTCCGGCTTCTTGACCTCACCGTGCGACCAGGAACGGATCTGGTCGGCGGAGGCAAGGGAGATCTTTACCGAGTCAAAATCAGTAGCTTCGAAATCTGCCACAGTCAACTACTCCTTATCAGTGGTCGTGGCGGCGACAGCCTCGGGTGCCTCGGCGGTCTCGGCATCCTGGGCCTCGACGTCGGCATCAACGCCGGCGAGCGCGGCCAGGTCATCGAGGGCAGAGGTCTCCTCGGCGGTCACAGGGGCGGAGGCGTCCTCGTCGGCATCGTGCATGGGCTCGATGTCCAGCGCGAGGGAACGGATCTCCTTGACGAGAACCTTGAAGGACTCGGGGATACCCGGGACAGGAACGTTCTCGCCCTTGACGATGGACTCGTAGGTCTTGACGCGGCCCACGGTATCGTCGGACTTGACGGTCAGGATCTCCTGCAGAACGTTGGAAGCACCGTATGCGTACAGTGCCCAAACTTCCATCTCGCCGAAGCGCTGGCCGCCGAACTGAGCCTTGCCGCCCAGCGGCTGCTGGGTAACCAGGCTGTAAGGGCCGGTCGAACGGGCGTGGATCTTGTCGTCGACCATGTGGCCGAGCTTGAGGATGTAGGACGTACCCACGGTAATGGGCTCGCGGAACTCCTCGCCGGTGCGGCCGTCGAACAGACGGGTCTTGCCGCGCTCGTCAAGCTGGGTGACAAACTCGGGGCGCATGTGATCGCCAAAGGCAGCGGTGGCCTTGTTGAGCATGTTCTTGTTGGCGCGACGGATGACCTCGGCGATCTCGTCCTCCTTGGCGCCGTCGAAGACGGGCGTCGCGGTGAAGAACGGACCGGGGACATACTTGTCGGAGTCGGCATTCTCGGTATCCCAACCGCAGGCAGCAGCCCAGCCAAGGTGGCACTCGAGCAGCTGGCCGACGTTCATACGCGAAGGAACGCCCAGCGGGTTGAGGATAACGTCGATCGGGGTACCGTCAGCCATGTAGGGCATATCCTCGACCGGCAGAACGTTGCAGATAACACCCTTGTTGCCGTGGCGGCCGGCGATCTTATCGCCCTGCTGGATCTTACGACGCTGGGCGACGTAGACGCGCACCTGCTCGTTGACGCCGGGGGCCAGGTCGTCGCCGTTCTCGCGGCTAAAGCGGACGACGTCGATGACGCGGCCGTAAGCGCCGTGAGGCATCTTAAGGGAGGTGTCGCGGACGTCGTGGGCCTTGGCACCGAAGATGGCGCGCAGCAGGCGCTCCTCGGCGGTCAGAGCGCTCTCGCCCTTAGGCGTGACCTTGCCGACCAGGATGTCGCCAGGGCCGACCTCGGCGCCGATGCGGATGATGCCGTCCTCGTCGAGGTTGGCAAGCATGTCCTCGGAGAGGTTCGGGATCTCGCGGGTGATCTCCTCGGGGCCAAGCTTGGTGTCGCGGGCGTCGATCTCGTGACGGGTGATGTTGATGGTCGTCAGCAGGTCCTCGGCCACCAGGCGCTCGGACACGACGATACCGTCCTCGTAGTTGAAGCCTTCCCACGGCATGTATGCCACGGTGAGGTTCTGACCCAGTGCGAGCTCGCCATGATCGGTCGAAGGACCGTCGGCCAGAGGCTCGCCCTGCTCAACGGTGTCACCGACGCGCACGAGCGGACGGTGGTTGATGCAGGTGGACTGGTTGGAGCGCTGGTACTTGGCCAGGTGATACTCGTCCATGCCGCCGGCATGCTTGACGATAATCTTGGAAGCGTCGGCATAGATGACCTCGCCGGCGTTCTTGGCCAGGGTAACCTCGCCAGAGTCCAGGGCGGCGCGACGCTCCATGCCGGTACCGACATAGGGAGCGGCGGGGTGAACCAGCGGCACGGCCTGACGCTGCATGTTGGCGCCCATGAGCGTACGCTTGGCGTCGTCGTGCTCGAGGAACGGAATCAGCGTGGCTGCGACGGAGAGCATCTGACGCGGCGAGACGTCCATGTAGTCGACGTCCTCGACAGGCACGTCGGCGGGAGCGCCGAAGGAGCCGTCGAAGTCGCGGGTACGGGCGATCACGGTATGTGGACGAACGATCTTGCCCTCGGCATCGGTCGTGATGAACTCGTTGGTCTTGGGATCGAGCGGCGTGTTGGCCGGCGCGATGACGTGCTTCTCTTCCTCGTCAGCGGTCATCCAGTCGATCTGGTCGGTGGCAACGCCGTTCTCGACGCGACGGAACGGAGCCTCAATGAAGCCATACTCGTTGACGCGGGCGTAGAGGGCGAGCGAGCCGATCAGGCCGATGTTGGGGCCTTCGGGGGTCTCGATCGGGCACATGCGGCTGTAGTGCGAGTTGTGAACGTCGCGGACGGCCGTCGGCACGTTGGTGCGGCGGCTGGAGCCCGACTTGTGGCCGGCAAGACCGCCAGGGCCGAGTGCGGACAGACGGCGCTTGTGGGTCAGACCGGTCAGGGGGTTCGCCTGGTCCATGAACTGCGAGAGCTGCGAGGAACCGAAGAACTCCTTGATAGAGGCCACGATCGGACGGATGTTGATGAGCGACTGCGGGGTGATCTCGTCGATGTCCTGGGAGCTCATGCGCTCACGGACGACGCGCTCCATACGGCTCATGCCGATACGGAACTGGTTGGCGACGAGCTCGCCGACGGTGCGAATGCGGCGGTTGCCAAAGTGGTCGATGTCGTCGACCTTGAAGCCCTGCTCGCCAGCAGCGAGGGACAGCAGGTAGCGCAGCGTAGCGACGATATCCTCGTCGGTGAGCACCGTGACCTCTTCCTCGGTGGTGAGGTTGAGCTTCTTGTTGACCTTGTAGCGACCGACGCGGGCCAGATCGTAGCGCTGCGGGTTGAAGAGCAGGCCCTCGAGCAGGCTGCGGGAAGCATCCACGGTGGGAGGCTCGCCCGGGCGCAGGCGACGGTAGATCTCGATAAGAGCATCCTCGCGGGTAAGGGCGGTATCGCGCTCGAGGGTGCGCTTGATCACATCGGAGTTGCCGAGCAGCTCGATGATATCGTCGTTGGTGACGGCGATGCCAAGGGCGCGCAGGAACATCGTGGCGCTCTGCTTGCGCTTACGGTCGATGGAGACCATGAGCTGGTCGCGCTTGTCGACCTCAAACTCGAGCCAGGCACCGCGGGACGGGATGATCTGAGCCTTGTAGATCTGCTTGCCCGAATCCATCTCGGAGCTGTAGTACACGCCCGGGGAACGGACGAGCTGCGAGACGACGATACGCTCGGTACCGTTGATGATAAAGGTGCCCTGATCGGTCATCATGGGGAAGTCGCCCATAAAGACGAGCTGCTCCTTGATCTCGCCGGTCTCCTTGTTGGTGAGACGGACGTCGGTCAGAAGCGGAGCCTGATAGGTCATGTCCTTCTCGCGGCACTCCTCGACGGTGTGCGCGGGATCGCCAAACTGATGCTCGCCGAAGGTAACCTCGAGAACATGGTTCTGGCTCTGGATGGGGCTGGATTCCTTGAACGCCTCACGAAGGCCCTCGTCCTTAAAACGCTCAAAGGATTCCCTTTGAACAGAGATAAGGTTGGGGAGCTCCATGGCCTCCGGGATTTTCCCGAAGCTGACGCGCTTGCGCTCAGTGGCAGTGTATGCGTAGGTCACCAGGTTTTTCCTCCTTCACGGAAATGCTCGGTGGATTGGCGAGGCATGGCTTCGCCAGTTATCGCAACCTAATAGTTTATCAGGTACCGACCGTTGAGCAAGAAAAGCCTTGACGCGATTAAGTTTTTGGAGTAGCAAAGTTTTTCAACAGAAAAGGTGCAGGTAGATAGGTATGTATCGAACACCTGTTCATATATTTTCTGTGAACAGGGAGCCGGCAATCGCAGCTCTTATAAAAAACGGGTGCAGACCGAAGTCCGCACCCGTAAATGTTGATGCCCGAAGGCTTACTTGCGCATCAAACCGCCGCGCTCGTCGATGGCGTCCCAGAAGGCGCCGGCAAAGCGAGGATCGCTTGCGGCCATGAGGGCATTGGTGGCCATCCAGCCAGACGGGGTGCCGGTATCGTAGCCCGAGAGCGGGTCGATGACGACAGCGTACATGGCCTCGCGGTCGAGCGAGCGGGCCATGGCGTCGGTCAGCTGGATCTCGCCGCCCTTACCGGCCTGTTGATCGGCCAGCAGGTCCATGACCAGCGGACTCAGCAGATAACGGCCGACGATGTACAGGTTGGACGGAGCCGCCTCGGGAGCAGGCTTCTCGACCAGACCGCCGATGCGCCAAACGGCACCGGGCTCGTCGTCGGCAGCATTCTCGAAGCCCTCGAGCGAGCCAACGCGATCGCCGGCGATAACGCCGTAGCGGCTGACTTCCTCGGGCGAGCAAGCAGCAACGGCGATAACCGAAGCGCCGCCGTGCTCCTTGGAAACGGCGAGCATCTTGTCGCAGATGTCGCGGTTGGGAACAACGTAGTCGCCCAGAAGAACCAGGAAGTTCTCCCCCGCCACAGCGTCGGCGGCAGAGCGAATGGCGTGGCCAAGGCCCTTGGGCTCGTACTGATAACGGAAGTCGACCGGCATACCACCAGCATGGGCGACGGCGTCGGCGTAGGCGTCCTTGCCACGCTCGCGAAGCAGGTTCTCGAGCGAGCGATCGGGCTGGAAGTAGCTCAGCAACTCGGGCTTGCCAGGAGAGGTGACGATAATAGCATCGTCGACCTCATCGGGGTCGAGCGCCTCCTCAACGACGTACTGGATGACCGGTTTGTCGAGCACCGGCAGCATCTCTTTAGGCGTGCACTTGGTGCCAGGCAGAAAACGCGTGCCAAGACCGGCGGCGGGGATGATTGCCTTCATGTTATTCAAGGATCCTTTCGCAGGCGCAGGATGCGCCCTGTGCGTGCGGCACGGCGGCCGCAGACCAAATTGCGATACCGGTTTATCTTACCGCCGTTAATTAACGTTAATGTAGGCAAGCGCCATTCTTCAGCAGGTCAACGCAAATTATTGCTCGAATGGTGCAATTTTATCGCCCAACGGTAGCAACGCCAAAGCACCGCAAGCGGCAGCAATTTGTATGCCGAGCCAACAAAATAGAGGGATCAAAACGAAAAAGACGGGGTTCGCAATGCGAACCCCGTCTGCAAAGAAATCTGGCGAG
>CBCTZJ010000046.1:0-13521 GCA_965151385.1 uncultured Collinsella sp. | reverse complement strand
GTCGAGCAGCCGTTGCCGAATCGCTCAACCGCCGCTTTGGCACGAGCTATGAGGGCAAGGACGTCTTTATGACGGTGGGTGCCGCGGCTTCGCTCACCTGCACGCTCAATGCTGTTGCGAACCCGGGCGACGAGGTCATTGTTATCGCCCCGTACTTTCCGGAGTATCGCGTGTGGATTGAGAAGGCCGGCTGCACGTGTGTTGAGGCGCCTGCCGATGAAGACACATTCCAGCTGAGCGTGGACAACGTGCTCAAGGCGATTACCGATAAGACGACTGCCGTCATCATCGACTCGCCCAACAATCCGACTGGTGCCGTATATACACGCGACACGCTGATGCGACTGGCCAATGTTTTGCGCGAGGTCAACGCCAAGCGCGATCACGAGAATCCGATTGTCCTCATCTCGGATGAGCCATACCGCGAGATCGTGTACGGTGCCGAGGTGCCTTGGGTGCCCTCGATCTACGAGCACACCATCGTGTGCTACTCGTATTCCAAGTCGCTGTCGCTGCCGGGTGAGCGCGTGGGTTGGATTTTGGTTCCCAATACAAATCCGCAGGCTGCGCGTCTGATGCCGGCTGTTGCGGGTGCTGCTCGTACGCTGGGTTTTGTATGCGCACCGGCGCTCTTTCAGCGCGTGATTATCGATTGCATCGATGAGCCGAGCGATATCGATGCCTATGCCCGCAACCGCATGGCGCTCACCGATGCCTTGGCGGAGTACGGCTATACCTATGTTGAGCCGGACGGTGCTTTCTACCTGTGGGTGAAGGCGCTCGAGCCCGATGCGAATGCGTTTTGCGAACGCGCAAAGAAGTATGAGTTGCTTGCGGTTCCCTCGGACAGCTTTGGTATGCCGGGTTGGTTCCGCTTGGGCTATTGCGTGAGTTACGAAACGATCATCAATTCGCTACCAGCTTGGAAACAGTTGGCGGACGAGTATCGTTAAAAGTAAAGCGCTCTGCCTACAACGTTTTACGTGAAACGGGGTTTGGTGTTAAGCCGGACCCCGTTGTCATGGACGTTGTGTCTTTGGGATGGAGTGGTTTTACGACTATCGAAGGCTATGCGTACAATGAATATAAGCGACGGCCATGCCAGATAAGGAGACCCGATGCCCTACCTGCTTTCTTGTGACATTCATACTCATACGATGTTCTCTGCGCATGCATATTCGACCATTGAGGAGAATGTGTACTGGGCGGCAGAGCGTGGTCTGCAGGTGCTCGGATCTGCCGACCATCTGAGCTCTATGGTTACGGCTTGCCCTAATGACCTGCGCAGTTACCAGTTCTTTATCAACCAGGACATCTGGCCGCGCATTTGGAGCGGCGTGCTGGTGCTTCGCGCTGCCGAGGCCGATATCGTTTCGCTGGACGGAAGCTTGTTTGGCGAGAACATTCCCGTGTCGCTCAATATTGCCGGCGATTCGTACAGTCACCAGCATTCGCTGTTCGATTTGGTTACGCGTAATTTGGATTATTTGGTGGCAAGCGTGCATAACCCGCAGTTCGCTGAAGGCGCGACGCTGGCCCAGACGACCGAGATGTATATCAATGCCCTGGAGCACCCCAAGGTGTTTATGCTGGGCCACACGGGTCGCTCGGGCGTGTCGTTCGATATCGACGAGGTGCTGCTGGCGGCTAAGGCCAAGCACAAGATTATCGAGATCAACAACCATAGTCTTGAACACGGTGTCGACACTGAGCATTGGGCCGTATGCCGCAAGATCGCCGAGCGTTGCGCCGAGCTGGGCGTGGGCATTGGTGTGTCGACCGATGCCCACATCGGTATGGCCATTGGCAAGCTCGATCACGCCCGCAAGTTGCTCGACGAGATTCACTTCCCGCTGGACCTGATCGTGACGCGCGACCGCGAGACGCTACTGCGCGAGATGGCGGCAGCCGGCGTGTGCGACCTGCGCAAGGGGATGTAGCGGAGTTTATAAACCAAGCGAAGGGGGGCGGCCCGGGTGGGTCGCCCCCTTTCTTGTCCCAAAAATCTACTGAGGTTGGTTAGCGGCGTTCGAGGACCGCTACGGTTTCGGTATGGTCGGTGTGGGGGAACATGTCGACGGGCGTGATTTTGAGCAGGCGATAGCCTCCGTCGAGGAGCTGGTGCAGGTCGCGCTCTTGGGTCACGGGGTTGCAGCTGATATAGGTGATGCGGCGCGGTTTAAGTGCGCAGGCAGCTTCGAGGAACTCGGGGGTAGAGCCGGCGCGCGGCGGGTCGATGGAAAGGACATCGATGCGCTCGTCGTTGTCGGCGGCGTCTAGGATGTAATCGGTGGCATCGTCGGCCATAAACCAGGCGCTGCGGGTAAGACCGTTGAGCTCGGCATTGCGGCGCGCGTCGGCAATGCCCGCCGGATTGCGCTCTACGCCGAGCAGCATGATGCCGATACCCTTGTTCTGGGTATCTTTAGCTGCGCAAAGACCGATGGTGCCGCTGCCGCAGTAAGCATCCATAAGTACATCGCCCTGGTGCAGATCCATGCCGTCGATAGCGAGCTGATAGAGCAGCTCGGTCTGCTGCGGGTTGGTCTGATAGAACGCGGCGGGGGAGATGTCGAACTCGCAGCCGAGCAGCTGGTCGCGCATGCACTCGGCGCCATACACGATGCGGGTTTCCTCGCCGAGGATGGCGTTGCCGGGACGTCCGTTGATGTTTTGGGCGACGGTGACGATGCGCGGATCGAGTGCAGCGACGGCCTCAAAGAAATCCCGTGCATGCGGCAGGTCGCGCTGGGCGGTCACGAGGGTGACCATGATCTGGTCGGTGCGCCAGCCGCAGCGAACGACGGCATAGCGAAGCAAGCCCAAGTGCTTGTCCTCGTTAAAGGCGGGAATGTGCAGGCGCTCAGCTTCACGCGCGATGCCGTTAAGAATCTGTCGGGCGCCCGGTGCCTCGACAGGGCATTCGGGAACAGCAACGATTCTGTGCGTGCCACGTTCAAAAAAGCCGCAGCGGACAGCGCCCTCTTTGCCGGGGGCAAAGGGAGTGGCGGCCTTATGGCGAAAACCGCGCGGCGCAGGGTATTTGCCCTGGTCGCCCAGGGTGACGCCCATACCGCGAATGGGGTCGACGGTTATGCCCTCGCGTTCACAAAGCGAGGTAAAAAGCTCCTCCATAGCAGCCTGCTTGGCTGCCAACTGCTTTTTATAAGGACGATTGAGCGCCGTGCACCCACCGCAAGCTTTCATGATTGAACAGGGAGACTTGGGGTCCACAGCTTTGCGCGCAGACGAAACCTGATCTTTATGCGAGCGCTTGGAACGAGTCTGAGGCGCTTTGTCTCCGCCTCGACGAGAGTCAGAACGCTTGGTCTTTGCCCTGCTCTTGGTCAATTTGCTTTTTGCAGCTTTAGAAGACTTGGATTTCGTAGAAGATTTCTCCTCCTTCGACTCCTCAGCCGCCTCGATCAAAGCACGACGAGCCTTACGCTCCGCACGAGATTCTGCCATCAATAACTCCACTAATTCATGAATTAAAGCTGCAAGTATTGTACCGTGCCAAGCCAGCAGACGATATACAAGCGGTTTAATCGTGTCAGCGATAACCCCCACGCCCCTCACGCGGCGGGCAAACCCTCCCTTGTACTTTATCAGGGTAGAGTGTATGATTCTGAACGTTACATGACTCACTTTACTTAACTAAAGCGCCACCAAGGGGGAATACCATGAATACCGATATGTCTCGTCGTCAGTTTGTTGGTCTAGCCGGCTCACTCGCTACGGTTCTAGGCCTTGGCCTGGTTGGCTGTGGCGGTGCCGATAAGGGCTCTGCTGCCGGCTCTGCCGCGGCCAAGGACGTGAAGGGCGCTGCCGAGTCCAAGAAGCTCGTGGTGGGCTTTGACAAGTCCTATCCTCCGTACGGCTTTGTGGGCGATGACGGCGAGTACACGGGCTTTGATCTCGATCTGGCCAAGGCTGTTGCCGATAAGCAGGGCTGGGAGGTCAAATACGAGGCCATCGACTGGGACGCTAAGGACACGCTGCTCAACTCGGGCGCCATCAACTGCATCTGGAACGGCTTTACCATGGAGGGTCGCGAGGATGACTACACGTTCTCCGAGCCGTATATGCTCAACGAGCAGGTGCTGGTGGTCAAGAAGGATGCGGGCATCAAGAGCTGGGACGATCTTGCCGGCAAGACCGTGATTACCCAGACCGATTCCGCTGCGCAGGATGTGCTCGAGGGCGACCAGAAGGATTTGGCCGCGACGTTTGCCACGCTCGATACCATCGGTGAGTACAACACGGCGTTTATGCAGCTCGAGAGTGGTGCAGTCGATGCCGTCGCCTGTGACCTCTCGATTGCCCAGTATCAGCTTGCCGCCAAGCCCGATGCCTATACACAGCTTGATGAGCCGCTGTCCAGCGAGCACTACGCCGTCGGCTTTAAGAAGGGCGACACCAAGTCGGCCGATGCCGTGACCGAGTCGCTCAAGGCACTCTATGAGGACGGCACGGTCAAGGACCTCTGCGACAAGTATTCAAGCTACGGTCTATCCTTCGACAACTGGGTTTTGAAATAGCCACAGCACCCAACCTTGCGGCTCCAACCCTCCTCGCGTACCAAAGTACGCTTCGTCGGGCTTGTCGCTCGCAATCTTGGGCACTGTGCCTATTTCAATTAACACCTGCTGTTCTGTTACTGTGAAAGAGAGCTTGGGTTGTCTATTCAGGTCATGATGCAGATGCTTGGCCAGGGATTCTTGGTCAGTTTGCAGCTGTTTGTACTGACGCTGCTCGGGTCGATTCCTCTGGGGATCCCCGTGGCGTTTATGCGCATGAGCAAGGTCGCGCCGCTGCGTTGGATTGCGCGCATCTATATTTCGGTGATGCGCGGTACGCCGCTCATGCTGCAGATGTTTGCCATCTACTTTGCCCCGTACTACGTGTTCGGTATCTCGCTCACGCCCGATTCCAAGTGGACGGCGTGCGTTGTGGCGTTCATCATCAACTACGCCGGCTACTTTGCCGAGATCTATCGCTCGGGCCTGCAGTCGATTCCGCGCGGTCAATATGAGGCCGCCGAGGTGCTGGGCTACTCGCGCCTGCAGACGTTTTTGTACATCGTGATGCCGCAGGTTGCCAAACGCATTTTGCCGGCGATGGGCAACGAGATCATCACGCTGGTCAAAGACACGTCGCTGGCGTTTGCCATCGGCGTGGGGGAGATGTTCTCGACGGCTAAGGCGCTGGTCGCCTCGCAGGTGAGCATGGTGCCGTTTGCGATCGCGGCGCTGATTTACTGGGTCTTTAACTTCGTCGTCGAGATGCTGCTGGGCGCCGCCGAGACAAAATTGGATTACTACCATGATTAATTCGGTAATGAAAATATCGAACGCGCGCAAGGCGTTTGGTGGCAATGAGGTGCTCAAGGATATCTCGCTCGAGGTAAAGCGTGGCGAGGTCGTAGCGATTATCGGGCCTTCAGGCGGCGGTAAGTCCACACTTCTGCGCTGTGCCACACTGCTCGAGACACTTGACGGAGGCTCGCTCTCGTTTGGCGACCTTGCCGTTGCGACGGACGCGGGGTCGGGTGCGGTATATGCGAAAGGCGACGTGCCCAAGCGGGCGCGTTCGCGATTTGGCCTGGTGTTTCAGAACTACAATCTGTTTCCGCACTATACGGTGATGAAAAACATCACCGATGCTCCGATTCGCGTACTCAAGCGTCCGCGCGAGCAGGCCGAAGCGCGTGCGCGTGAGTTGATCGCGCAGATGGGGCTTACGGGCAACGAGAACAAGGTGCCGTGTGAGCTTTCGGGCGGTCAGCAACAGCGTGTGAGTATCGCCCGCGCCTTGGCGCTCGACCCGGAGATCTTGTTCTTTGACGAGCCGACCTCGGCGCTCGATCCCGAGCTAACGGCCGAGGTACTGCGTGTCATTAAAGACCTGGCAGCGCAGAATATGACGATGGTGATCGTGACCCATGCGATGCAGTTCGCGCGCGACGTTGCCGATCGCGTGGTCTTTATGGACGGCGGTCGCATTGTCGAGGAGGGCCCGGCCGAGCAGGTTATCGATCATCCGCGTGAGCAACGTACCCGTGAGTTCTTGAGCCGTATCGAGGGCTAGGCTCATCTATGTATTGAGAAGAAGCCGCCGCAGGTCTTATGGTCTGCGGCGGCTTTTATTTGTATCGATGGGGTTTAATAATCGCCTGGCATACTTGCTCTGTCCTCTCGCCGCCTGTATTCATACGTGCGCCGAAAGGTGTGCATGGACGGTCGCCCGTGAGGGTAGGGTGGTGGCATAGGACATTTGGAGGGTGAGTCGGCTCGGCTGCCGACCATGCTGCTCCCGGGACGGCACCGACCGCGAACTCTCCCCGTTGGCGTCGCGCATTGCGCGCGGCCCTGCAAGGAGGTCATCATGGGTGCTCCCAAGACCGGTAACGTAAGGAACGTGGTGCTCGTAGGCCAAGGCGGGGTGGGCAAGACCTCACTCGCCGAGGCCATGCTCCACCTTTCCGGCAAGACCGCCCGCCTGGGCGGCCACGACGGCACCAAGCCTACGCTCGACTATGACCCCGAAGAGGTCAAGCGTGCGTTTTCCATCTCGACGACCATTGCGCCGATCGACTGGAAGGGCGCGCGCATCAATGTGCTCGATGCCCCGTGCTACCCCGATTTTATCGGCGACGCCTTTGCCGCGATGAGCGTCTGCGAGACGGCTCTGTTTGTGGTCGACGCCGAGGCCGGTCCACAGCCTACGACGGTTAAGCTCTGGTATGCCGCCGAGGACCTGCGCTTGGCGCGTGCGGTGTTCGTAAACCGCCTGTCGCGCTCCGAGGCCAGTTTTGCGACCACGATGGACCTGCTGCAGGAGCGCTTTGGCACGCGACTGGGCGCCGTGACCCTTCCCTGGGGCGAGGGCGAGGACTTTGATGGCATCATCGACCTGGTGCGCATGAAGGCGCGCCATTGCAACGGTGTCGAAGCCGTTGAGTCGGAGATTCCCGAGGAGTATCGTGCCCAGGCCGAGGAGGCCCATGACCATCTGTGCGAGCTGGTGGCCGAGGCTGACGACGAACTGATGATGAAGTACCTGGAAGGCGAGGAGACGCTGACGCAGGAGGAGCTTGAAGGCCTGCTGTCGAAGGCGATCGCCGAGCGCATCTTTGTGCCGGTCTTTGCGGGCGATTGCATTAAGGAGCAGGGCGTCAACTCGCTGATGGACGACATCGCCACGTATTTCCCGGCGCCGACGGACTACGGCGAGATGCCGCTCATCGACGGCGACTCGCTCAAGATCTCGAGTGACGATGACCGCCCGGTGGCGTTTGTGTTTAAGACCCTGGCCGATCCGCAGCAGGGTCGTATCAGCTTTATCAAGGTGCTGACGGGCACGCTTGAGCCGGGCCTTGAGCTGATCAACGCGCGCACCCGCAAGAGCGATCGTCTGGCTCACCTGTATGTGATGTGCGGCCGCGACATGACCGAGGTTGGTCATGCCTATGCCGGCGACATTATCGTGGCGCCCAAGCTGGCGGCCGAGACGGGCGATACGCTCTCGATTACCGGCAAGGTCGAGGCTGCGGCGTTTAAGTTCCCCAACTCGCAGTACCGCATTGCCATCGAGGCAGAGAACCGCGGTGACGAGGAGAAGCTCTATACGTTTATCGAGAAGGCGTGCAAGGCCGATCCGACCATGAGCATCGATCGTGACGAGGAGACGGGCCAGACCATCATCTCGGCGGTGGGCGAGGCGCAGGTTTCGGTCCTGCTCAATCGCCTTGAGGACCGCACCAAGGTCGCGGCCAAGAGCGTGCCGATCCGCATCCCGTATCGCGAGACCATCCGCCGCACGGCGAGTGCCCAGGGCCGCCACAAGAAGCAGACCGGCGGCGCCGGCCAGTATGGTGACTGCTGGCTGCGCGTTGAGCCGCTCGTTGGGCCCGACGGTACGAGCGACGGTTATGAGTTTGTAGACGAGGTCGTGGGCGGTCGCATCCCGCGCTCGCTCATTCCTGCCGTGGACAAGGGCGTTCAGGAGACCATGAAGGACGGCATCATTGCCGGCTACCCGCTTACGGGCATTCGCGTGGCTGTGTACGATGGCTCGTATCACAGCGTCGACTCCAACGAGATGGCGTTCCGCGCGGCGGCTCGCATCGGCCTGCGCAAGGCATGCGCCGATGCCGACCCGGTGGTACTGGAGCCCATCGAGGAAATCACGGTGACTATCCCCGAGAGCTACGCCGGCGCCGTGATGGGCGACATCTCGGCCTCGCGCGGTCGCGTGACGGGCATGGAAACCGATGAGCGCGGAGACACCGTGGTCATTGCCCAGGCGCCGCTGGCCGAGCTGACGGATTACTCGACGCGCCTGCGCTCTATCACGCGCGGCACGGGCGACTTTACCATGAAGCCCGCGGGCTATGAGCAGGTGCCTTATGACGTTCAGGCCAAGCTGGTCGAGCGCTATGAGGAGGGCCGCGCCAAGTAGCGTGGGGCTTTGCCTGCAACATACATGCCGATGCAAGGGCCGCTCTGGGTAATCCGGGGCGGCCCTTTTTGATCCCTGGGGGACGGAGGAAAACGGATCATGTTAGGTTTGGGCAGCTTGGCCGGCCCTAGTCTCCGGATGCCTGGTTGCGGCCGGTGGCGTAGTCGATCTGCACGTGCGGCTGCAGGTTGTAGCAATATACGTGGAAGCAGAGGGTCTTGCCGTGGTCCTCGACCGATTGCGCCTCAAGGCGCACGCCACGGCAGACAAGTTCCTCTTCGTTATACATGGGCGTGACGCGGTAGAGCACATGGTTACCCGTATCGCGAATATAGTTGAGAATCTGCTCCTCAAACGGCAGCATGCCCGTCTCGTTGAGATAGCGTGTGCCGGTGAGGAGATTCTTGCGGTTGGCGTTTTCGCCGCAGAGCGACCAGGCGATAAGGTGGCAGCGGTTGTAGAGGCTCTGGCCTGGAATAAAGTCGTAGCGCTGCTGGTGCCAGCCGGCGGGGTGGATGCGCGAGATATCGCCGCGCTCGCCTTGACCAAGCGATTCGGGGCCCACGCAGGCGAGCGCTTTGCGAGTGCGGCCCAGGCTGTCGAGCTTGGAGAACTTCTTAAAGCAGCCCTCTTCGGTGGCGCGATCGTATTCATCGAGCGTGAATGACGGCGTGCCGAGCGGGTGCGTGCTGTCAGTGCGCAGGGCAACGTAGGGGTTGCCGGCGTAGTCGGGAATGCTGCTGAGATATACGCCCCGGGCGCGGTCGAGATCGGGGTTTTCGACCTCGTCGATGGGGGTGGCGGCGCCGTCTGTGGAAGTGTCGTCACCGGTGTCGGTTGCGGCGGATTCAGAGCCATCGCCAGAGTCTTGGCTATTTTGAGAGTCCGAGGAGCTCGCTGATCCCGATTCGAGTCGGGCAACCAGGTCTGCCTCGTCGTCGGTGCGGCTGGGACTCTCGTTTTGTTTCTCGGCCAGAGCTACCGCCTGCTCATCGCTTTGCGGCGACAGCAGCTTGGGCGCTCCGTCGAGCGATCCTGTGAACAGCGCAAACCCCAGCACCACGGCGGTGCCGATGGAAAGCACTTGCTTGTAGGCGGACTTGCGCGACATTGAGGCTCCTGGATGGACGGTTGGGAGTCTACCAGTCTAGCAGGAGCCGGCAGAGGCCGTCCCGCCGAACAAATACTCAAGATTTGGAATAGACGCTGCTGATTCATTTGCCTCATATGGAGCTGCGGCGGTTGTTGATGTGGGGCTCGGCGTTTCCCCAGATAAAACCTACCAAAATAAACCTGTCCCTTATTGGCAGGTTAATCGTGAGTTATTTCACCGCAGCTTAAGGTACGGTTGGGATGTGCACACTTTAAAGAGAGGAGCCCATGATTAGAGAGGCCGCGCTCGTCTCTCTAAATGTCTCTCTAAAGAGAAAGCCAGTTAAAGAGATAACATTAGGCAATCTAGCAGTGAATTCGATACATCTTTCTAAATTTCTCTCTAAAATAAGGTGCTTATCTCTCTAAAGTTAGGGAGATATACTATACTTTAGAGAGATAAATCTATCGTTTTAGAGAGACGGAATGCCAATGCTGCTGGATGAACCTCTTGGCCTTATCGTTGAGCGCCTTCGCAGGCGGGGGACTGATGACGCATCGGTAGAAGTTAAAGCCTGCACGAATAAATTGAGCGCAGATGTATGGGAGACAGTGAGCGCTTTTGCGAACACTGCGGGTGGGCTCATTATTTTGGGCCTAAACGAAGCCGAAGGATTTGTTCCTTCGGCTAACTTTGCTATCGATAGGGTGCGCGATCAGTTTGTTTCGGGTATCGGAGACGGAGGCTCAGCAGCAGTGGTGGCCCATGCGCCGCGGTACGAGCTTGATCGAGGCGAGGTCGACGGGCTCCAGGTGCTTCTGGTGCGTATCTTTGAACTTGAGCTTAAAGCGAAGCCTTGCTATATCGGCGCGCGCGGCGTACAGAACGGTAGCTACAAGCGCGTGGATGATAAAGATATCAAGATGTCACCCGCTGAGCTATATGAGCTGCAGAGTGCGTTGCTTCCGAGCGATGCAGACGGCACGGTGGTTTCGGAGGCAACGGTCGAGGATTTGGATCCAGATGTCGTGCGGTCTATTATCGCGAATCGCCGGCTGCAGACCCCCCGCGTTTTGCGCGGGGCCGATACGTTGGAAAAGCAGCTGGTCAGACTCAATATCACTACAAAGGATGGTGCGGTGAAGCTCGCAGGGCTTCTGTCGGCGGGAATTTACCCCCAGCAGTTCTATCCCAAACTCATGATCGATGTCGCTGTCCATTCCGATGTGGAAAAATCTGCACCCGGGCAACCCCGGTTTATTGACCGCCAGTTGTGCGATGGCCCGATTCCGGCTTGCATCGAAGATGCCCTTGCCGCGATTGGACGGAACTTGCGCAAAGCGGCGATAGTGCAAGGTGCTGGCAGAAGGGAGGATTGGGAAGTTCCCCAGGAGGTTTTGCGCGAGGCCTTGGCAAATGCCTGCATCCATCGAGAATATTCGCCCATGTTTGTGGGGCAGGCCGTGAGTGTCGATATCTATCCAGACAGAATAGAGATCAAAAACCCCGGTGGGCTTTGGGGCGGAAAGACGGTGGACAATCTTGCAGACGGGGAATCGCGCTGCCGAAACCCAAAGCTCATGAGCCTAATGGGGGCGACGCCGTTAGAGCATGCCGAGGGGGCCGTTGCAGAAAGCCAGGGATCTGGTATCCCGGCTATGATTCGCGAGATGGAGTCTCGTTCGCTTGGAAGGCCGAAATTTATCGTTAAGGCCGATTCGTTTACGGTGCTGCTTTCCCGGCACGGGGCGGAGCTTGCTGAAAACCGCACGTGGATTCAGAGCCATGTGGGCACCGAGCTGACGGATCGCGAGGAAACATTGCTCATGTTTATGCGGGAGCATGGGTGCGTATGCGATGTTCAAAAAATACGAGAGGCCCTGAAGTGGGATTCGGATGACATTCGCCTGATCTGCGGGGATCTTGTCGATAAACATGTCCTGTCAAAATGTGGCAAAGACACGTTTGAGATTATCGATATGAGCAGAGAATCGTCAGCTTCGACAGCGGATAGGATCCTGGAGGCTCTCAGCGCCGAAGTGGATATGACGGCGCGAGAAATAGCGGTTGCATCGGGGGTCAAAATTTCGTCCGTCCGCTACCATCTGCCAAAAATGGCGGATAAAGGACTCATCGAAGTAATGGGTTCGTCGACGAGCCGCAACCGCCGCTATCGGAAGAAGTAGATGCAGCCGAATTGCCCCTCTACCATCTCTCGAAGTTTGATGGGTGCTAGAGGGGCGACTGCCTCGCGATATTTTCCCAAGATAAAACCTGCCAAAACAAACCTGTCCCTTTTTGGCAGGTTACTGATTCATGTTGCCGTGGATGTAGGGGGTGACCTCGGGGAAGATATGGCCGCAGCCCAGCTCGCGCAGCGCGGACTCGATAACGGCGGGCAGCGGGGTTTTGCCCTCGGCATCGACGGCGTTGCCACCGAGGGCAGCGATCTTGGCGACATCTGCGGGTGCGGCCTCGATATGCATGCAGCCGCAGATCAAACGCGCGCGTACCTGTGCCAGGTCAAGATCGTGCAGGTAATCCTCGCAGGTGCGGATTAAATCGACCTTCTCGCGCGTAAGCTCCTCGCCCGTGGGGACGCGCGTGGCAAGACAGGCTCCCGCCGGCAGGTTCCAGACGGGATAGCCCCATGCGCGCAGCAGCTCGCGCTCTTCGTCCTTGGTAAAGCCGACCTCCATAAGAGGGGAGCGTACACCGAGCTCTTCTGCCGCGCGCATGCCAGGGCGGTAGTCACCGCGATCGCTTGCATTGCTGCCATCGATGACGGTGGGAAAGCCGAGTGACTTGGCGTGGTTCACGATGGCGGTAAAGCCGGCGTGCTTGCAGTGGTAGCAGCGATTGGCATCGTTGCAGGCAACCTGGGGGAGCTGCAACTGGTCGACCGAAAGATTGAGTACGGGGAGCTTAAAATGCGGCTCCTCACTGGCTTGTCCGTCAACGGATCGTTCAAATGAAGCCTGCTCGGGCGTGCCGATGAGCGGCGTGGTGAGGTGAACGAGGAGGGTATTGGTAGGCATGATGCGGGCGCATACGGCGGCCAAAAAGCTGCTGTCGACGCCACCGGAAAAGCCGATGGCGACGCGTCCGTATGCCAAAAGCAGCCGCTCAAGCGCTGTGAGTTTGTCCTGAAGCTCCTTTGCGGGTGCGGCGGTGTCTGAAAGCATGAAACGTTCCTTATCGTTGAGTACTCGATCGAAAACTATAATCCTACCGAGCTGCCTGTCATAAGACTTCCGCTTATGTAACGAAAGTGCAATATGCTATATACGTTATATACAAGTTTGTAAAGTGCGGTAGAGTGGCAGTAATGCAATCCGGTGAGGGGGGCCGATATGATCAAGGCTGTTATTTTTGACATGGATGGAACGCTGGTCGATACCGAGCGTTTGGGGATTAAGGCATGGAAGGCGGGCGCTGCCGAGCTGGGGGTCGCGATCGATGATGCTCTGATTCATCAGTTTATCGGCCGCACGCTGCCCGATGTCATGGACATCCTTGATGAACATTACGGTAGTCGCGAAACCGCCGAGGCGATCTATGTCCGCCACAAGGAGATTCGCGACGAGATAGCCAAGACCGAACTGGAGCTAAAGGCCGGCGCCGCTGAGTGCCTAGACGAGCTGCTGGCTGCGGGCTATCACGTGGGCCTTGCGACCTCGTCGCGCCACGTTACAGCGGAGCGCAACCTTAAGATGGTCGGACTCTTTGACAAGTTTGAAACGGTGACCTGCGGCGAGGACGTCGTGCATGGCAAGCCCGATCCCGAGATGTATCTGCTTGCCTGCGAGCGCGCGGGCTTTGCCCCCGAGGAATGTGCCGTGGTCGAGGATTCGCGCAACGGCTGCGTCTCGGGCATCACGGCCGGCTGCCACGTCTTTGCCGTCCCCGATATCGTGCCGCTGCCGCAGGACGTGGTGGATGGCTGCGAGGCCGTGCTCGATACG
>CBCTZJ010000045.1:0-13840 GCA_965151385.1 uncultured Collinsella sp. | reverse complement strand
GCCGCCATCCGCACCCCGCAGGTCGACGCCAACGTATCCAAGGTCTCGGCCTACCCGGGCGTGCGCACCGCCATGCTCATCCACCAGCGCCGCGCCGCCGAGGACCGCGATATCGTCGCCGAGGGTCGCGACATCGGCACCGTCGTGTTCCCCAACGCACAGGTCAAGGTGTTCCTGACCGCCGACCCACGCGAACGCGCCCGTCGCCGCGTGCTGCAGCGCCACCAAAACGACGTCCAGCCGCTCACCACCGAGCAGCTCGAGGCCGAGGTCGACGAAACCCTCGACGCACTCAAGCAACGCGACAAGCTCGACAGCAGCCGCGAGGTCGCGCCGCTCGTTCCCGCCGAGGACGCCGTGCACGTCGACTCCACCGCCCACACCATCGACGAGGTCGTCTCGATCATCGAGGACCTCATCAACCAAAGGAGGTAGCCCATGCGCCTGTTTAAACAGACGCCCGAGGATTACTACAACGCCCCCTACGCCGAGTTCCCGGCGCTCATCCGCGGCACCGTCGCCGTGGTCATGGGCATCCTGTGGGCCTTCTCCAAGCTTATGTGGCGCTGGGAGGTCGAGGACGCCGACCTGCTGTTTGAGCGCCAGGAAGGCCGCGGCAGCGTGGTCATCTGCAACCACACCTCGATGGCCGAGTTGCTGGCCGTGGAGACGGCACTGTTCTTTGGCGGCCGCCGCATTCGTCCCATCTTTAAGTCCGAGTTCGCCAAGTCCAAGATCGTGCGCTGGGCCTTTAGCCGCGTGGGCGGCATTCCCGTCGAGCGCGGCACCGCCGACATGAAGTGCCTGCGCGCCGCCCAGCATGCGCTGCAACGCGGCGAGGACGTCCTGATCTTTCCCGAGGGAACGCGCATCCGCTCGCGCGAGATCAAGCCCGAGGTCCACGGCGGCTTTGCGCTCATCGCGCAGATGGGCAAGGCGCCCGTCAACCCGCTCGCCATCTGCGGCTGGTCCGATATCACGCCTGCGGGCAAAAAGATTATGCGCCCCAAAAAGTGCTGGATTCGTGCCGGCAAGGCCGTTTCGCTATCCGATGCTCCGGTCGAGCTCAAGCGCAAGGAGCGCCTGGCATGGTTTGAGTCCGAGGCCATGAACCGCGTCTACGCCATGCGCGACGACCTGTGCGCCGAGCACCCGGGCAGGTTCTAACCATGGGCGAGGATGTCATGAACACCGTCGAGGCCGTGCCCGCCAAGGCAGACGCCCCCACCATCGAAATCGCTGCCCACGCCGGCACCTGCTACGGCGTGCAACGCGCGCTCGATATGGCATTGGCGGCCGCCCCGCAGGCGGGGGAGACGGCTCAGGTCCACACCTTGGGCCCGCTCATTCATAACCCCATCGTGGTGCGCGAGCTTGCCGAGGCGGGCGTCGGTCTGGCCGAGACCCTGGACGATGCCGCATCGGGCACCGTGATCATTCGCGCACACGGCGTGGTGCCGCAGGCGATCGAAGCCGCTCGCGAGCGCGGCCTCGACGTGGTCGATGCCACCTGTCCCTACGTCAAGAAGGTCCACGTGGCCGCCGAGCGCCTGGTACGCGAAGGCTATCGCGTGCTCGTCGTGGGCGAGCCGGGCCACCCCGAGGTCGAGGGCATTCTGGGCCACGCCGGGGATGACGCTCAAGTCGTGAGCTGTGCCGCCGACGCCGACGAGCTGTCACTCAAGGGCAAGGTGGGCCTGGTTGTGCAGACCACCCAAACCGCGCAGAACCTGGCCGAGGTTGTGGCCTCCATCACCCCACGTGTGCAGGAACTGCGCGTGATCAACACCATCTGCGCCGCCACAAGCGAGCGCCAGCAGGCAGCCGCATCACTGGCCAACCGCTGTGATTGCATGGTCGTCGTGGGCGGCAAAAATTCGGGCAACACCCGCCGCCTGGCACAGATCTGCACTGACGTCTGCGAGCACACACATCACATCGAGGAAGCTTCCGAGCTTGAGGCCGCATGGTTTACCGACGCGCGGCATATCGGCATCACTGCCGGAGCCTCCACCCCGCAAGAACACATCGAACGCGCCGTCGAGCGCATCAAGGAGCTTTGCCACTAATCATGGACCAGACCGTACCCGCATACGCCGCCGAGGTGGCCGATTACGGGCGCAGCCGCGACCCCGAGCCGGGTGAGGGCGCGCTCGTAAAGAACGTGCGTCCCGAGTCGCCCGCATGGGATGTGGGTATCGAGCCGGGCATGCGCGTGCTCACGGTCAACGGCGAGCAACTCACTGACATGATCGTATGGCTCTGGGAGGCAGACGACGACACCGTCGAGCTGGAGGTATTCGACCCGCGCGACGGCACCGTCACCCCCGTGGAGCTCGACCGCTTCCCGGGAGAGGACTGGGGCCTTGAGTTCGACGGCCCCATCTTTGACGGCATGCGTACCTGCGTGAATGCCTGCGTGTTCTGCTTTATGACCATGTTGCCCAAGGGCGGCCGCTCCACGCTCTACATTCGCGACGACGACTACCGCCTGAGCTTTTTGCAGGGTAACTTTGTCACGCTCACGAACCTTTCCGACGAGGACGTGCAAAACGTTATCGATCGCAACATGAGCCCCATGAATGTGTCGGTCCACGCCGTGAGCCCCGATGTCCGCCGCCGGATGATGGGCCGCAACGCCCAGCGCGGCATGGACGTGCTCGAGACCATCATGGCCGCCGGCATCGAGATTCACGCGCAGATCGTGTTGTGCCCCGGCATGAACGACGGCGAGGAACTGCTGAAGACTCTGCGCTTTTGCGAGGAGCACGAACAGATCACGAGCCTGGGCATAGTGCCACTGGGCTTTACCAAGCATCAGAACCGCTTTACGTGGTCCTACAGCGACAAGCCCGAGCTGGCGCGCGAGACCATCGCCATGATCCGGCCCTTCCAGGACCGTGCCTTCGAGCGATTTGGCCGTCATACCTTCCAGATGAGCGACGAGTTCTATCTGGACGCCGGCATCGATCCTCCCGAGGCAGACTTTTACGACGGCTACCCGCAGTACTACGACGGCATCGGCATGATCCGCTCCTATCTGGACGAGACCGATGATGTCCTTGCCGCCGACGCCGAGCGCCTTGCCAACGTTCGCGCTGGCATCGCCGAGCGCAACCAGCGCCTGCTGTGCCTCTCGGGTGCCAGCGCGCGCGACACCGTGGCGCGCTTTGTGGAGTCGCCGCACGGCCTAGCCGGCTCCGTCACGGCCATCAAAAACCGTTACTTTGGCGGCAACGTGGACGTGACCGGCCTCATCGTCGCCTGCGACATCTTGGAGCAGCTGCCGCAGGACCTGTCGGGGGTTATGCTCTTTGTGCCTAAGCTCATGTTCAACGCCGACGGTATGACCCTTGACGAGTATCATCGTGACGAATTACTCGCAAGCCTTACATGTCGCGGCGCCGAGGTTCATGTGGTGTCGACCATGCCGCATGAGCTGCTCGATACCCTGGAGCACATCCTTGGCATTGTGCCCGCCAATTCAACTATTCCCGCTGACCCTACCCATTAAAGGAGAGCAGATGAAACCTATCGTCGCCGTCGTCGGACGCCCCAACGTGGGCAAGTCCACGCTCGTCAACCGCCTGGCCCAGACCTCGGACGCCATCGTCCACGAGTCCCGCGGCGTCACGCGCGACCGCTCGTATCACACGGCCGACTGGAACGGCCGTGAGTTCACCATCGTCGACACGGGCGGCATCGAGCCACTCAAGAGCGACGACGTATTTGCCACGTCCATCCGCGACCAAGCCCTTGCCGCCGCCGAGGAAGCCGCCGTCATCCTGTTTGTGGTCGATGGCCGCACCGGCGTCACCGAGGAGGACGAGTCGGTCGCCCGCATGCTCAAGCGTTGCGACAAGCCGGTCTTTTTGCTGGTGAACAAGCTCGACAACCCCGATCGAGAGAATGACAACATCTGGGAGTTCTATTCGCTCGGCATCGGTGAGCCCACGCCGCTCTCGGCCCTGCACGGCCACGGCACGGGCGACCTGCTCGACGACATCGTAGCCCTGTTGCCCGAGGAGGAGGACGAGGTCGCCGACGCGTTCCCCGACGCGCTCAACGTGGCCATCATCGGCCGCCCCAACGCCGGTAAGTCCTCGCTGTTCAACCGCATCCTGGGCGCCGACCGCTCCATCGTGTCCAACATCGCCGGCACCACGCGCGATGCTATCGACACCGTCTTCGAGCGCAACGGCAAGCACTACCGCATGGTCGACACCGCGGGCATTCGCAAGAAGAGCACCGTGTACGAGAACATCGAGTACTACTCCATGGTCCGCGGCCTGCGCGCCATCGACCGCGCCGACGTGGCGCTGCTCGTCGTCGACGCCTCCGTGGGCGTCACCGAGCAGGACCAGAAGGTCATGGGCTTGGCCATCGAGCGCGGCTGCGCCATCGTGGTGCTGCTCAACAAGTGGGACCTTCTCGACGACGACCGCAAGCGCGAGGCCTGCATGGAGACCGTCGACCGCCGTCTGGGCGTCATGGCTCCCTGGGCCCAGTACCTGCGCATCTCGGCCCTGACCGGCCGCAGCGTCGAGAAGATTTGGGCGATGGTCGATGCTGCCGAAAAGACGCGCTCACAAAAGATCAGCACCTCGCGCCTCAACACGTTCCTCACCGACCTGCGCGAGTTTGGCCACACCGTGGTGGACGGCAAGCGCCGCCTGCGCATGCACTACGTGACCCAGACGGGCGTCAACCCGCCGACGTTTACGTTCTTCGTCAACCACAGCGACCTGGTCAACGACACCTACCAGCGTTACGTGGAGAACCGCATGCGCTCGACCTTCGATTTTTCCGGCACGCCCATTCGACTCTTCTTTAGGAAGAAGGAGCAAAAGGATGCATAATCCGATTCTGCTGACCGCCATCTGCGCCGTGGTCTCGTTCTTTATCGGAGCGATTCCGTTTGGCCTGATCCTGGGCCGCGTGTTTAACCACACCGACATTCGCAAGGCGGGCTCCGGCAACATCGGCACCACCAACGCCCTGCGCGTAGCCGGCCCCAAGGTGGCCGCGCTCACGCTGCTGCTCGACTGCCTTAAGGGCGCCATCTGCGTTCTTATCGCCCGTCCGCTCATCGCGAACGTGGGCTATGGCTTTCCGCCGAGCATCATGGCGCCCGGAGCCCCCGGCGACTGGATGCTCGGCGTCATTTGCCTGGCAGCGGTGTGGGGCCACATCTTCTCGCCCTACCTCAACTTCCACGGCGGCAAGGGTATCGCGGTCGGTCTGGGCGTCATCCTCGCCTGGTACTGGCCCATCGGGCTTTCGCTGCTGGGCATGTTTATCGTGGCCGTCGCCATCACCAAGTTTGTGTCCGTGGGCTCGCTTGCCGCGGCCATCGGTCTTCCCATCGCCGCTTGTGCGGTCTTTCCGTATAGCAGCCTGGGACTAAAGTTTTGCATGGCGATGATCGGCATCACCGTGGTGTGGGCCCATCGCGCGAACATCAAAAAGCTCATGACGGGCAAGGAATCCAAGCTCTCATTTACCAAGCGCGTCACCGAGCCCGACGATAAGTAGGAGAGAGTCATGAATGTTGCGCTGATTGGCTCCGGCTCCTGGGGAACCGCAGTCGCCGGCCTTGCCGCCGCGCGAGCCGAGCGCGTGATCATGTGGGCCCATAGCGAGCAGACGGCCGCCGGCATCAATGGCGAGCACCGCAATCCCCGGTATCTGATGGACTACGAGCTGCCCGGCAACGTCGTCGCCACCACGGACCTGTCGCAGGCACTCGAGGGCGCCGATGCCATCATCTTTGCCGTGCCCTCCACGCACCTGCGCAGTGTATGCCATCAGGCGGCCCCCTTCATCGCCGCCGACACCCCGGTACTCTGCCTCACCAAGGGCATTGAGCCCGAATCTGGACTGCTCATGAGCGAGGTCATCGCCAGCGAGATCGGCAACGAAGCGCGCGTGGCGGCGCTCTCCGGCCCCAACCATGCCGAGGAGATCTGCCGCGGCGGACTTTCTGCCGCCGTCATCGCCAGCGAAGACCCTCAGATAGGGGAGACCTTTAAGGACCTGCTCCTATCCACGGCCTTCCGCATTTATCTGTCGCAGGACATGACCGGCGTCGAGGTTTGCGGCGCTATGAAAAACGTCATCGCCATCGTGTGTGGCATCTCCGCCGGTACCGGTGCGGGCGACAATACGCTCGCCCTTATCATGACGCGCGGCCTGGCAGAGATCAGCCGCCTCGTGCACGCCCGTGGCGGGCAGGCCATAACGTGCATGGGACTTGCCGGCATGGGCGACCTCATCGCCACCTGCACCTCGGAGCATTCGCGCAACCGCACCTTTGGCTACGAGTTTGCCCACGGCGTGTCGCTCGACGAGTACCAGACGCGCACGCACATGGTGGTCGAGGGCGCCGTCGCGGCCCGCAGCGTCAGCGAGCTCGCCCGTTCACTGGGCGTAGACATTCCGCTCACCTTTGCCGTGGAGCAAACGCTCTACAACGGTGTTACTTTGGATAGGGCGCTCGAGATTCTTACCGACCGCGTCCCCTCTCAAGAGTTCTACGGACTCACTGACTAGCACAGAAAGGCTACTACCATGGGTTCCATCAAAATCGCTCCTTCGATTCTTTCGGCCGATATGACTAACCTCAAAGGCGACCTCGACAAGATCGCCGGCGCCGACTTTGTGCACTTCGACGTCATGGACGGTCACTTTACCGGCAACCTCACCTTTGGCGTTGACATCCTCAAGGCCGTCAAGCGCTCCACCGACGTGCCGGTCGACGCGCACCTCATGGTGTCGAACCCCGACGAGACCGTCGATTGGTACGCCGACGCCGGTGCCGATATGATCACCGTACACTACGAGGCTTCCACGCACTTGCACCGCACGCTCACCCATCTGCAGCAGCGCGGCGTCAAGTCCGGCGTGGTGCTCAACCCCGCAACGCCCGTCTGCGTTCTCGAGAGCATCATCGACGTTGTCGACATGGTGCTGCTCATGAGCGTGAACCCCGGCTTTGGCGGCCAGAGCTTTATCCCCGGTACCATCGCCAAACTCCACGAGCTCAAGGCCATGTGCGAGCGCCACGGCGTGTCGCCCATGATCGAGGTCGACGGCGGCATTTCTTCCAAGAACATTGCCGAGGTCGTCAAGGCTGGCGCCAACGTGCTCGTAGCCGGCTCCGCCGTATTTAAGTCCGAAGATCCCGCCGCCGAGGTTGCGCTGCTGCAGAAGCTGGGCAATGAGGCCGCACAGGAGGCATAAACCCTTATGACCGCAGGTCAAAACCGCATACCCGTGAATCTTGACTATGCCGCCTCGACGCCCATGCGCGCCGAGGCGCTCCTTGCGCAGCGCGAGTACGACGACAGCGAGCTTGCCGGCGTCAACCCCAACTCGCTGCATTCGCTCGGCCGCAAGGCCGCTGCGCGCCTGGAAGTGGCGCGTCGCGAGATCGCCCGCAGCTTTGGCGCGCGCGTCCGCCCGTCCGAGATTATCTTGACCAATGGCGGCACCGAGGCAAACCAGCTGGCGCTCCTCGGACTTGCCGAGGGCGCTCGCCAGCGCGACCGCAAGCGCAACCGCGTGATCGTATCTGCCATCGAGCACGATTCGATTCTGGACAACCTGCCGCTGCTGCGTGCCGCCGGCTATACCGTCGATCTGGTGCAGCCCTGTCGTGCGGGCTACATCGAGCCTGCCGCGCTGAGCGACTTGCTCGGCGACGACGTCGCGCTCGTGAGCATCATGGCCGCCAACAACGAGACCGGCGTGGTACAGCCTATCCGCCAGCTTGCCGCGGCTGCGCATACCGTGGGCGCCCTGTTCCATACCGATGCCATCCAGGGCTACTTGCATATTCCGCTCGATGTCACCGAGCTGGGCGTCGATGCTATGACCGTTGCCGCGCACAAGATCGGCGGCCCTGTGGCATCCGGCGCGCTCTACCTTAAGAACCGCACGCCGTTGCGCCCGCGCATCTTTGGTGGTGGACAGGAAGCCGGCCGTCGCGCCGGTACTCAGGACCTGCGCACGCAGCTCGCCTTTGCCGCTGCCGCCTGCACGCTGACGCCCCATGTGGCCGAGGAGCGCGAGAAGCTACAAGCCCTTTCCGACAAGCTCTACGCCACGCTTACGGCCCATCCGCGCATTCACGCCACCATGGGTGACTACACGCAGGCCGACCGTCTGCCGGGTATGGTTTCAATCTACGTCGACGGCATGGACTCCGAAGAGCTCATCATCAAGCTCGATGCCGCCGGTTTTGAGGTGTCGGCTGGATCGGCTTGCTCGAGCGGCAGCATGGACCCGAGCCACGTGCTCAGCGCCATGGGCATTGGTCGCGAGCAGGCATTGGGGTCGCTGCGCATCTCGTTTGATGACCGCGTGAATCCGGGCGATCTGGACGATTTTGCCCAGACGCTCCTCTCGATCGTAGGCGCCGCATGATCGTCTCCGAGCTTGAACGTGCGCTGCTGGCGCGCTACCCCAAGGCGGACGCCGAGGGCTGGGATCATGTTGGGCTTTCTGTGGGAGACTCCGCTGCAAAGATCACCGGCGTTGCCTGTGCACTCGACGCGACCGAGGCCAACGTGCACCGCGCTCTCGAGGCCGGCGCCAACGTGCTGCTGACGCATCATCCCATCTATATCAAGGCGCCCGAGGCGTTTTGTCCGGCGGATGCGTCGCGTCCCCAGTGCAGCGCTGCACTGTATGAGGCAGCCCGTTGCGGCGTGAGCATCATCTCGCTTCACACCAACCTGGACCGCTCGCACGAGGCACGCGTTCGCCTGAGTGAGTTGCTGGGCGCTGAGCCCATGAGCTCGCTGGAGCATGTGGACGAGCCTGAGCTCACCGGTCTGGGCGCACTCGCGACCCTCCACGACCCCTGCAGCCTGCGCGACCTTGCCAACCGCGCTGCCACGGCCTTCGGAAGCGACCCGCGCGTGTGGGGCGATGCTGAGCGCCCGTGCCGCACCGTTGCCATTTTGGGCGGCTCCCTGGGCGACTTCGGAGAGCTTGCCATCGCCGCCTGTGCGGATGTCATCGTGACGGGCGAGGCGGGCTACCACGTGGCGCAAGACCTTGCCTTGCGCGGGCTGCCGGTGATCTTGCTCGGCCACGACCGCTCCGAGGAGCCGTTCGTTGATATATTGATGAACTCTGCAGTTGACGCCGGGGTCGACCCCCGTCATGCGATTAAAATACTGAACCCTTGCCAATGGTGGACTGTGACAAAAGGAGAGAACTTATGAGCGCCGGCGCTACGCTACTAAAGCTGCAACAGATCGATTTGGAGCTCGCCCGCAACAAGAGCGAACTTGCCAATATGCCGGAGCTCAAGGAGCTCGCTTCCAAGCGCAAGACCTACGTTAAGCTCAAGGCCGAGATGACCAAGCTCTACGCCCAGCGCAAGGACCTAGATATTGAGCTCGACGATCTCAACACCACCGAGATCCAGACCAATAACGCCATCGAGGCCGCCAAGAAGCGCCACGTTGATGGCTCTGACTACCGCGAGGTTCAGGACCTGGAGAACGAGCTCTCCACCCTGGCCAAGCGCCTGGACAAGATTGAGCACACCCGCAAGGATGTCGTCATCGCCCACAAGGAGGCACTCGACCGCGAGGCTCGCGCGCAGGCCATCATCGCCAAGTTCGAGGAGGGCGTGAAGGCCGATACCAAGGCTGCCCGCGCCAAGGCCGCCGACCTCCAGGCACAGATTGATGCCGCCACCAAGGAGCGCACTGCGCTAGCTGCCACGCTGCCGACTGACGTGCTCACCGATTACGAGCGTCTGCTCAAGCAGTTCCGCGGCCTGGCCGTCGAGACCATCAAGGGCAACATTCCCACCATCTGCCACACCGCGCTGCAGGCATCGTCTATGAGCGACCTCAACCACGACGGTAGCGAGATTGCGCACTGCCCGTATTGCCACCGCCTGCTGGTGCTTCCCAGCAAGGAAGCCTAAATGATGACGGCGGCATCCAACAATTCAATGCAACTTGAGGGAAAAACGATCCTGCTGGGCATTACCGGCGGGATCGCCGCCTATAAGTCGTGCAATATCGTGCGCCTGCTGCAAAAGCGCGGCGCGCGCGTCAAGGTCGTTATGAGCGAGCATGCCACAGAGTTTGTGGGACCACTTACCTTCCGTGCGCTCACCAACGAGCCCGTTGCCGTGGGCCTGTTCGACGACCCCTCCGACCCCATCCACCACATTTCGCTAGCGCAGGAGCCCGATCTGGTGGTCGTGGCGCCCGCGACGGCCAATATCATCGCCAAGATGGCAAACGGTATCGCCGATGACCTCATCTCCACCACGCTGCTTGCCACGCCGCGACCCATCGTGATCGCACCCGCTATGAACAACGGCATGTGGAAGGCGCCGGCGACACAGGCCAACATGGCCATGCTGCGTGACCGTGGCGTCCATATGGTAGGACCCGGCAGCGGCTACCTTGCCTGCGGCGACGTGGACACGGGACGCATGAGCGAGCCCGAGGACATCGTCGAGGCCGTATGCGAGGTGCTCAACCCCGTCCCGCAAGACCTGGCGGGCAAGCGCGTCGTGATTACCGCCGGCCCCACGCACGAGCCGATTGACCCTGTGCGCTTCATTGGCAACCGGTCGTCGGGCAAGATGGGCATCGCCCTGGCAGGGGAGGCTGCTCGCCGCGGCGCTGCGGTCACGCTTGTGCTGGGACCGACATCGCTCGACGTGGGCCGCGGCGTGGAGTGCGTGCGCGTGCAGACCGCAGCAGAGATGCTGCAGGCGGCTCTGGGCGCCTTTCAGACGGCCGATGCGGCCATTTGCGCGGCTGCCGTCGCCGACTACACCCCCGCAGCCCCTGCCGATCATAAGCTCAAAAAGGCCAACGAGCGCCTGGATCGCATCGAACTGGTCGAGACGGTCGATATCTTGGCCGAGCTCTCGCGCCAAAAGGGAGAACGGTGCGTGATCGGCTTTGCGGCCGAGACCGAGAACGTTGTCGAGTACGCCGAGCGCAAATTGGCCCGCAAGGGTTGCGATGCCATTATCGCCAACGATGTCTCGCGCACCGATTCGGGCTTTGGAACCGATACCAACAAGGCTTGGATCGTGAGCACAGCGGGTACGCAAGAACTTCCCGTGCTAACAAAACCCCAGCTCGCAGATACAATTTTGGACTTACTTCAAAATTTGTAAAAAAGTTCTTGCACAAGGACAAAGTTTCGGGTTAATATACTCCCTGTTGCGAGCGAGAGCAGAGCAACAAACAAAAGCTTCGGGACGTGGCGCAGCTTGGTAGCGCACTTGACTGGGGGTCAAGGGGTCGCTGGTTCGAATCCAGTCGTCCCGACCAGAAGTTTGCAGGTCAGGCACTTAGTGCCTGACCTTTTTTGTTTTAAGCAATTGCTTAATTTCGATTAAGCAACAGGGTGCCAAAAATCTACCTGCGCGATAATCGCCTTTTACGGCTACTTGCGCGTTTTGCACGCGCTTGAGCCGATTTATTAACGCGATATGACTCTACATACGCGTAGCTGGTATACGGCCGAATACAGGCTGTATTTATCGCGGCGATTTACGTAGATATAGAGACTGTAACGAACAAGCGTGTCGCTGTATTTATTCCAGTGGTTCACTTGATCGGTGGACAAGTTGGCTGTTGCAACGAAACGTCAAGCAGGATGGGCTCCATACGAGGATGCCGTAGCGGTAATGGCGGGAGAGTTCGGCTGGCGCTCTGAGAGCCGCTGTATGACCCCATTTCTACTCAAACCGATAACTATGCTTCAAGACGAGAATCGTTCGTTTGGTTGCCAAATGAAAAGCCCGCTCAGAATCGCACGGGCTTTTCATTAGTTGCAGATGAGGCTAAAAGCAGAAGGCGGGGAACACGCAGTAGATGTTCGTCGCGCTGTAGTAGTCATAGCTGCCGTTGCTGTGGACACAGCGGAAGGACGCGGAGTTGCTCGGATGCACGGAGCGAGTCCAGTGATAGCTGCTCGACGAAGCACTGGAATAGTTCGACGTTGTCACGCCCTTGGATTTGTAGTACTCGTACTGGGCGCCGTCAGACTGGAGGTCACCGTAGACTTCAGTCATCGAGAGCAGGAAGACCTTGTCAGTCGTGGCCGAGGGGGTGCCTGCCTTGCCGCCGCCCAGGTTGTCGGTCATCTTCGTGACGGACTTCACCTTGGACTGGAGTTCGCAAGGCAAAAGCGACCAGAGGTCGCCGGTATTGAGGCGGCCGCGGAGTTCGGACTTCTCCCAGCCGCCGGCGTGCGTGTTCGTGGCGTTTATTCTCTGTAGGGCCAGGGCATTGTTGGTCGCCTCGTACGTAAGCCCCGCCTTGCCTGAGCCATCAGCAAAAATTAAGATAAAACCGTGTATGACCAATATGAACTTGAGCATATTCCGTCCGTATTCATACTGGATGATCAAGGAAACATCATCGGCTTATCCGAAGGAGAGGAAGAGCCTCTTGCCTTATTAAAGAAATACGCCAAATACAACGGATATAATGCGGAAGGAGGCGACATCGAGTAACTATCGACATCGAGTAACTATCAAAGGCCAGATTAAGGAGCCAGCCATAAAGAAATGCCTGCCCTCCATCGTCTCAGCAGCTCTTTGCCTCTCCCTTGTCATGACACCATTTGTGCCCGTTGCGGCAGCCTATGCCGACGAGGGATCTCCCGCCGAGAGCAGCGAGATCTACGTCGGAGACAACTACGACGAAAATTACGATATATCCCTTTTTGAGCGCGGACGCTGCACGGATTCATATTCCAAGGCGTGGTGCGATTCTCACGGATTTGCAAATAACCGCACCGTCCCTCACAAGGTCAAGCTGAACGCGAAGGAGGAGGCTTGCCTGCGCGATCCCTACCTTGCTGGCACCGCTGAAGTTATCGCCGGTCTCGTGACAACCGGTCCTGGCGGCGGCTTGTTTGCAACCGCAATGACATCGTACAGACTTTTCACTTGCATGTTCTGAAAGGCAGTTGCCATGCAGTCGCAAAATCAATCGAGATACTTGACCACAATCGGCTTTGCCCTGCTTGCATTACTCTTTGCTAGCGACCTTTTGCTGGAACCGCCCAAGGAACTCGTTTCGCTTGCCATAGCCTGCATTTCCGCCCTTTACTTTACGGCAACCCTATTCGTCGGACTAAAGGAGAGGAAAAAAGGCACAGTCGTTGCATCTGCCGTAGGCGTGATCATAGCCATTGCCTCATTCTTTATCTGACACATTGGTGATCTAGGGGCGATATCGTAGGAATACGACCGGGAGAGCCGGGACCAGATTGCCCGGGTTGCCCGGTCGGCTCGCGCGACGGCGCGACGGTTCCACAGAAAGCTCTCCGGACTTCACGCCGTTTCTGATCGCATTGTAGACAGCCATCTCGTCTTCGCAGTCGGCGAGCACGCGGTGTGCGTCGTCGTTTTGGATGTCCAGTAAATCTCGAAGGTCCTCCAAGCACCAGCGTCCGAGATTTGGCCATGCGCGTTGCGCGAGCTGATAAGTGTCGATTGCGATGTTGTAGTTAAAGTCCAAGCCAAAGCCGTCCCAGGCAGAACGGCTTTGTTTCCTTGATTATCAACTTCATCCGGACACTTCCCGCATTCATCCGTGTGTGTACGGATGAATGCGGGGTTCAATACCCCGGCGGCCTGATCGGCAGACCGCCGGGAATTCTCACTCCTCGAAAAAAGCCGGCACTCGGTTAGTCCTGCGCATCTTGAAATCGCCAGACTCGTGGGAGACGTAGAGAATGCCGTCCATCCCATCTCGTGATGCATACGACAGGTGAACTGAACCGCAATCCGCTCCATCATTGTCGAGAAGATCGAACGAATTCGGGTCGCTCG
>CBCTZJ010000044.1:0-13920 GCA_965151385.1 uncultured Collinsella sp. | reverse complement strand
CGCGGATCCGCCGCGTCGCCGCTCTCAACAGGAGGTCTTTGTTTATGGCAGATCAGAAGCCGGTTGTCGGGATCATCATGGGCTCCAAGTCCGATCTGGGCGTTATGGAAGGTTGCACCGCCGAGCTCGAGGCGCTGGGCGTGCCCTATGAGCTCGTGATTGCAAGCGCGCACCGCACGCCGGCGAAGGTCCATGAGTGGGCCTCGACTGCTGCCGACCGCGGTATCAAGGTGATTATCGCTGCTGCCGGCAAGGCTGCTCACCTGGGCGGCGTCGTGGCTGCGTTTACGCCGCTGCCGGTCATCGGCGTGCCTATGAAGACGAGCGATCTGGGTGGTATGGACTCGCTGCTGTCGATGGTGCAGATGCCTTCGGGCGTGCCCGTTGCCTGTGTGGCCATCAACGGTGCCAAGAACGCTGCCATTTACGCCACGCAGATCCTGGGCGCCTGCGACCCCGAGTACCGCAAGGTTATCGAGAAGATGAAGCAGGAGATGGCTGACGCCTAAGCGCTCTGCCAGTCCATTTGCAGCATAAGGAGAGCCATGTCCGACTATCAGGGAAAGCGTTTTTCGGCTTCTCGGATTTCCGATCCAGCCAAGTCGGGAGCAGCCCGCGCGCCGCAGCAGAGTCGGACATCCTCTCCTCAACAGCCGCGCGCGCCGCGCCCCGTGACGCCGGCGAAGCATCGCCGTCAGGATACGCCTGCTGCATATCGCCCTTCGTCATACAGTACGGCCAAGAAGTCACCTCGCTCTTCGGCGCATGCCGCGCCATCGATCTATACCGAGCCGCCGCGCAAAAAGCGCCGCTCCGTCATTCCCATTCTGCTCATCATCATCGGCATTGGCCTGATCGTTGCTGCGGCCGCCATCTTTATCAACGCGCAGATTGGCTACAAGCAGGCGAGCGAGTCGTATCAAAAAATCGAAAAGCAATATGTGAGCGACAAGGACGCCAGTGGCGTGCCAATTGTCGACTTCAATGCGCTGGCCCAGACAAATCCCGAGGTTGTGGGTTGGATTTACGCGCCCGGCACCAACATCAACTACCCCGTGGTGCAGACCAACAACAACTCCAAGTACCTCAACACGCTGTTCGACGGTACGGCCAATGCCTCGGGAGCCATCTTCCTGGATAGCGACGACACCGCGCCGGGCATGGTGGATCAGCAGACCACGATTTACGGTCATCATATGAACGACGGTTCGATGTTCAACGTGATTTCGGATACGACCGATCAGGCGACGTTCGACAGCATGGAATACGTGTACTACATCACGCGTGATGCGACGTATAAGTTGCGCCCGCTGGCGACCAAGGTGGTCGAGGACACGTATGCCAAGGCGCGCACGCCCAACTTTGAGGGCGATGACGGACTGAAGAATTACCTGTCCGAGATGCTCGACGGCGCCTCGGCCGTGGCGAGCGATGCCACCGATCGTGCCGCTTCGGCAACCAAGATCGTAACGCTTGTGACTTGCCGTTCGCTGTCATTTAGCAATACGCGCGCAGTCATGGTACTCACGCCGGTCGAGGAATAAGTGGTTCGAGAGTAGCTAAAAGAGCCCCGTCCCAAAAAGACTACCCTGGAAATCAAAAGGAGAAATGATGCTTGAAAGCGGCAAATCGATGCCTTCGGTTGATGCTTGGCTGCGCGAAGCCAAGGCCGATGTTTCGGCGGCTGATTGTGGGATGTACCTGACACACAACGGCGTGGTGCGTGCGACGCCCAAGGCCGAGGTGCGTGGGGTCGAGACAGATGGTGTGGCGCCTGGGCATAAGGTGGGCGGCATGGTGTTTGGCTTCGATGCCGAAAAGGTGCAGGCCGCTATCGAGGCAACGCGCGCGATGCCGGGTATCGGCTATGTGCGCGTGTGGCTGGCGAGTGGCGAGCTTACCGTGGGCGACGACATCATGCTCGTACTCATTGGCGGAGACATTCGCCCGCATGTCGTCGATGCGCTGCAGGCGCTCGTCGGTGCCATCAAAAATGAGTGTGTGAGCGAGGTCGAGCGCGAGGCGTAAGGCCGGCAGCAGCACTCGCCAACAAAAAGCCCGCTGGCAGTTCAATCAGTCTGCCAGCGGGCTTTTCTGTGCGTTGAAAAATCTCGGCATTGCGTGGCGCTACACGCGCGTCGCATCCTTGGGGCTCATGGTCATGCTCTGGAAGCGGTTCTCCATGTAATCGTTATCGAAATACTTGCCGTAGAACTGCGCGACGGGAATATCCGGCTCCGTGCCGTTGACGCGCTGGTACCAGTAGTCGAGCGACTGTAGCGTCATGACGCCGTCGACCAGCATAATGACGGTAAAGATGACGGTAGCCGAGTAGCGACTCTTCCACGGAATCATGTTGATGAGCTTGAGCAACCTCGGCAGCAGCAGCTTGATCCAGATGAGGCCACCCAGGCCCCACATGCAGGCAAACGGCGTGCATGTGCGTCCCCCGGTCAATACCGCGATGGGATCGGGCATGCCGAATAGCCTAATGTGTGAATAGCTCCACGACACCACGCCAAATGAGGTCTGCATAAACCAGCCTACAAACACCTCGAAAGCGCCGCCGATCAGGGCACTTACCAGGAAAATGATCAGAGGATTCTTTTTATAGAAGCGGTTGAGCGCCATGGTCATGAGCACCGCGCCAAATCCGTAGATGGGGCTAAAGGGGCCAAATAGCATACCGGCACGGTCCTGATAGACGCCGGGATCGACGACGACCATATGCCAGACTTCCTCGAGAATGAGACCTAACACGCTGCAGACGAAGAATACCCAGAACAGGTTGAAGTAGTTGAGCTTGATGTAGCCCTCGCCGGTTTCGTCGCGGCCGAGCATGCCCTCGGCGGCGGCGTCGCGGTCGAGCATCTCCTGCAGGCGGCGCTGCAGTTCGCGCTCCTGGCGAAGCGTAGGATCGACGGTGGCTGAAAGCGCGATGAGGATACCGAGCTGAATAGCGGGACGAAGCAAGAAGAGCCCGATACCTTGGAGCATCACGTCGACCAAAAGCTCGACGACGGTGAATGCAATAAGGATATAGGACAGGCGGGCGGCGTTGCGGCGCTGGTTTCTGATAAGGTCCAGGCCAAAGATGATCAGGATGACGGCACTTGCCGCAGAGAGCATGATGCCGGCGACGATGAGTCCAACCGCGACGAGCGTGTTGTCGCCGAGCTTGGCGGCGGCGTTGCCGTTAATGAGCGCGGTGATGACCTGCCACATAAAGGCGGCGACCGACGGGAGTGTGCCCACGCCGGACAGGATGCACAGGACGGCGTACACCTTAATGATGAGGGGAATCTTCTTGACCTCCGTGGCGCTGGGGACGCTGGGGTCGAGTTCGTTTCGATCCATACAGAACCTTTCTCGTTTTGCTGTAGGTACAAGGATACGTCGTCGACCTGCCAAAAGACAGGACGAACGTCCCAATTGCAACTTTGTAATCCCCAACGGTGGACGCGGCGGCCACCTGGGGGCGCGGGCGCTGGCACTGGACAGACCGATAAAATGTTTGGCCGCAAAACGGATTATTAGCTCGGTGGGCTTTTAAAAAGCGCTGCTCATGCGCTGGGGAGCGTGTCGCGCCGTGCGTATAATAAGGCGGGTAACGCCAAAATACGAGGCTCTGAGGGGATGCCATGTCTCAAGAAACCATCCGCGCGGCCGAGCGCGCCGCGGGACAGGTGAACGCCATGTCGACGTATGATCCGGACTCCGACCAGCTGCATGAGGAATGCGGCGTTTTTGGTGTCTGGGCGCCCGATCGCGATGTGGCTCGACTGACGTACTTTGGCCTGCGTGCACTGCAGCACCGCGGCCAGGAATCGGCGGGAATCGCCGTGGGTGACGGCGGCACAGTTATGGTCCGCAAGGACCTGGGCCTGCTCGACCGCGTGTTCTCCAATGCCGACTTGTCGACGCTCTCCGGTCAGCTGGCCGTGGGCCATGTGCGCTACGGCACCGCCGGCGCCAAGAGCTGGGAAGCCTCTCAGCCGCACCTCTCTACCATCAATAGCGTCATTATCGCGCTCGCGCACAACGGCACCCTCGTCAACACCGACGAGCTGCGCCGCCAGCTGATCGAGCTGGGCGTGCCGTTTCTCTCCAACTCGGATTCCGAGGTCGCGACCAAACTCATCGGCTACTTTACTCAGCGTACGGGCCACCTGCGCGAGGGCATTCGCAAGACCATGGAGCTCGTGCGCGGCGGCTACGCCATGACGCTCATCAACGAGCAGGCGCTCTATGCATTCCGCGATCCGCACGGCATTCGCCCGCTGGTGCTGGGCAAGCTGGTGGACGAGGGCCTGGACCAGGCTGATGCCGCATCCGTTTCGCAGCTGCCGTCGCAGGACGGCGCCGCGACGGTCGACGCCACCACCCATGTCACCCGCGCCGGCGGCTGGGTCGTCGCCTCCGAGACTTGTGCGCTCGACATTGTGGGCGCCGAGTACGTCCGCGACGTCCGTCCCGGTGAGATTTTGCGCATCAGCGCCGAGGGCCTTGTGTCCGAGCAAGGCGTGCCTGCTGCCGAAGAGCCTGCTAACTGCATCTTTGAGCAGGTCTACTTCGCTCGCCCCGATTCCATCATGAACGGCAAGAGCGTCTACGCCTGCCGCTATGACATGGGTCGTCAGCTGGCACATGAGGAACCCGTCGAGGCCGACCTGGTCATCGGCGTGCCCGACTCCGGCCTGCCGCCCGCGGAGGGGTATTCGCACGAGAGCGGTATTCCCTTTGGCGAGGGCCTTATCAAGAATCGCTATGTGGGCCGTACGTTTATCGAGCCCACGCAGGAGCTGCGCGCCATGGGCGTGCGCATGAAGCTCAACCCGCTGCGTGACAACATCGAGGGCAAGCGCCTGGTCGTGATCGACGACTCCATCGTACGCGGCACCACCATGGTGCAGCTCGTCAAGATGCTACGCAATGCCGGCGCCAAGGAGATTCACATCCGCATCAACTCGCCCGAGGTCATCTGGCCGTGCTTCTACGGTATCGATACCGACGTGCAGTCGCAGCTCATCAGCGCCAACAAGACGGTCGAGGAGATCTGCGAGTATATCGGCGCCGATTCGCTGGCCTTCCTTTCGGTTGAGGGCCTGCTGAAGGTCATGCCCAAGGGCGGCTACTGCGATGCGTGCTTTACCGGCCGTTATCCCGTGGCGATTCCCGAGAGCTTTGGCCGCGACAAGTTTATGGAGGGCTTTAAGCCCCGCAACCTGGATAAGCCGCTGCACTTTGACGATGACGCCGTGGTCGAGAAATACGATGACCGCAGCTGGGAAGAGAAGCACGGCGAGGCTTAAAACCTGCCATTTGGGGACAGGTTTATTTTGGTAGGTTTTACCTGCTGTTTTGTTGATTGAGCGGCGCGTGTTGTCAGGATGCGCGCCGAACCGAGGGCAACTATGAGCACTGTTTGGCGTCTGCGCGTCAAACAGTAGTGGGAGAGGAAGGCTCAGATGAGCGACAGCAAGCATATGACGTATGAGGATGCCGGCGTCGATACCGCCGAGGGCGGCCGCGCCGTCGACGCTATTAAGCAAATGGTTAAGGACACCAACCGCCCCGAGGTCATCGGCGGTATCGGTGGTTTTGGTGGCCTGTTCTCGGCCGCCGCGCTTAAGGATATGGAAGACCCGATCCTGATCAGCGGTACCGACGGCGTGGGCACCAAGCTCGTGCTCGCCCAGATCATGGACCGTCACGAGACGGTGGGCCAGGACCTGGTCGCCATGTGCGTTAACGACATTTTGGCTTCGGGCGCCGAGCCGCTGTTCTTCCTGGACTACGTTGCCATCGGCCACATTGAGGCCGAGCACATGGCAGAGATCATCAAGGGCGTGGCCGATGGCTGCAAGCTCGCGGGCTGCGCGCTCGTGGGCGGCGAGATGGCCGAGCATCCCGGCGTCATGGCTCCTGCCGACTACGACCTTGCCGGATTTACCGTGGGCGTCGTCGACCGTCCCAAGATGCTCGACCCCGCGAACGTCCGCCCCGGCGACGTGATTCTGGGTCTGCCTTCCACCGGCGTGCACTCCAACGGCTACTCGCTCGTGCGTAAGGTCATCGGTGTTGACGGCATCAAGCCGGGCACGCCCGAGGCCGCCGCTAAGGCCGAGGAGCTGAGCCGCCCGCTCGAGGAGCTCGGCGGTGCATCGCTGGCCGACGCCCTGCTGGCTCCCACGCGCATCTACGTCAAGCCGATTCTTGAGCTGCTGCGTGGTGGCGCTCCGGTGCACGCCATTGCCCACATCACCGGCGGCGGCATCACCGAGAACCTCAACCGCGCGCTTGCCGATGACGTCGACGCCGTGGTCACCCGTAACGGTGCCGAGATGGGCTGGGACGTTCCGCCCGTCATCACTTACGTGTCGCGCCAGGCCGAGCTCGCGCCCAACGAGGCGTGCAAGACCTTCAACATGGGCGTTGGCCTGTGCCTGATCGTTGCCCCCGAGGACGAGGCCGCGGTGACCGAGGCCTTGGTTGCGCTGGGCGAGAAACCGTTCCGCGTGGGCGAGTGCGTCGAGGGTTCCGGTAAGGTCGTGTACTCCGATGAGCGCTAACGAGCAGATGGCTGCCGCCGAGGGCCTGGACTTTATGCCCTATACCCGTCCGACCGGTACCGATACGGCTGAGCCGCTCAAGATCGGCGTGCTCATCAGCGGTTCCGGCACCAACCTGCAGGCACTGATCGATCTGATCGCCGCGGATAAGCTCAATGCCTCGATTGAGCTCGTGGTGTCGAGCCGTCCTTCGGCCAAGGGTCTGCAACGTGCCGAGCGTGCGGGTATCCAGACGTTGACCCTTTCCAAGGATGTCTATGCCGATCCCATCGCCGCCGACGAGATCATCGCGCACGAGCTGCTCGAGCGCGGCTGCGAATATGTGGTCATGGCCGGTTACATGCGCATGGTGCATACGCCGCTGCTGGCGGCGTTTCCCAACCGCGTGGTCAACTTGCATCCGGCGCTGCTGCCGAGCTTTACCGGCGCGCATGCGATCGACGATGCCTTTGCCCGCGGCGTCAAGGTGACCGGTGTGACCGTACATTTTGCCAACGAGATTTACGACAACGGCCCCATCATCGCCCAGCGCGCGCTGGCTGTCGAGGAAGGTTGGGATGTCGACACGCTCGAGGAGCACATCCACGCGATTGAGCACGTGCTGTATCCCGAGGTTGTTCAGATGCTCGCCGACGGCCGCGTCCACGTGCTGGAGAGCGGCAAGGTGGCAATTGATGCACCCCGCGGCTAGCGGTGCACAGTACAATTTAGTTGAGTGGTCAGGGTGGTCATTGGCGCCAAGGTGCGTGTGACCACCTTTTGTTTTTGGTAGTCACCTGCGACGTTCTTGAATGACTGGTCGTTTAAGAACGTCGCAGGTGACTAGGTGAGAGAGGTGAGCGCATGGCGGATAGCGAAGCACTGTTTACGCCTGAGCTGGTGTTTTTTGATCGGGAGTGCGCGACGCCGGATGAGGTGTTTGCGCGGCTCGAGGGCGAGCTTGCACCACGCGGCTACATTGTGCCCGGTTGGCTTGACGCCGTCCGCACGCGCGAGGATGCCTATCCCACGGGCCTTGCCATGCCGGCGGCCAACATCGCCATCCCGCATACCGATCCGGGGTTTGTGGCTAAGCCCTATATCGCGGTGGTAAAGCCCGCCGCGCCCGTGACGTTCAGTGCTATGGCGGGCATGGGTGCCCCCGTGCCGGCGCAGATCATCATCAACCTGGGCATTGCCGAGCCGGGCGGTCAGGTCGAGGCACTTCAGGCGCTCATGAATATCTTTATGGACACCGACGCTGCGGCCGATGTGCTTGGCCAGACCACGTGCCAGGGCATGGTCGATGCCATCCGCCGTCACTTCTAAGCCGGCACTGGGGGACTGTCCCTAATCGCCGGCAGAAAAGGAATGTCCCTAACTGCCAACAGCCAGAACAGCCCCCTTTGCACCAAAATGGTGCAGATTAACCTGTCCCCCATGCACCAGGTATGTCGTGGGGGCCGCGTTGTGACACAATGGCGTTTGTTCGATTCGTGATGCGAAAGGCCAACTATGGCAAACAAGAAAAAGAACTCCGAGGCCGCGCCGACGCCCGAGCAGCAGGCTCGCGCTGCCTCCAGCTCTCGTAAGAAGCAGCGCAAGACGTACGTGTCTAAGACCGTCAAGATCGTCCTGGTGGTTATCGGCGTGCTGGCAATGCTGCTTTCCGTCTCGGCCATGGCATGCTCCGGTCTCATGTCGCAGACCGAAAGCACCAACTCGGGCTATAAGCTCACCGGTGGTGTCGCCGCTACCATCAACGGCACCAACCTTACCGAGGACACCGTGACCAAGCAGATTATGAGCATGCGCACGTCCTATGGCTACACCAAGGACAAGGACTGGGCGCAGTATCTGGTCGACAACGACCTGACGCCCAAGAAGTACCGCAAGCAGCTCATCGATTCCTACACGCAGCAGATCCTGCTTCAGCAGGCGCAGAAGGAAAACGGCGTGACCGTCTCGGACGAGGAGGTCGAGAAGGCTTGGAAGGACGCGTGCAAGAGCGCCGGCGGCGCCAAAGCCTTTAAGAAGACGCTTAAGACCTATGGCTACACCGAGGACACCTACAAGGACTCGCTCAAGGAGAGCCTGGCGCAGCAGAAGCTCAAGGATGCCGTGGCACCCACCAGCAAGCCCAAGGACAGCGAGATTGTCGATTACATCAATGAGAACCTGTCCAACTACAACGATGCCCGTCGTTCGTCGAATATCCTGATCAAGGTCGATTCTGACGCTTCCGACGAAGACAAGGCTGCCGCCAAGGCCAAGGCGCAGGAGTGTCTGGACAAGATCAACTCCGGCGAGCTGAGCTTTGAGGACGCCGTGGAGCAGTACTCCGACGACACCGGCTCCAAGGAGAAGAAGGGCGATGTGGGCTGGGACAAGCTCACCACCTTCGTCGACAGCTACCAGGCGGCGCTCGAGGGACTCAACAAGGGCGATGTGAGCGACGTCGTCGAGTCGACCTATGGCTATCACATCATCAAGTGCACCGACTACTTCCATGTCGATAATCAGGTTGATGACATTAAGCAGGTGCCCAAGGACATCAAGAAGTACGTCTCCAACGTGGTGAAGACGCAGGCGGCCAGTACCGCGTACAGCGAGTGGCTGGAGCAGTACAAGAAGGATGCCGACATCACCGTCAACCCCATGCCCAAGGACGTACCCTATAACGTGAGTCTAAAGGGCGTCACCAAGAGCTCGACCGACGATTCGTCGACGACTGAGTAATCTGAGTAATCATGGGGCGGTGCCCGCGCGAGTGCCGCCCACACTATTGAGGAGGATTTGCAGATGACCAACGAAGAGCTGCAGCAGGAAATGATCGCGGCCATGAAGGCCAAGGACAAGGTTCGCCTGTCTATCATTCGCCAGGTCAAGGCCGAGGTGAAGAATATCGAGGTTAACGAGCGCCGCGACGTGACCGAGGAAGACGTCAACAGCATGATCAAGCGTCTGATTAAGCAGACGAGTGAGACGCTGGAGATGTCCATCAAGGCCGGTACCGACCAGGAGCGTACCGACAACCTGACCGAGCAGGTCAAGATTCTGGAGAGCCTGCTGCCCGCGCAGGTTTCGGGCGAGGAGCTCGAGGCCCTGATCGAGCAGGTCATTGCCGAGCTGGGCGCCACGTCCAAGAAGCAGATGGGCCAGGTCATGGGCGCTCTGGGCAAGGCCACTGGCGGTAACTTCGATAAGCCGGCCGCGGCAAAGATCGTCGGCGCCAAACTTGCGTAATTTGTTACGCGGTTTTACCAAACCGCGTAACGGCTCGACGCTGCAAACCCGTACACGCGGCAATCTGACGTTCAATTTCAAGGGCGCGACCATAAGGTCTGCGCCCTTTCATTTCACGTCACCTTGCTTGCGTGTACGGGTTTTCGCTGACTTATGCTCAACAAGGGCGGTTGTATTATTTTCGGCGCTCATTGGGGACAGACTTAAATGAGTACCCAATGAGCGGGTACTCATTTAAGTCTGTCACCAATGAGTGGGTGGAAGGTTGCGGGTTCTTTACGGGAATGTAGCGTGGGCTGCGGAAACGTGGTTCTTTCCGTACAATAGTTCAACTCGTGTAAACGCAGGGAAGGGACATTCATGGCAGACATGATCGAGATCAAGCATCTCAACAAGTACTTTGGCGACCTGCATGTGCTCAAAGATATCAATCTCACCGTCAAGCGCGGCGAGAAGCTCGTAATGATCGGGCCTTCCGGCTCGGGTAAGTCGACGCTCATCCGTTGCGTCGATTATCTGGAGGAGCCCACGTCGGGCGAGGTCGTCATCGACGGTACGCCGCTCACCAAAAAGAACCACCTGGAGATGGCTCGCAAGTATAGTTCCATGGTGTTCCAGCAGTTCAACCTGTATCCCAACATGACAGTGCTCGGCAACCTGACGCTCGCGCCCATCAAGCTGCAAAAGAAGAGCAAGGAGGAGGCGACCGAGATCGCCATCGCTGCGCTCAAGCGCGTCGGCATGGCTCATAAGGCCGGCGAGTATCCGCAGAATCTCTCGGGCGGTCAGCAGCAGCGCATCGCCATCGCCCGTGCCCTGTGCACCAAACAGCCCATCATCCTGTTTGACGAGCCGACCTCGGCGCTCGACCCCGAGATGGTCCAGGAAGTCCTGGACGTTATGATTGAGCTCGCGCAGGAGGACATCACCATGATCTGCGTGACGCACGAGATGGGCTTTGCGCGCCAGGTGGCCGACCGCGTCATCTTTATGGAGGACGGCCGCATCCTGGAGGAGGGCACACCCGAGCACTTTTTCGATAACCCCGAGAACCCGCGCTGCCGCGAGTTCCTGTCCAAGATTCTGCACTAGGCGCGGTGATGGACATGACGGATATGACGAGGGCGGCCGTGTCGCGCCGTCACTTTTTGCAGCTGGCTGGTGCCGGCATGCTTGCGCTGACGGGGACTGCGCTTGCCGGTTGTAGCAACTCCACCAGCGGCGAGGGCTCCGACAAGGGGTCCAAGCTTGCGGCCATCAAGTCGCGTGGCCATCTGAATGCCGGCGTTAAGAAGGACGTTCCCGGCTATGGCTATTACGACACCGCCAAGGGCCGCTTTGAGGGCATGGAAGTCGATTTGTGCTACCAGATCGCCGCTGCCGTCTTTGGCGTGAGCTACAAGGAGGCCCGTTCCCAGGAACTTGTCGAGTTTACCGACGTAACGCCCAAGACGCGCGGCCCGCTGATCGATAACGGCCAGCTCGATGTGGTCGCGGCGACCTACACCATCACCGACGAGCGCAAGAAGAGCTGGGATTTCTCGACGCCGTACCGCACCGACTACGTGGGACTCATGGTCAAGAAGCGTTCGGGCTTTACCTCGATTGAGGACCTGGACGGCAAGGTCATCGGCGTGAGCCAGGGTGCTACTACGCAGGGCCTGATCGAGCAGATGATCAAGGACAACGGCTTTAGCTGCAAGCCCGAGTTTAGGGCCTTTAGCGGCTACCCCATCATCAAGAGTTCGCTCGACGCCGGCAATATCGACGTCTTTGCCATGGACCGCTCCACGCTGGCCGGTTACATGAACGAGACCGTTGAGCTGCTGCAGCCCGAGGTCAAGTTTGGCGAGCAGGGCTACGGCGTGGCGACCAAGAAGGGCTGCGACCTTTCGGCCGTGGTCGATCAGGTGATATGCGATCGCCTGGCCGACGGCTGGCTCGACCAAGAGGTCAAGACCTGGGGTCTTGTATAGGCGGATCGTCCAAGGAAGGAATCAAATGCTCGAAGGATTATTTGACGCCGACCGTTGGTCGACGACATTTCAAAACATGGGGCCCTTCTGGGAGGGCTTTGGCGTGACGCTGCAGGTGGTCGTTGCCGGTCTGCTGCTGTCGCTGGTGCTGGGCACGCTGCTGGGCGTGTTCTCTACCACTCGCTCGCGCGTGCTGCGCGCCATAAGCCGCGTGTACGTTGAGTTTTACCAGAACACCCCGTTGCCCGTGCAGGTGCTCTTTATGTACATGGCCGGTCCGCAGTTTTTGCAGGCCATAACCGGTGCCGACCAGCCGGTGCGCATCGCGCCGTTCGTGCTGGGCTTCTTGGGTGTGGGCCTGTATCACGCGGCCTACATTTCGGAGGTCATCCGCACCGGTATCGAGGCGGTTCCGCGCGGTCAGATGGAGGCGGCCCAGAGCCAGGGCTTTACCCGTGCGCAGGCGTACTGGTACATCGTGCTGCCCCAGACGTTCAAGATCATTCTGCCGCCGCTGTGTAACCAGGCGCTCAACCTGGTCAAGAACACGTCGGTGCTGGCGCTCGTGGCCGGCGGCGACCTTATGTACCGTTCCGACAACTTTGTGAGTCTGTACGGTTACCTGCAGGGATACATCGTCTGCTGCCTTATGTACTTCATCATCTGCTTTCCGCTCGCCATGCTGGTGCAGTGGCTCGAGCGCCGCTCCAGGGAGCGTCCGCGCGGCGTGAGCCTGGCCGAGCTGGGGCTCGACAACGTAGAGGAGGCCTAGCGCATGGAAATCTTCAACGCGACCAACCTGCTCTACATTTGGGGCGGCTTTGTTAAGACGATCGAGATCTCGGCGCTGTCGATCTTTTTCTCGCTCATCTTTGGCACGGTGCTGGCGCTCGTTAAAAGCTATGCGCCCCGCCCGTTCCGTATTTTGGTGAGCGCCTATATCGAGCTGTTCCGCTGCACGCCGAACCTGCTGTGGATCCTGTTTATCTACTTTACGGTGCAGGGTTTGGACATTGTGATTTCGACCATCGCCTTTACGCTGTTTACCAGCGCTGTTATGGCTGAGATTGTGCGCGGCGGCCTCAACTCGATTCCGCGCGGCCAGTTTGAGGCGGCGCAGAGCCAGGGCTTCGGCTTCTTTGCCACCATGCGCTACATCATTCTGCCGCAGACATTTAAGACGATCATTCCGGCGCTGTTTAGCCAGTGCACGACCGTCATCAAGGACAGCTCGTATCTTTCGGGCATTAACGTGGCCGAGCTCATGTACACGGCAAACGTCGTGATGGCCCACGCGATCGACCTGTCGCAGGTGCTTATGCTCTACGGCCTGGTGTTTGCGATGTACTTTGTGCTCAACTTTGGTATCTCGCTGCTGGTTCGCGCATATCAGAGGCGAATGGTGGCAGCGTAGAATGTGGCAAAGGGACAGCCCCTTTGCCACATAGAGAAAGGAATCGCGATGAGCGATCTGGAGAACAAGAAGAATCCTGTGGTCATTACCATCGCGCGCGACTTTGGCGCCGAGGGCCACGAGATTGGTCGCATGCTTGCCGACGAGTTGGGGATTCCGCTGTACGACAACGAGCTGCTGGTGCGCGCGTCTCTGCGCGCGGGCGAGTCGCTCGATAAGATGGCCGCCTATGACGAACGTCTGGCCGTGGAGAACATGGCGTTCCTGCCCGACCGCTACGATGCGCGCTCGTACTCGGACAAGTTGTTCCAAAAGATGAGCCAGGTGATTTTGGATCTGGGCGAGACCGAGAGCTGCATTATTGAAGGTCGCCTGTCCGATTACCTGCTGCGTAACAACCCCAACCATATTGCCGTGTTGGTGACCGCACCCTTTGAGGACCGCGTCGAGATCGTGCGCAAGAAGCGTGGACTTAACAAAAAGAAGGGCGCCAAGCTGGTCAAGCAGCAGCAGAAGGCGCGCGAGGCGTTCTACAAGCGCTACAGCGCCGGAAAGTGGAAGATGACGAGCGGCAAAGACATCGTCGTCAACCGCGCCAAGTTGGGACGCGAGGGCTGTAAAGACGTTATCGCCGCCGCCTACCGCTACAAAGTGGCGCAACTCGAGGCTTAACCGACCAAAAACCACCACAAAGGGGACAGTGAACTGCCTCCCATTTCTTGGACATCGGGAA
>CBCTZJ010000043.1:0-15964 GCA_965151385.1 uncultured Collinsella sp. | reverse complement strand
TTTCTTTTTTTATATCATAAGGGCGTTTTTTACAAACCCGCAGGAAATGCGAGCGTGAACAACTACCGTTCACCGATTTGTTTAGTTTTTTCCTTGCCTTTGTACGACGTTCACTCTAGCTGTTATGCCAGCTTTAGCAGGGTAAAGTGCCTCTGAGTGGGCTTTAGGACGTGCTCAGAGATCTACCCCTAACTTTGCTGATACCGACGGTGTACGGAGGTCGCCTAAAGGTTGTTTTCTAGGCATGTCCCAAAATCTACCGTATAGGGTGCGCGTGCGGGGGTATCATCTTTCACCGAAAATAGTTTCTAGTGTTAGGGGTTTTCGGTGGAAGATACCGATTTCCGTGAACTTGGGCGTCAGCTCCTTACCGAGTTCGGCAGCATGCATCAGCGCATTTCGCGCTTTGCGGACAAAGCCCTCGGCGGCGAGATGGCCGTCATGCGCGCCCTCATGCTCGCTGGCGGTTCGCTCACGCCGAGCGAACTCGCCGATCGCGCCTGGGTCTCGAGCGCCCGCATCGCCAATATCCTACGCGCTCTCGAAGCCAAGGGCTGGGTCGAGCGCGAGCACTCAAAGACCGACCGTCGTCGCGTACACGTCACGGTGACCGACAAGGGATTCCAGGATCTCGAAATCAAACGACGGGAATTCGAGGAGCGCACCGCGGCCTTCCTCGAGCAGCTCGGCGAAACAGATACCCAAGAGATGGTGCGCCTTCTAAGACGTGCCAACGAAATTATCGACCGCAATCAAGAAAGGAGAGATGCCGAGTGAGGATTCTCAAGCTCTTTAAAAAGCACGTCCTGGCACTGTTCACAGCTATCGTACTTATCGTAATCAGCTGCAACGCCGATCTGGCGCTGCCTACCTATATGAGCGACATCGTCGACGTGGGCGTGCAGCAAGGCGGCATCGCCTCGCCCGTGCCCGACACCATTCGCGCCGAATCGCTCGACGACCTCGAACTCTTCATGAGCGCCAAGGACGCCAAGGCTGTGGAGGCCGTGTTTAGCAAGGCTGACAAAAACGGCATTCGAACGTACAAGGGCACCGAGGAAGAGCGTGCCGATGGAGGCAAAATTACCGACATTATGAGCCTGCCCGAGACCGTCGTCCTTTCGCTCAACCAGGGCATCGACGCCGACTCCATGGGAGACATGACCGGCACGTCCAGCGAGAAAGACAGCGACGCCGCTCAGGCCATGCCCACGCCCGAGCAAATGGCAGCGATGACGCCCGAGCAGCTCGCCGAGATGCAGCAGAAGGCCGCAGCGGCGCAGAATATGCAAAAGCAGATCGACGCCGACGGCGGCAAGATCACCATGAAGAGCCTGCGCCTGGGTGTCGAGGGCGGTCTGGTAGACCAAAGCAAGCTCGTCGAGGGCGCCAACGAAATGGCGGACAAAATGGGCTCCATGTCGGGCTCCATCGTCACCCAGCGCGCCGTGAGCTATGTACAGGACGAGTACAAGGCGCAGGGCATCGACCCCGCCGACGTGCAGAACGCCTACCTGGGCCGCATGGCGACCACGATGTTTGGTCTGTGTCTGGTGTCGCTGGTCGCCACCATCCTGACCGGTGCCGTGGCTTCGCGCACCGCCTGCTCCATCGCACGCGACCTGCGCCGCGAGACCTTCAACAAGGTTATGCACTTCTCGCCGGCCGAGGTGGGCAAGTTTAGCCAGGCCTCGCTCATCACCCGCTGCACCAACGACATTCAGCAGATTCAGATGGCCGCAACCCTGTTTATCCGCATGTGTCTGATGGCGCCCGTCATGGGCATCGTCGCCGTCATGCGCGTCCTGGCCAACCACACCGGCCTGGAGTGGACCATCGCCGTGGCCATCATCGCGGTCTCGGCCGTCGTCGGCGTGCTTATGGGCCTCACTATGCCCAAATTCAAAAAGATGCAGAGCTTTGTGGACCGCGTGAACCTTACCGCCCGCGAGCTGCTCGACGGCCTTATGCCTATCCGCTCGTTCAACCGCGAGGAGCATGAGCTCGAGCGTTTTGACAAGGCTTCGCTCGACCTGATGACCACGCAGCTCTACACCAACCGCGCCATGAGCTTTATGATGCCGCTCATGATGCTGGTCATGAATTGCATCACCGTGCTTATCGTCTGGTTTGGCGCGCAGGGCGTGTCCGACGGCGTGATGCAGGTCGGCAACATGATGGCGTTTATCTCCTACACCATGCAGATCGTCATGGCGTTTATGATCCTCACCATGGTTTCGGTCATCCTGCCCCGCGCCGAGGTCGCAGCCGAGCGCGTGGAAGAGGTCATCACCTGCCCCACGAGCATCAACGACCCCACCTCGCCCAAACTGCCCGCTGCCAGCGCGCCGCGCGGCGAGCTCACCTTCCGTGACGTGAGTTTCCAGTATCCCGATGCCCGCGCCGACGTCATTAGCGGTGTAAACTTCACCACGCATGCCGGTCAGATGCTCGGCATCATTGGCTCCACGGGCTCGGGCAAGTCCACGCTCGTGCAGCTGATTCCGCGCCTGTACGACGTCACAGGCGGCAGCATTTCGCTCGACGGCATCGACGTGCGTGACATGACCCTTTCCGAGCTACGCCGCCGTATTGGTTATATCCCGCAGCAGGGTCGCCTGTTCTCGGGCACCGTCGAGAGCAACCTCAAGTTTGCCGGCGATATGGTGAGTGACGAGGATATGCGCCAGGCGGCACGCGTCGCCCAGGCGGAGGACTTTATCGCCGAGCGCGAGGGCGGCTACGACTCCCCCATCAGCCAGACCGGATCCAATGTCTCGGGCGGTCAGCGCCAGCGTCTGGCCATCGCCCGCGCGTTGGCCAAAAAGCCCGAGGTCGTGGTGTTCGATGACTCGTTTAGTGCCCTCGACTACAAGACCGACGCGCGCCTACGCGAGGAGCTGGCCAAAAACGTTACCGACGCCGCACTCGTGGTCGTGGCCCAGCGCATCGCGACCATCATGCACGCCGACCAGATCATCGTGCTCGACGACGGCCACGTAGTGGGCACCGGGACGCACGAGGAGCTGCTGCGCAGCTGCCCGGCGTATCTGGAGATCGCACAGTCGCAGCTTTCCGCCGAGGAGCTGGGGCTTACCCAAGAAGAAATTGCAGCCGTCACGGAAGGAGGCGAGCGCTAATGGCAGACGAGACCAAGACTCAGATTCCCAAGCCCACCCGCCGGCGCGGTCCTATGGGCCGTATGGGTGGCATGGGCCGCGGCGAAAAGGCCAAGGACTTTAAAGGCACCATGAGGCAGCTGCTCGGCTATATCGGCCAGCACAAGATTGCCGTGTTTGCTGCCGTCGCCTTTGCCGTGTGCTCGGTCATCTTTAACATTGTGGGGCCCAAGGTGCTCGGCCAGGTTACCACCAAACTGTTCGAAGGCCTGGTTGCCAAGGTCAACGGCACCGGCGACGTCGACTTTGCCTGGATCGCCAAGACGCTCGGCTTTTTGCTCTGCCTGTATCTGGCAAGCTCTATTTGCAGCCTTATCCAAGGCTGGCTTATGACCGGCGTCACGCAAAAGATCTGCTACCGCATGCGCAAGGAGATCGCCGCCAAGATCGCTGTCGTGCCGATGAGCTACTTCAACGGCCACAGCAAGGGCGACGTGCTCAGCCGCATCACCAACGACGTCGATACGCTCGGCCAGTCGCTCAACCAGAGCGTGACCCAGCTCATCACGTCGGTGACGCAGATTATCGGCGTGCTCGTCATGATGCTGTCGATCAGCCTGCCGCTTACCGGCGTCACCGTGCTCACGCTGCCGGCCGCCGCGATTATCCTGACCGTAATGATTCACTTCTCGCAGCCGTACTTCCGCGAGCAGCAGCAGGTCCTGGGTGCCGTCAACGGCATTATCGAGGAGGACTTTGCCGGCCAGAACGTCATTCAGGTGTTCGACCGCGCCGAGGCCTCGATTGAAGAGTTCGACCGTCAAAACGACCGCCTCTTTATTAGTGGCTGGCGCTCGCAGTTCCTGTCGGGCCTGATGATGCCGCTTATGAGCTTGGTGGGCAACATGGGCTACGTGGGCGTCGTCGTGGTGGGCGCGCAGCTCGCGCTGACCGGCAATGCCACGCCCGGCGACATCCAGAGCTTTATCCAGTACGTTCGCAACTTTACGCAACCCGTGCAGCAGCTGGGCAACGTGAGCAACACGATGCAGTCGATGGCTGCCGCCACCGAGCGCGTCTTTGAGTTCCTGGCCGCGCCCGAGGAGGAGCAGAAGGCCGACGCGCAGATTCCCGAGAAGCGCCCCGGCCACGTGGTGTTTGACCATGTCAAGTTTGGCTACACGCCCGACAAGATCATCATCCACGACTTTAGCTGCGAGGCGCAGCCCGGCCAGACCATCGCCATCGTCGGCCCCACCGGCGCCGGCAAGACCACGCTCGTTAAGCTGCTGCAGCGCTTCTACGACGTGGACGGCGGCTCGCTGCGTGTCGAGGGCGTCGATGTGCGCGACTGGGACCGCGCGGCACTGCGCGGCGAGTTTGCCATGGTGCTGCAGGACACCTGGCTGTTTAACGGCACCATCCGCGAGAACATCCGCTACGGACGCCCCGACGCGAGCGATGCCGAGGTCGAGGCCGCTGCGCGCGCCGCACGCTGCGACCACTTTATTCATACGCTCGCCGGTGGCTACGACTTTATGATCAACGAGGAGGGCACCAACCTGTCGCAGGGCCAGCGCCAGCTTGTGACCATCGCCCGCGCCATTTTGGCCGACCGTCCGGCGTTGATTTTGGACGAGGCGACCTCTAACGTGGACACCCGCACCGAGGAGCTCATTCAGCGCGCCATGGATGCGCTGATGCAGGGCCGTACCAGCTTTGTTATCGCGCACCGCCTGTCCACGATCCGCAACGCCGACGTGATCTTGGTAATCCGCGACGGCGATATCGTCGAGAAGGGCACGCACGACGAGCTGCTCGCCCAGGGCGGCTTCTACGCCGACCTGTATAACTCGCAGTTCGACGAGGCGGCGTAACAACCGGCGGCAAACAACCGCAATGCCCAGAAAACGGGGGCGCAGAATGAACTGCGCCCCCGTTTTGTGTCCTTTGGGCCTCGAAACGCCTCCCCTGGGGCCTGATTGACGCTCTCCCTCAAGGCCCCGTGGGCAAAAAATGGCAAAAATGAGTACTGTCACTTTTTTAGTAACAGCCAAAACTGCCCCAAACGACGTCTTTGCGGCCTAGATATTCCTTCAAATTGATCAAAACGCCCGGTAGCATGCTTCTGTGTGCCAACGTCAATGAACATATTTACTGTTGTGTCTATTTTCTTGTAAGGTCGATATGATACTAAGCTAGCAACAGTACTCATATTTGCCATTTTTTGTCCACGGGGTATGCCGCAGGAGATCCAACTTGCTCCAGCGTGCCGTACGCCGGTCCCCCCCTTCCAGCGAGTGCCGGCATTTCCCCAGATAAAACCGACCAAAATAAACCTGTCCCTTTTTGGCAGGTTTTGCTTGCACTTTAGCGTGCGACAGCGGATAATGCCGAGCATTCGACAATACGCTTATTGTTCTTTCTATAGATTGAGGAGGCCCCGCATGGCCATGGATTTCAAACGCAGGCTGCCGATCCCCATGGAGATCCGCGAGGAGATGCCGCTTTCCGCCGAGCTTACTGCCAAAAAGCAGGCATTTGACGCCGAGGTCGCCAAAGTCTTTACCGGCGAGGACGCACGCAAGGTACTCATCATCGGCCCGTGCTCTGCCGACCGCGAAGATTCGGTGCTTGAGTACATGAACCGGCTGGCCAAGGTCGCCGAAGAGGTCAAGGACAAGCTCATCATCATTCCGCGCGTCTACACCAACAAGCCGCGCACCAAAGGCACCGGCTACAAGGGTCTGCTGCACAACCCCGACCCCGAGGCGCCCGATGACCTGCTCGAAGGCGTTAAGGCCATTCGCCACATGCACCTGCGCGTCATCGACGAGACCGGTTTCTTTACCGCCGACGAGATGCTCTACCCGTCCAACTACCAGTACCTCGTCGACCTGCTGAGCTACGTCGCCGTAGGCGCCCGCTCGGTCGAAAACCAGGAGCATCGCTTGGTATCGAGCGGCATTTCGGTGCCTGTGGGCATGAAGAACCCCACCGCCGGTTCCACCACCGTCATGCTCAACTCCATCTACGCCGCCCAGGCACATCAGAGCTTTATCTTCCGCAACTGGGAGGTTGAATGCGACGGCAATCCGCTAGCACACGCCGTCATGCGTGGCTACATCGGTCTCGACGGTCGTACCTACCCCAATTACCACTACGAGCACCTGGAGCGCCTGGCCGAGCGCTATACCGAGCATGCCGGCTATGCCAACCCGGCAGCGGTCATCGACTGCAACCACGACAACTCGGGCAAACGTCCGCTGGAGCAGTATCGTATTTGCAAGGAGGTGCTCGACAGCTGCCGCCGCAATGAGTCCATCTCTAAGCTAGTCAAGGGCTTTATGATCGAGTCCTACCTGGAGGACGGCAATCAGCCGGTCGACGGCGGCGTCTTTGGCAAGTCGATCACCGACCCGTGCCTGGGCTGGGAAAAGACCGACTACCTCATCCACGAAATCGCGGAGCGTATTTAGAGTTACGCGGTTTTACCAAACGCCGTAACCGACCGACGTTGCGCGGGCCTCACCTGTACAATCTGACGTTCAACTTCAAGGGCGCGACCAGAAGGTCAGCGCCCTTTCATTTCACGTCACCTTGTCTCAAATGCGACCCGCTCGCTGTCCGTCCTCTACCTGCGGCGTTGTCTTGCTCCGGATGTAGCAGTTAGGGACGCTCCTTTTCTGTCGGCAGTTTGGGACACTCCTTGGGTAGTCGTTGGGGACATTCTTGTTTGACTAGTCGTTTAAGAACGTCCCCAACGACTATCACTCTGTCAAACATGCCCTCGAGTCGCACGGTTCCCTTCGAATCGATCATACAAGCCCCCAATCTGTTTGGTTTCCCCAGATTGTGAGCCCGCACACCCAAGCCGCACCGCCCGCCGTTCAGCTGAAACCACCTGCCAAAAAGGGACAGGTTTATTTTGGCAGGTTTTATCTGGGCAAACGTCCAAACCGACGTAAGGGAGTTGCCTTCCCTCGCGGCGGTCTTCTAGCAGAAAAACCAAGTGAGTAGGCTTTTTGCAGGAGTCTAAGCACACCCTAAAACGCCACGGCTCTGACCTGCGGTTTTATTGAGCATTTGTCGCGATGTGCTCGGCAGGTTCAAAAAAGTCTACTCACTTGTATCTGAGACGCACCAGATTGGCAAAAACCGCCGCGAAAGGGCCCCTGGTCCCTTCGCGGCGGTCATACGCCTCTGATTTTGCGACCGTTTTGCCCGCTTGTTACTCGCTGTAGCGGGTAGCGATGGCAGCTTGTACCATGCCGGCGCTCATGAGGTAGGTCACCAGGAAGTAGCCACCGTATGCTGCCAGGAAGATTGCGCAGGTGAGGCCCACGGTACCGCCGATGCTCATATTTCCGAAAATGCTCACCAGCTCGATGATCACCTTAAGTGCCACAAAGGAGTGCGCCAGGCCCACTGCCAGCGGGAACAGGAAGAATACCGCTTGCTGCGCCATCACCGAATGGCGAATCTGGCGGTCGTCACAGCCGATCTGTGCCAGCACACGATAGCTGCGGCTGCCGTCGGCCACATTGGAGAGCTGCTGGATCGACAGTATCGCCGCGCACGCAACGACCAGTACAAAGCCAATGTAGATGGCCAGATAGCTAATCATGCCGTTCATTTGCGCTGCTTGCGTGTACATCTCGGAGCGTGTGATGAAGATTCCCCATGACCCCGGCTCCTTGCCGTCAACGAGCAGATTGTCGAGCAAAGTGTATTTAATGCTCTCGTCTGCCTCGGTCGTATCCATCCCCTGTTTGTAATTAACGAGCAGGCTACTGGAATACGGCTGCAGATTAAGTTGGGACAACAGCTCGTCGGCAACGACGACGGTACCCGGATTACTGCCCATCGCCGAGTTGGCGATGGCCGCCGTGTCCTTGTCCGACTTATCGGTTGCGGGCTTGAGCTCATGCCCGCCCAAGGTAAGGGTATGGTCGCCGGCCATGTATTTGGTGTACAGGTCGCCCAGCTCACCGCCCATATCACACGTAAGCAGGTACTGGTCGCGGCCAATGCTCACCGGCTCCTCGCCCATCATCTGGCGCAGTTTGTTGTACTGGCTTGCCGGCGTCACAAACAGACCCATCGTATCGGCATTGCTACCCCCGAGCGCCTTGGGAAGCCTTTTGCCCATGGTCTTGCACATCTCACCCGCAGACACCGAAGGGTTCGAACCGTCAAACGGGTAACTCAGATACGAATCGATCTGCACATGCTCACCGGCAACATCGGCGATATTGACCTTCTTGCCGGTCTCGTCGTTGTTGTCCGCCGACTTGCCCTTGCCGTGCCATGCGGAGTACAAATCGACCGTACTATCGGCCAGCACCATGCGATCGGCCTCAGACGGATTGAAAGACTCTTTGTAGAAGTCGAGCGTATCGGGCGTGTAATAGACATACGTCTGCGACATGTCGGCCGGATTATAGCGCTCCAGATTCTCGTTCATCACATTGGCAATCGACATACCGCACGTCACCGAGGTGATGGCCAAAAACAGGAGCATCGCGATAACGCCCATCGAAAAGCACACCGTGTTGACCTTGGCCGCAAGCTGGCGCACGGTAAACATGTTGAGGCCGCGCCAATACACGCCGCGCAGGCTCTGCAGCAGCTTGATGAGCATGCCCGAGAGTCCCCAGAACAGGGCAAAGGTGCCCACGGTAACCATAGCGGTCGTAATACCAAACTGGTTCATGGCCTCTTGCAGCTTGCTGTCCGTCGCGGTTAGCGGAAACCCATCACGTAGCAGACGGTAATAGGCCACGCCCACAAGCACCACGCCCACGGCAAAGATGGCAATCGCGATCCAGGGGTTGCGTGTCTTGATGCTCTCGTTGCGACGCTCGGCACCCATAAGCTCGATGAGTTTGGTACGACGAACGGCGCGAAGGTTCAGCAGTAGCGTGAGCACAAACATTACGAGCATGCAAGCAAGGGTCAGGTTGAACGCATGCACCGAGAAAAAGAAGTGGAAATTGGCGATCTGTGTCTTAAAGAGCGAGGCCGTAAAGAACGTCATGAGCTGGGAGAGTCCCACACCCAGCACAATGCCGGCGACAAAGGCCACGACCGAAACGATCACCGTCTCGAGCGCCATAATCGTGGCGACGCGCCCGCGCCCCATGCCGAGCACCTGGTACAGGCCAAACTCCTTCTTGCGGCGTTTCATGATGAAGTTGTTGGCATACACCATCAAAAAGGCCATGACACCGGCCAAAAAGTACGTGAGGTCGCCGAGCATGCTGCCCATTACCTGCGCCAAGCCCTCTTCATCGATTCCGGCGATGTCGACCTGCATCGAGATGGTGTTAAAAGCATAGAAGACCGTGACGCCCAGGGTGAGCGTCAAAAGGTAGACGAGGTAATCGCGGCCGGCGCGGCGGACGTTGCCCCAAGCGAGTTTACAGAGCATCGGAGCCCTCACCGCCCATCATGGCAACGACCTCCATAATGCGGTCGAAGAACTCTCGGCGGTCGGTGTCGCCGCGGCGCAGCTCGGTGAAGATCTTGCCGTCGCGGATAAACAGCACACGGCTCGTGTAGCTGGCGGCAAAGCTGTCGTGCGTGACCATGAGCACCGTGGCGCGCAGGCGGCGATTCAGTGCCTCCAGGCTCTCGAGCAGCAGGCGGGCACTCTTGGAATCGAGGGCGCCGGTGGGCTCGTCGGCCATGATCATGGTGGGGTCGGTGACGAGCGCGCGGGCCGCGGCAACGCGCTGCTGCTGACCGCCGGACATCTGGTAGGGATACTTGTCGAGCACCTGACTGATAGACAGACGCGCGGCCACATCCTGCACGCGGGTCGAGATCTCTGCCGAGTTTGTGCGGGCAATGGTGAGCGGCAGGGCGATGTTCTCGCGTGCCGTGAGCGTATCGAGCAGGTTGGAGTCCTGGAAGATAAAGCCGAGCTCTTCGCGGCGGAACTGCGAAAGCTTAGCCTGCTTCATGCGCGTCACGTCCTGGCCGTTGATGCGGATCGTGCCGCTCGTGGCGCTATCAATGGTCGACACGCAGTTGAGCAACGTCGACTTGCCCGAGCCCGAAGCGCCCATGATGCCAACAAATTCGCCGCGGTTGACCGTAAAGCTGACGTCGTTGAGCGCGCGGGTCACGTTGCCCAGCGCTCCATATACCTTTTCGAGATGCGCGACCTCCAGTACCGGGGTCGCCATGTGCGTGGTTTGCATACCGAGTCCTTTCTTGCGATTAGTCTACGGCATCTATAGTCGCAAGAAGACGAGTCAGCTACCATCGATATGGCTTACGCTTGCCTTACCGTTGTGTAAGGTAGGGGTAGCTAGCCTGCCACGTGATGATATTGAGAGAGGACTCCTGTTGAAGACTGTTCATGTTGCCGCTGGGATCATTCGCAAAGAAGGATCCGATGAGCTGCTTGCCGTGCAGCGCGGCTACGGCGACATGCAAGGACTTTGGGAATTCCCGGGCGGCAAGCTCATGCGCGGCGAGACACCCGAAGACGCCGTGCGCCGCGAGCTCATGGAAGAGCTGCAGGTAAAAGTTACCAACCTGCGCGATTTCTATACCGTTGAGTATGACTACCCCGATTTTCATCTCTCCATGGAGTGCTACTACTGCTCGCTCGCCGATGAATCCGATGAGCCTCAGAAACATGACCGACAGCTCGATATCCGCTGGATTCCGCGCGCCTCGCTTGCCACGGTGGAATGGATGCCCGCCGACAAGGGGCTTATCGATGCCCTGATTGAGCTGAAGGAAGATCGGCTTGAGGCAAGCTCCGCCGATGACGCCGAGGTCACCACGACCGAACACCCCGCCACCAAACCCAAGCGCGCACCTAAGCGCCGTAGCAAAAAGCGTCCCAAGCCCGGTCTGCTCGACGGCATCGATACCTCGGACCTTTCCGCCGACGAGCGCGAACTGGTACGCCGTCGCGCCGCCATCAAAAAGTCCATGAAGGGCAACAAACGCGCCAACACCAAGCCCGAGCTGCTCGTTCGCCAGCGCCTACGGGCCGCGGGCCTTACGGGATACCGTCTGGAATGGAAGGTGCCTGGAAAACCCGACATCGCCTTTCCCGGGCGCAAGATCGCCATCTTCGTCAACGGCTGCTTTTGGCACCGCTGCCCCAAGTGCAATCCGAGCCAGCCCAAGCGCAACGTTGAGTTTTGGGAGGCAAAGTTCCGTCGCAACGTCGAGCGCGACCGAGCAGCCATCAACGCACTCACCCAAATGGGCTGGACACCCATAACCATCTGGGAATGCGAGCTCAAAAAAGACCGCATCGACGCCACGATGGAAAAGGTCATCGAGCAGGTGCGCGCCACAGAGCCGCAGCGCTAACAGCAAGCATTCACACGCTCCGCACGTCCGCGCCACATCCGCGCCACAAACCTTAGAAAGCCCTTAAGCCCCCAACCTTTCAAGAGTGTTATGCAATAGCTTTGACCTGCGGTTTCATGGTTACATCAAACCTGATTAAGCCTTTCTTTAGCGCTTCTTTGCAACAGCCGCGGCATAATACTGCCAACGCACGGGACCTAGCAGCACACCCCGTGCGCAACCTTTTGGTGGACATCGAGGAGGCCGCATAAGCATGCATTCTTCCAATGACGCAGCACAGCAGCTATCCCTAAAACATGCAAACCTTTTCTCCTTCCCCCCGACACAGAGAAACGGTCTCCTCGACTCCCCCACCACAAAAACCAAGCGCTCAGCCGATCAGAGCCTCAACTTACGAGCATCCTTCGAAAAGCTCCAAGCATCCCTAGACAAGGCGTTCCCCGAACAGGCAAGAGCAATCTAAGCCCATCGCGCTTTATACTGATGCCATGCGAAACATGGATCACATAGAATTGCACCGCGGAGGACGCGAGGAAGCGTTTCCCGAGACCGCCGAAGACTGGCCCTATATTGCCGAACGCGCAGAATTCGCTCGCTATCCGGGCAATTCCGTCCCCTGGCACTGGCATTCCGAGGTTGAGCTTTTCTACATGGAGCAGGGAGCGATTGACTATCGAACGCGCGCGGCTCATGAGCACGTACGCTTTGAGGAAGGGTCCGCCGGCTTTATCAACGGCGGCGTTTTGCACAGCACGCTGCAATCACCCAATTCGGCGCCAGCCATTCAAATGCTGCATATCTTTCAGCCGTCGATGCTCGGCGATCCCGCGGGACGCCTTCAAAAGCGCTATATCAATCCTTTGCTGCAATGTCGAGGCGTCGATGTGCTCAAATGGTCGCCCACCAACCCCGACGATATGCCCTTTATCGATTTGCTAAAGAGCTCCTTTAACCACGACCTTCAACGGCCGCAGAACGAGATGGCGCTTCGGAATAGCTTGTCAGAGCTCTGGATTCAGATTTACGCCAAGGCCGAACCGCTCTTTTCCTCCGACAACGCCTCTTGGATGACCAACCGCGACGTACAGTTCAAGGCAATCCTGGACTATATCCGCGCAAACTATGCAGCCGCTATAGATGTGCCCCAGATGGCATCTGCAGCCGGCGTAAGCGAAAGAGAGTGTTACCGCATTATCGAAGCTTGCGCAGGAACGACCCCGGCGGCATATCTACGCGCATACCGCGTAAACCGTGCTTGCGAACTTTTGGCACACACCACGCGAACGGTCCAGACAGTCGCGCGCCAATGCGGCTTTGCGACAGCAAGCCATCTTGGCCAGGTATTTAAAGAACAAATGGGATGCACTCCTTCGAGCTATCGAGCAGCGAGGCAGAATCTCGATAGCACCAGGCAGAAATCCCGCTAGCCCTTCTTCTGTCACTGCATCAAACTTGCAGGCAAACAACAGAGAGGAGCAATCATATGAAGCACTTTGACCATATCGTATTTGACGTTGATGGGACATTGGCAGATACAGAAGAAAGCGTGCTGTCATCGCTTGGCCAGATTATCCAAGAAGAAACCGGCAAAACGCTCCCCCGACACGAGCTTGACTTTGCCCTCGGCATACCCGGCAAGAACGCCCTTGAGAAACTTGGAATCTACTCGCAGGCAACGTTGGATCGCTGGTGCCAAGTTGCCGCCAGCTTTAAAAGCACCATCAGCGTGTTTCCAGGTTTGCGTGAAGTCATCGCAACACTCGCCGATAGCGGCTGCAAACTTGGCATCGTCTCCTCACGTGCGCGCGACGAATACGCAAAAGAAATTGCACCCCTTGGTTTCGATAAGTATTTTGAGCACATCATCCTTGTCGAAGACACAACCGAACATAAACCCGCACCCGCTCCCATGCTCGAATATCTCCGGCGTACGGGCGCGAATCCTGGCAACGTCGTCTACGTTGGCGACACCGTCTACGACGAACAATGCGCGACTTCGGCAGGGGTCAGTTTTGCCAGAGCGGCATGGGGATCACACCAAGACATCCCAAACGCCACCTACAACCTCAAAACCCCCAACGACCTACTAACCCTAACAACCAAATAACCCACGCGTCCCACCCTTTCAGCCCCAACGCCACAAGGGCGATTGAGCAGGACGGTTTGGGCGGGTCCCGTACTTAGTTTCCAAAATCATTCCGCAGCGCGAAGGCTTCTTATTATTTTCAGACCTAACGCCACAAGGGCGACGACCTCGAGTAGGTCAACCTGGGAGGGACGAGGGCTTAGCTCCCCAATCTTTCCGCAGGGGGCAAAAAGCCTCGCCGCACGAAGTGCGCAGCGAGGCTTTTTGCATGCCCGAGGACGATTGGGGAACTAAGCCCTCGTCCCTCCCCGGGATATGTAGCGAGTCGGAGTACCCTTGCTGTTACTCTGCTTTGCCCACAGAGTTGAGGTTGGTCATGCGGATCTTAACCAGCTCGGTGATCTCACGCATACCCTCCTTGGCCGGCTTCTTAGGATCGAAGCAGGCGGGGTTCTCGGCCATGTAGGCCATGAAGCCCTTGGTGTAGGCCTGACGCAGCTCGGTAGCGTAGTTAACCTTGCAGATGCCGTTCTTCACGGCCTCGGCGACCTGCTCATCGGGCACACCGGAGGTGCCGTGCAGAACCAGCGGCACGTCGACGGCGTCGCGGATGGCCTTGACCACGGACTGCTCGATGTGCGGATCGCTCGTGTACACGCCGTGGCTGGTGCCAACGCCAATAGCCAGCGAGGTGCAGCCGGTACGCTCGACGAACTCCTTGGCCTCGGCCGGATCGGTGTAGGGGCTCTCGCCCTCAACCGCAGGACCGTCGTCCTCCTTGCCGCCAACCTTACCGAGCTCGGCCTCGACGGGCACGCCCATGGCGCGACCAGCATCGGCGACGGACTTGGTCAGAGCGATGTTGTCCTCGAAAGACTCGTGCGAACCGTCGATCATGACAGAGGTGTAGCCCGTGCGGAAAGCCTGCATGCAGCGGTCATAGCCATCGCCATGATCGAGGTGCAGGGCGACGGGCACGGAAGCGCGCTCGGCGGCAGCCTTGACCATGCCGTAGAAGTAGTCCAGACCAGCGGTCTTGATGGTGCCCGGGGTGGTCTGCATGATGACGGGGGACTTGGTCTCCTCGGCGGCGGCCAAAACGGCCATAACAAACTCGAGGTTCTCGACGTTGAACGCGCCAACGGCGTAATGGCCGGCCTGAGCGTCCTTGAGCATCTTTTCGGTGGTAACAAGTGCCATGAGCGTTTGCTCCTCTCCCTCGCCCGCATCTGGACATCGGGCGTACGTGTCCGCAAAGCCTATTACCTTGCGTTTTGCTGCGCCCATTGTATGAAAATCGACGGTGTCGCACGTATGAGATATCACCGGTACGCAGGTCAAGATGCTCGTTTTTGAAAAGCAAACGGAAGGGAATCGCACCGGATTCCTCTATGCGATATTGAAGTTTTCAAGCGAATCATCTTTCTTTTATAGAAAAGATAAGTAATCGAAAGGCGTTTTCTTACTTAAAAAGAAAATGAACGAAAATGGTTTCAACATAATTCCTGCAAATTTCGGTTCAGGATGGAGCAGCAATGACCCACGCAACAAACCGTGCTTTCGCCGATGAGCGTCGTGCCGCCATCATGGAGATGCTTGAGCATAACGCCTCGGTGCAGGTAGCAGAAATCGCCCAGACCTTTGGCGTGTCCTCCGTCACCGCCCGCGCCGACCTGGACGCGCTCGCCGAAGCAGGCAAGCTGCGCCGCACGCATGGTGGCGCTGTGTCGCTCCAGAAGCGACTGACCGTCTCCACGCAGGATCGCCGTATCAATGTCAACGTCGCCGCCAAGCAGGCCATCGCGCAAAGTGCCATCGAGCTCGTCAATGACGGCGACACGCTGCTCGTCGACTCGGGCACCACGGCGCTCGAGTTTGTCCGGCTCCTCGATCAGCGCGACGGTATCACCGTTATCACGGCCGACATTACCATCGCCGATTATATCGACGAGAGCATGCCCTCGGTCGATGTCGTCATGCTGGGCGGGGCACTGCGCAAAGGTCATCGCTATCTGTACGGCCCACTTACTATGCAGGCGCTCCAAATGGTCCACGCCGACCTTGCCGTTATGTGCCCTGGCGCTTTTGTTCCCGGCTGTGGCTTTACGACCGACTTTCCGCAGATGGCCGAGACCAAAGCGGCTATGGTCGGTGCCGCCCGTCAAAGCGTCGCCCTCATGGATGCCAGCAAGGTCAACGGACGCGGCATGTACCGTTTTGCCGAGCTTGCCGACGTCGACACCATCGTGATGGACCGTGATCCCGACGATGCCGTCGCTACCTCACTCGCCAAGACCGTCGACGACGCCCACCCAAATCTCGTCATCGCCGGCGCTTAAACAAAAACCACCACAAAGGTGCCTGTCCCCTTTGTGGTGGTTTTGCTCGTTAAAAGCGAGATATCGCTACTTGGACA
>CBCTZJ010000042.1:0-16128 GCA_965151385.1 uncultured Collinsella sp. | reverse complement strand
CTGTAGGGGATGGGGCCGTCGCCGTTCTCGACATAGCGGGCTATGGCCTTGACAACGGAGTCGCTGATGTAGATGTGGCCGCCCTTCTCGTTGGGTCGATCGTTTCTGGTGGAGAATGCAGCCGAAACCTCGCCTTCCGCAAACGCGTCCACGGTGGAGCCGTTCTTGACGACGATGTCGTCCTGGTAGGTGAAGAGGGCGTTGGCGCCACCGTATCTGCCTTTACTTGCACGGACCGTCACGTTTGCATGATCGAGGGTGATGCCCTTGTGGGCATAGACGCCATATTCAACACCGTTTACGATGAGGGAGGCATTTGTGGCTGCGAGGCTGCCCTTGGCCTCGACGGCAGCGTCTTTCTCGGAGCTTGCCTTAACCTGGCCGCCGTCCGAGATGTTGATATTGCCGCCGCTCCAAAGGGCCTCACCATCGGTTGAGCTTGCCTCGACCGTCCCGCCACCCTTGATGGTGAGGTTCTTGTCGGCTCCAATACCCTTGTCCTTGGTAGCCCTGGCGGTGACGGCTCCGCTGTCGTCAATCGTGATATTGCCGTTTGCCCTGATGCCATCCGATGCACCCGTGGCGTTGACGTTGCCCGAACCTTTGATAGCGAGATCACCTCCGGCATTGATGGCATCAAACCCAGCGCTCGTGGCGTTGACGGATCCGGCTCCGTCGATGTTGATATTACCCGTGGAGAGGATAGCGTCCTCAGTAGATGTCACGCTGAGCGTGCCGCCCTCGTCGCCTTGGATATTGAGCTCGGCATTCTCGTTAGTGCCATGAGAAACGTTGATGCTTTCGATCCATTCGGCAGTGACGATGTTGGTTCCCGAGTAATTCACGTTGAGCTTGCCTGCGGCCTGGATCTCGCCGCCGTTATAGTTGTTGAGCTTCAAGTCGTCGGCGCCGTCCCACGACCAGGTACCGGCCTCGTCGCTCGCCGCGGTGTTGTACTTGTTGCCGCCGACCTTGACCCATTCCGCTGCGAGCGAGACGCTCGGCATGAGCAGCGAGCTCACCGTGAGCGCGCACACGGCGCCCGCGACGATGCGGCGCGTCACGCGGCGCCAGCTGCCGTGTGCGAGTCCTATGCGATGGCGAACGTCGGGTTCGGCAACATGGGTTCCGGCGGTAGTGTCATTGCGTTTGGGGGTCGTGAACAAGGCTGCCATGGTTGCTCCCGTTCTCATAGGGCCTATACGACTAGATTCAGCGTATCTGCTGGATGTTGCCGGCGGTAGTGCCGTTTGGAGGGCAAAATGGCCAAAATGGGGGAGAAATAGGCCGCACGCCGGCGCAGGGACCGGCGCTAAAAGAAAAGCGCGGGGCCGCATGGCGACTCCGCGCTTTATTGTTCAGCTTTTGCAGCCTTGCCCTTACGCTACGAAGAAGTAGACGAGGAAGGCAAGGGCCGCGATCCACCCGTCCCGTGCGAAAAAGTGTTTACGAGCGCTTGCGGCTCACCACGGCGCCCGCGGCGATGGCGGCTGTTCCTGCAAGGGCGGCTGCCACGATGGCTGCGTTCGAGGCGTCGCCGGTTGCCGCGAGCTTGCCGGTGGTCTTGGCTCCCGTGGCTGCAACTGCAACGGTCTTGGTCGTCTTCGTGCCCTCGGACTTGGAACCCTCGGGCTTGGTCTCGCCTGGCTTCTCCTCGGGTTTGATCTCCTCGGGAGGCGCGATGACCGTGCTCTTGGCGACAGCTTCGTTATAGGGGGAGTCGATCACAGCGTCGCCCGTGCCGATGGTTTGACCCACCACGTAGAAGATGCCGTCATCGAGTTCTTCCTTGTTGCGATAGCCAATGATCTTGCCGCCTGTGGGCGTCTGGATGGGAGCGCCTTCGATCTCGATGGTGCCGATTGTCTCGCCGTCCGCGCTCACGGCAAGGGCGAAGATTGCCGCCGTGTCTCCCTCAGCTGTGACCTTACTGCGGACAATCGAGATGGTCGCGGGTGTGATGCCCTCCTTGGTCCGGGCAAAGATGCCGATGTTCACGCCCCTATGCTCGGGAATGACCGCGCCGCTTTGGTCGTTGCTGTAGTGATCGGGGCCGTCGCTACCGGACTCGACATAGCGGGCTATAGCCTTGACAACGGAGTCACTAATGTAGATGTGACCACCCGCTTCGTTGGGGTAGTAGTTTCTGGTGGAGATTGCGGTCGAGAACTGGCCTTCTGCGAACGCATCCACGATCGAGCCGTTCTTGATGACGATGTCGTCCTCGTCGGTGAAGAGGGCGCTGGCTTCATCGTTCCCTGCACTTGCACGGACCGTTACGGTTGCGCCATCGAACGTGATGCCCTTGTAGACATAGATGCCATACCCAACGCCACTTGCGTTGAGGGAAGCGTTCGTGACCGTGAGGCTGTTTTTACCGTCGATGGCGGCGTCTTCCTCGGAGCTTGCCTTGACCTGGCTGCCACCCGAGATCTCGATGTTGCCGTCGGCCCAAATCGCATTGTCTTTGATAGAGCTTGCCTCTACCTTGCCGTCGCCCTTTATGATGAGGTTCTCGTTAGCATCGATACCCTGATCCTCGGTGGCCTTGGCGGTGACGGTTCCGCTGTTGTCGATCGTGATGTTGCCGTCGGCCCTGATGCCATCCAAATCGCCCGTGGCGTTAACGTTTCCCGAGCCCTTGATGGTGACATCGCCCCCGGCATCGATGGCATCGTGCTCGGTGCTCGTGGCGTTGACAGTGCCAGCGCCGTCGATGTTGATGCTGCCGACGGAAGTGATGGCGTCACGAGAAGATGTCACGTTGAGCGTGCTGGACGCGTCGCCCTGAATATTAAGCTCGGCGTTCTCGTTCGCGCCATCCTTAACCTTGATGCCGCGGCCATCGCCGTTAGTGACGATGTTGTTGCCCTCGTAGCTCACGTTGAGCTTGCCCGCTGCCTCGATCGCGCCGGCGTTATAGCCGTTGAGCTTCATGTCGTCGGCGCCGTCCCAGGCCCAGGTGCCGGCCTCGTCGCCTGCTGCAGTGTTGTACTGAGTGCCGCCGACGTTGACCCACTCGGCCGCGAGCGAGACGCTCGGCATGAGCAGCGAGCTCACCGTAAGCGCGCAGGCCAGGCCGCAGACGATGCGACGCGTCACGCGGCGCCAGCTGCCGTGTGCGAGCAGCGTGCGACGGCACACGTCGGGCTCGACAAAATGGGCTCCAGAGGTTTTGTCATTGCGCTTGGGGGTCGTGAACAAGGCGGCCATGGTTACTCCCATCCTCATAGGGCCTATGCGATTACGCCCAGCATATCTGCAGGATGTAGCCGGCGGTAGTGCCGTTTTGAGGGCAAAATGTCCAAAACTCGGGAAGCAATACATCGCGCGTCCGTGCGTTGCCTGGCTTTAAAAGAAAAGCGCGGAGCCGCTCGATGCGACTCCGCGCTTTGGTGTTCTGCTTTGGCAGCTTTGCCGCTACGCTACAAAGAAGTAGACGAGGAAGGCGAGGGCTGCGATCCACATGAGCGGCTTGATCTTGGAGGCCTCGCCCTTAAAGAGTGCGACGATCACGTAGGCGATAAAGCCCAGACCAATGCCGGCAGAGATGGAGTAGGTGAAGGGCACGCCGGCGACAATCATGAACGCCGGGAAACCCTGCGACACGTCGGACCAGTCGATCTCGGAGGCCTCGCTCATCATGAGGTAGCCGACGTAGACCAGAGCACCGCAGGTGGCGGCGCTGGAAACGATGGTGACGATGGGGGAGAAGAACGCGGCGAGAATGAACAACACGCCGGTGGTGACGGAGGTGAGGCCCGTGCGGCCACCGTCGGCAGCGCCAGAGGTGGACTCGACGAAGGTGGTGATGGAGGAGACGCCCATGAAACCGCCCACAGCAGCGGCGGCGGAGTCGACGATCAGGATCTCCTTGATATTCTCGACGTTGCCGTCGTCGGTGAGGAACTCGCCCTGCTTGGCCACGGCCATCGCGGTGCCCATGGTGTCGAAGAAGTCGCTCATGAGCAGCGAGAACGAGATGACGAGGAGCGCGGGGTCGGTAAGGACCTTGACGATGGCAGGCACGCCGCCGGCGTCGGCGATGGGGCCACCGATGCTCGAGAAGTCGAGCGGGGCGATGATACCGGTCGGAGCCTGGGTCACACCTAGGGGGATACCGGCGATGACGGCGACGACGATGCCGATGAGCAGCGAGCCGGGGACGTTGCGGCAGGCGAGGGCGACTGTCACCAGGATGGAGATGATGCCGACGATGAAGGTGGGGGAGGTGATGTCGCCCAGACCGACGAGTGTACCGGCGCCAGCGGTGATAATGCCGGCATCGCACAGGCCAATCATGGCGATGAACAGGCCCAGACCCACCGAGATGGCGTGACGCAGGACAACCGGGATGGCGTCCATGATGGCCTCGCGCAGGCCACAAAGCACGAGCAGCAAGATGACGACGCCCTCAAGGAAGATGACGCTCATGGCCACGTGCCAGTCACCGCCGCAGACGGTGGTGGTGATTCCAGCGATCATCGCGTTGACGCCTAAGCCCGACGCGCAGGCGAGCGGGCGGTTGGCGAAGATGCCCATGCAGATGGTCATGATGCCGGCGCCCAGGCAGGTGGCGCAGGCGAGCGCCCCCGCATCGATGCCGGCGCCCGAGAGCACCGCGGGGTTGACGGCAATGATGTAGGCCATTGCCAGGAACGTTGTCAGTCCAGCGCGAAGTTCGGTCCCGATTGTGGACTTACGCTCGCTGACGTGAAATAGTTCGTCCATGCATACCCTTTCCTTGTTCGGCCCCGAGTTTAGGCCAATTGACACGAACTCACTTACTATATCGCCTTTACAACCTTGCTGTTCCTCACATGTTGATGTTCGGCGCTTTGTAGCGGACGGGCGGTATTTTCCGTATGAAAATGTGTGGGTACCGTATACTTAAGCGGTTACAACGACCCCTATGGAGGAACGTATGATTAAAGAGCTTTGCCACGACGAGGCTATCCTGTCCCAGCGTTGCGAGGTTGCGACCGTCGAGGACGAGTCGGTCGCACAGGACCTGATCGATACCATCAAGTCGCTCGACGATGCCGGCTGCCTTGCCGCTAACCAGATTGGCGTTACCAAGAAGGTTTGCGTCTATCTGGACGACGCCGGCGAGCCCCACGTGCTCTACAACCCCCGTTTGGTGTTTGGCCTGGGCGCCAGCAAGATGGAGGAGAGCTGCCTGACGCACGAGGAGGTCACCAAGTCCACGCGCTATATCAAGTGCAAGGTTGCCTTTGACCAGATTGTCGACGGCAAGATGAAGGAGTGCCGCCGTGACTACGCGGGCTTTGAGGCACAAATGATCCAGCATATGATCGACCACTGTCTCGGCAAGTTGGTCTAAGGGGATCAAAGCACCGCACCTTGCCGCTCAATCGTCGCTCGCGTACCTTAAGTACGCTTCGCTCCTCTTTCGTGGCAATCTGCGGCACTTTGACCCCTTAGACGACCTGCGGGGTTAACTTGGTTGAGTTTATCCTGCTTGAATAGCCCGGGCATGACATTGTTGTCATGTCCGGGCTTTTGTGTTTAGCGCCTTTTTGTTTGGAGACAATAACCTTAGCAAGAACGTAAAGCTAGGAGGCGCTATGTGCACGAGTATCCGATTTACCGATAATTCTGGTCACATGTATCTGGGCCGCAACCTCGACTGGAGCTTTGACTACGGCCAACAGGTTCGCGTGATGCCGCGCGGGTTTCACATCCCGTATTCGTTTATCGACGACGCGACGGCGGTACACGCGGTGATCGGTATGTGCATCGATTACAAGAACTACCCTATGTTCTTCGATTGCGGCAACGATGCGGGCCTCGCCGTGGCGGGTCTCAATTTCCCGGGTTATGCCGAGTATGCCGAGGGGCCGGTTGATGGAAAGACCAATATCGCGGCCTATGAGTTTCCCCTGTGGGTGGCAGCGACGTTCTCGACGGTCGATGAGGTCGAGGCCGCGCTGCGCGACACGGTGATTGTCGCCAAATCTGCCGGAGAGGGGCTGGGCGTGTCGCTGCTCCATTGGATTATCGGCGACAGCCAGCGCAGCATCGTGGTCGAGATGATGGCTGACGGCCTGCATGTATACGACGATCCGGTCGACACCCTTGCCAACCAGCCGACCTTCCCGTGGCACATGGAAAACCTGCGCACCTATATCACTGCCACAAGCGATTTTCCGCAGACGGCGACATGGCGTGGCGCCGAGCTCAAGCCCTATGGCGCGGGTGCCGGCATGCGCGGTATTCCGGGTGACTGCTATTCACCGAGCCGTTTTGTAAAGGCGGCGTATCTCAATGCCAATTACCCGCAAAAGGAGAGCGAGACCGAAAACGTCGTCCGTATGTTCCGCTCGCTCGAAGGCGTGGTAATGATTGAGGGGGCGTCCAGGATGGGCGATGGCAAGTTCGAGAAGACTATCTACACCGGATGCTTTAGCGCGCGCACGGGCAATTATTACTACGCGATGTATGAGGATCCGTCGATTCGCTACGTGAGCCTGACAGATGCCGAGGGCGCGAGTCCCGATAGGCTCGTGGTTCCCGAGCCGCGTCGTTCGTAGCCGATAGCTTTACTGCAATGCAAAGCGGCCCTGCATCTCTCGCGAGGTGCAGGGCCGCTGTCGTTGATTTGTGACGTCGCTAGAAGTTGACGTCGTTGAGTTGTTCGCTCTCGAGGCCGTCGAGCTGTTGCTGTTCGGGCGTATCGGCGACGCTCTCGAGCAGCTCGGTGGGATCGACGTTCATGTCCCTACCGGCCTCGTTGCCGTTGACCAAGTCGTCCGAGAAGATATCGACTTCCATTTCCTCGGCTTCCTCGATCTGAACTTCGAGCGGCACTTGGGTGCGTACGAGTTTGACTGCCGGACGCATGCGGGCAAAGAGGGGCACGTACTCGATGATGATGGCCGAGTTCTCGAGACCATACCAACGTGCCGGGCTTCCGCAGGCGCGGCGGACGGCGTACTTGATGGCCATCACGCGGTGGTCGTTGCGGTTGATGTCCGTTTCGGGGGCGAGCATCTTGCGCAGCATGCAAAAACGGAAGTCGCCCACGTTGCCGCGTGTCTCGTAGATGGAGTAGGTGTGATGCTGCGGCGGCAGCTCACCCGATGCCATCAGGTCGCCAACGATCTGGCGCAGGTAGGCATTGATGCGCTGGTTGACCTTAAAGCCCAGGTCCAGGCGCACGCGGAACAGGAAGTCCGTGCCAAAGGTCTCGACGGAATACTCGTGCGTATAGGGCTCATCGGTAACGTACACGTTGATGAACCAGTATGCCTTGGCGCGCTTGGGATGCTTATCCAAGATGGAATAGAGCACATCGCGGTCGAGCGTGAGCGGGTCGGGGCTGTTGGTGAGGAACACCAGGTTGTCGGCAAGCACGGGATAGGTCTCGTCGTTGCGCAGGCGGTCGAGCTGGTCAATGTACTTGGAGACGGGCAGCAGGATGGTCTGCGTGCGCTCGATGGCGGTGCCGCGGCGCCACACGTACATAAGGCCAAACAGCAGCGCGGCCAAGAAGATCATGACATAGCCGCCGTCAAAGAACATGGTGAGGCACGAGGCAAAGAAGCACAGCTCAATGGCGCCAAAGAGCAGTGCGAAGACGCAGGCACCCAGTTTGTGCTTGAGGATGCCGGCGATGTAGCTCGTCAAAAGCGTCGTGGTCATGAGCATGGTCACGGTGATGGCGAGGCCGTAGGCGCTCTCCATGCGCTCGGAGTTCTGGAACAGCAGCACGATGAAGATACAGCCGACCCACATGATGTTGTTGACGAGCGGAATATAGAGCTGGCCCTTGGTGTCGCTGGGGTAGTGGATGCGCAGGTGCGGCATGAGATTGAGACGGGTTGCCTCGGATACCAGCGAGAACGAGCCGGTGATGAGCGCCTGCGAGGCGATGATGGCCGCTACGGCCGAAAGCACGATGGCAAAGGGGCGCAGGGGCTCGGGAAGCATCATGTAGAACGGGTTGACGATATCCATCGCGAGCATCTGGGGGTTGGAGTTATTGGCGAGCAGCCAAGCTCCCTGACCCAGATAGTTGAGGATAAGGGCCGCCTTAACAAACGGCCAGGATGCATAGATGTTTGCCTTGCCCACGTGGCCCATGTCCGAGTAGAGCGCCTCGGCGCCGGTCGTCGACAGAAAGACGAAGCCGAGCACCATGATGCCCGAGTGGTTGATGGGCGAGAATAGGAACATGATGCCGCGAATGGGGTTGAGCGCGCGCAGGATGGACAGGTTGCCGAGCATGTTGAACAGGCCGGCGCCAGCCAGGAATAGGAACCATAGCGTCATAAGCGGGCCGAACAACTTGCCGATCGACGAGGTGCCGGCGCGCTGCATGGCAAACAGGCCGCAGATAATGATGATGGTGATGATGATGACGTTGGTCTGGCCGTCACCCAAAAGCGCATGGCCCCACTCGATAGTGCGCAAGCCCTCGATGGCCGTGGTAACCGTGACCGCAGGGGTGAGGATGCCGTCGGCGAGCAGCGCCGCGCCGCCGATCATGGCGGGGAGAATCAGCCACGGTGCCACCTTGCGCACCAGGCTAAACAGGGCAAAGATGCCGCCTTCGTTGTGGTTGTCGGCCTTCATGGCGATAACCACGTACTTGACCGTGGTCACGAGCGTCATGGTCCAGATGACGAGCGAAAGCGCGCCCAAGATCATGTCCTCGCTGACGGTGCCGATGCCGCCGTTGTTGGCGACGATTGATTTCATGGTGTACATGGGGCTCGTGCCGATGTCGCCATAGACGACGCCGAGCGTTACGAGCAACATGCCAGCGGAGAGGGGAATGGCTCCGTGCCCGCCTTGACCACGCTGGTCTTGGGGGCTTGCCTCCAGTTCGTTTTGTGCCACGTGGACTCCCTTGGACATCCGGTTATCTATCTAGGACAGATAACCTTTATGCCGTCTTTATACATACAAGAGCAGTTTGGCACATTGGTTAGCTTTAGACAATAATCCCCAGATGGGGATTATTCATATACGCAGGCAGCATTTCAAAGCGGGGGCTATTAAGCACGTGCTGCTTGAGCGATACCGGCTTTGGCGTTTGCGCGTTTGCCGGCGAGTTCGCAAAAGATCGCGCCGCCGATGATAAGCGCGGCGCCCATCAGACGGACCGGTGTTATGGCTTCGCCCAAAAGGACGGCCGAGAACACGACCGCCGAAAGCGGCTCGAGGTAGCCGACGACCGCGACGGTCTGGACGGGCAGCTTGGCGACAGCGCTAAAGTAGAGCAGGCAACCGATGCCGGTGTTGACGACGCCGAGCATGACGACGGCGCGCCAATCAATATTGGCGGCGACGCCGGCGGACAGGAATGAGGGGGCGCCCTGCGTGATGAGCGTGAGGACCAGCGCGGTCACAAAGGCTGCGCTCACCTGGAGCGCGGAGTTCTCAAGGCCTTCGATGTGTGGCGCACCCTTGCTGGCGATGACCATCAGCGCATAGCAAAATGCCGAGGCGATTCCGCAGGCGATACCAGCAATGGGCATATTGCCGCCTAGACCTTGCGCTGCAATGAGAAAAGCACCGCAAGCGACGGCGATAAAGCCGGCGATTTTGCCGCCGGTCAGCTTTTCGCCAAAGATGAGCGGGGAGAGCGTCATGACAATGATGGGGCCGCAGTAGTACAGCAGCGAGGATACGCCGACGCCGATCGTCTGGTAGGCGCGGAACAGAAAAATCCAGCTGGCGCCCAGCGCGGCTCCCGAGAGGAGGAGGGCTACGGCTTCGCGGGGGCGAGATGGCGCCTGCAGCTTATGGCGTTGGGTGATGACGAGGATGGTGACAAGCGAGAGTGCGCCCAAAAACGTGCGTAGTAGCACGATATCGGAGCTCGGCAGCGCGATGGCAGCGGCGATGATGCCGTTGGAGCCAAACAATAGCAATGCTGCTAAGTACGTAAGCAGTCCGTTGTTCATGCGCTGACATCCCCTCTATATCCGTGCATGTTCACTATGGGTGAACTGGCTATAGAAGAAAAGCGAATATAATGCATAGATAACATGACAAAAGCTCATGCATGGGTGGAGGGGTGCCGTGGAAACGAATGTTCAAAAGATGCAGGTGCTGCTGGAGACCGTGCGCGCCGGAAGCTTTACGCGCGCCGCCGAGCGGCTGAGCTATTCGCAGTCGGGCGTGAGCCGTATGGTGGCCGATCTTGAGGCCGACTGGGGCTTTAAAGTTCTCGATAGAAGCCGCGAGGGCGTAGTACTTTCTGCCGACGGGCGGCAAGTTATGCCGGCGGTCGAGGCGCTCTGTGAGGAATTCACTCGCTTGCAGCGACGGGTGGATGAGATGCGTGGGCTCATGCGCGGCAAAATCTGCATCGGTACGTTTTCGAGTGTGGCGACCCACGTGCTGCCGCCGGTGATTGCGCACTTTCGCGCCGATCACCCGGACGTCGATTACGAGTTGCTGATGGGTGATTACTCCGAGATTGAGCAATGGGTGGCGGAAGGCCGCTGCGACCTGGGCTTTATTCCGCGCGAACCACGCGGCGCCGGCATAGCGTCGCGGCCGTTGGTGCAAGACGAGCTGATGGCCGTGGTGCCAGCGGACTCCTCGCTTGCCACCGCGGAGGTCGTTTCCCTTGCCGATTTGGCCAACGAGCAGTTTATTCTGCTGGAACGCGGCACCGATGACGAGATTACGCCGCTGTTTCGTCGCGCGGGCCTGACGGTGCGTTCTAAGCTGTCGACCTGGGATGACTATGCGATTATGGCTATGGTCGAGGACGGCCTGGGCGTGAGCATTCTTCCGGCGCTCATCTTGCGCCGCTGCCAGTTCGATGTTGCCGTGCGCCCACTCGAGGGACATCCTCATCGGCAGATCAATGCGATATATCGCACGGCTGACGTTTCGCTTGCGGCGGCTCGTCTCCTTGAATATCTCTAAAGGCGCGTACCTGTTGTCCACTTTGGGACAATCCTCGGGGTTCGGTACATTTTCTTATGAAATTGAACTTTGGAATGAGGTGCCGCGTTATACTGCTGCCTAAATTGAACTCTGGTTCAATTCGTGTTCTATAAATTGAACTTTGCCAGCAAGGAGGTTCTAGTGGCCCAAGAGACGTTTAGCGATCGCCTGCGACAGACTATGTCCGATCGCGACGTTCGCCAGTCGGACGTAATCCGCGCATCGGAGATGCTCGGCAAAAAACTCGGCAAGAGTCAGATGAGCCAATATGTGAGCGGCAAGACGATTCCGCGGCGCGATGTGGCAGAGCTGCTCGCTCGCATTTTGGAGGTCGATGTTACCTGGCTGCTTGCCGGTGACGCCGATCAAGGCGAGGCATCATCGCCCCGTAACGTTTCCAAGCCCGAACCCCATCCCTCAGCTCAAATTCCAAGGAGCACCACCATGCGTACTTTTTCTAAATCCACCAAGCTCGATAATGTCCTGTATGACGTGCGCGGTCCCGTCGTCGACGAGGCTGCCCGCATGGAGGACGAGGGCGAGCGCATCCTCAAGCTCAATATCGGCAACCCGGCGCCCTTCGGTTTCCGCACGCCCGACGAGGTCATCAAGGACATGCGCCAGCAGCTGCCCGACTGCGAAGGCTATTCCAACTCGCGTGGCCTGTTCTCCGCGCGCAAGGCAATCATGCAGTACTCGCAGATCAAAGGCCTGCCCAACGTTCAGATGGAGCACATCTACACGGGCAACGGCGTGTCCGAGCTCATTCAACTTTCGATGAACGCGCTGCTCGACAACGGCGATGAGATCCTGATCCCCAGCCCCGACTACCCGCTCTGGACGGCGTGCGCGACCCTTGCCGGCGGCCATCCTGTGCACTACCTGTGCGACGAGCAGGCCGATTGGTATCCCGATCTGCAGGATATGGAGTCCAAGATCACGAGCGCGACCAAGGCCCTCGTCGTCATCAACCCCAACAACCCCACGGGCTCCGTTTACCCGCGTGAGGTGCTCGAGGGCATCGTTGAGGTTGCGCGCAGGCACCAGCTCATGATTTTTGCAGACGAGATCTACGACCGCCTGTGCATGGACGGCTATGAGCACGTCTCGATTGCCTCGCTCGCTCCCGATCTGCCCTGTGTCACCTTTAGCGGCCTTTCCAAGTCGCACATGATCGCGGGCTATCGCATTGGCTGGATGGTGCTTTCGGGCAACCAGCGCTGCATGAGCGACTTCATCATGGGCATCAACATGCTCTCCAACATGCGCCTGTGCTCCAACGTGCCGGCCCAGTCAATCGTCCAGACGGCGCTCGGCGGCCATCAGTCGGTCAACGACTATATCCGTCCCGGCGGTCGTGTCTACGAGCAGCGCAACTTTGTGTATGAGGCGCTCAACAAGATCGACGGCATCTCGGTGGTCAAGCCGCGCGCGGCGTTCTACATCTTCCCCAAGATGGATGTTAAGAAGTTCAACATCACCGATGACGAGCAGTTCGCTCTCGACCTGCTGCACGAGAAGAAGATCCTGATCACGCGCGGCGGCGGCTTTAACTGGGCCGAGCCTGATCACTTCCGCATCGTGTACCTGCCGCGCATGGAAGTGCTTAAAGAGTCGCTCGAAGACCTCGCCGACTTCTTCGATCATTACCGTCAAAGCTAAGGGATAGAGGCTCTATACAATCGAAAGCTCCCTGCAGTTGCTTGGCTGCAGGGAGCTTTCTTGAATCGGTGGAACTAAATAACGATTCCGTTGCAGTGGTCGATTTCGTGCTGGATGATCTCGGCGGTGTAGCCCGAGAAGTTTTTGATGCGGCGGACGAAGTTCTCGTCCAAATACTCAACCTTAATGCGGCGATAGCGGGTACAGGGACGCTCGCCGATCAGCGAGAGGCACCCTTCGCTCGTCTGATAGTCATTGACCTGCTCAAGAATTTGAGGGTTGTACATCAGCAGCGCCCTGTTGCCGTCCTTTACGCAGATGATGCGTTTGCGCACGCCGATCATGTTGGCGGCGAGGCCCACGCACTCGTGCTCATGTTCGTTGAGCGTATCCAGGAGGTCCTGCCCGGTCGCGGCGTCGTCGGGTCCCGCGTCTTCGGAAGGAAGGCGCAAAAAGAACTCGGATTTCATGATGGGCTTAATCATGGCGGGCTCCTCATGTCTTATGCTTTCGTGGACTTTTAATAATAGCGCGGAAGGAAAGCTGTGCGTCCGCGTTACAATCTTTCGACGTTGGACCATGTTGTCAGACTCGTCGTGTACGGCGTCTGGCGTAAGTCTAGGGCTCATTTTTCGCCCTGGACTGTTCCTCTGGGGCGATGCGACTGTCGTTCCAAGAGGAAGGAAATGCATGGGGAGCAAATCTCAGCAACAAGTTAGAGTAACGCCATCGGGCACTGCGGCGCTTCTCGTCGTAATGTATATCGCAGCCTTTGTCGCCGCGTTTAACGAGAACATCATTAACGTGGCGTTGCACGACATTATGGCGGCCTTTTCGGTGAGTGCCACCACGGTGCAGTGGCTCGTTTCGGGCTACATGATCGTGACGTCGATCTTTACGGCCATCATGGCCTTCCTGTCCGGCCGTTTCTCGACGCGCAAGCTGCTGTTTTTCGCATGCGGATGCATGGTCGCCGGCGAAGCCCTGTGCCTGGTCGCTCCGTCGTTTAGCGTTTTGCTGCCAAGTCGTATTTTGCAGGCTGCGGGATCGGGCATCTTGTTCCCGCTCATGATGAACGTGGTGCTGTCTTGTGCCCCGCGTGAGAAGCTCGGTCTGTATCTGAGCCTGGGTGGTGCCTGCATTACGCTGGGGCCGGCGTTTGGACCCGTGATCAGCGGTCTTATGTGCACGTTGTTTGGCTGGAGGGCGGTGTTCGTAGTGCCGCTGGTGGGCGGCATTGCGGTCGCAGCGGCGGGCGTTAAGCTTGTTCAGAATGTCGGAGAGCGTTCGAACATCACGCTTGATATTCTGTCGGTTGTTTTGCTCGCGGCCGGCATTACGGCATTTGTGTATTCCGTAGGCGAGTTCTCGACCAATCTGATTGCCGGTATCGTGGCGCTCTTCACCGCCATTGTGCTGCTCGGCCTGTTTGCCGCCCGTCAGCTCAAGCTCGAACATCCGGTGCTTAACGTGCGTCCCATGGCGAGCGTTCGCTTTTGGCCTGCGTGCCTGCTTGTGGTGGTGTCGATGATGACGACGTTCTCGATGAGCGTTTTGTTGCCGCTCTATTTTGAGGGCGCATACGGCATGACCGCACTTATTGCGGGCTTGCTCATTTTGCCGGCGATTGCCTGCAACGCCGTGACCTCGATTGTGGGCGGACGCGTGATGGACGCCCGTGGCGCATGGCCGCTGCTGCCGGTCGGCTTTACCCTGATTGCCGTGGGACAGACTGCCATCTCGATGACGGCGGCAAGCATGAACATCGGCGTCGTCGTGGCGCTGACCGTTGTGGTGTATGCCGGAGTCGGTTTGGTGCTGAGCCCCTCGCAAACGGCCGGCTTGGAGACGCTGCCTGCCGCTGAGCATCCTCACGGAACGGCATTGCTCAACACGTGGAACATGATTGCCGCATCGTTTGGCCCGTCGCTGTTTATCGGCCTGCTCTCGAGTTCTGCGGCGACTGCCGGCGCCGCTGGCGCTGCGACCGACGTTGCCCAGGCGATTGGATTTGCAGCTGCCGTGTGCGTGGCGGCTGTAATTGCCGTGGTCGGGTTCGCGACGTCGCTGGTGTACGCTCGTCGCGAGTCGCACATGTCGCATTAATGTGTGCACATAGATTCTGCAGCTAGATTGGATGGCGACACCATAAACTAATGGACGTTTTGCCGAGAGGCATGAATGTTTAAAGCGCAAAGAGTGCGCGACGGGCCCCGCGAATGGGGCGATGATGCCCGAGAGGGCCAAGAAGGAGTCTCATGTCCGAGAACGAAGAGATCATGAACGAGACCGAGAACGAGACCATGGCTGCCGAGGTCGAGGCAGTCGAGACCGTGGAGACCGAAGCTGCCGAGGTTGAGGTTGCTGACGAGGTTTCCGCCGAGGAGGAGGCCGAGGTTGTCGAGGCCGCCGTTGATTACGATGACGAAGAGCTGATGGACAAGATGCAGAAGGCCGCTCGCCTGCTGCGTAGCCGTCGCTTTGCTATTTCCAAGGAGGAGGAGGCCAAGGCCGAGCGCATGGCGAACATCGAGCGCGCCATCAAGCTTCTTGACCTCAAGCCCAAGATGGAGCAGAAGGAAATGTCCGACCTGCTGGGCATGCGCCTTCGTGAGCTCGATGGCCTGATGGCCGAGGCCGAGGCTGCCGATCTGGTCGGCCGCATCGACGACGCCGAGGGCGACATGCGCAAGATCGTCGTCTTCGCTGCTGAGGATGCCGCTGAGGGCCTGGTCGAGCTTGCCAACAAGAAGGAGAAGCTCTTGCCCGAGCTTTCTTACGAGGAGGCCACCGAGCTGATGGCTGCCCTCGATAAGGTTATCGCTCCGCTCGTCGCCATGGGCCTTGACGAGGATCGCGGTCCTCGCGGCGGTCGTGACGATCGCGGTGGCCGTGGCGGCGACCGTGGCGGTCGCGGCGGCTTTGGCGATCGCGGTGGCCGTGGCGGCGACCGTGGCGGTCGCGGTGGCGATCGCGGTGGCCGCGGCGGCTTTGGTGACCGTGGCGGCGACCGTGGCGGTCGCGGCGGCTTCGGCGGCAACCGTGGCGGCTATGGCGACCGCGGCGGCAACCGTGGCGGCTTTGGCGGCAACCGTGGTAACGACCGTGGCGGTCGCGGTGGCGATCGTGGCGGCCGCAACGGTGGCGGCTTCCGCGGCAATCGTTTTTAGTTGGGTTACGCGGTTTTACCAAACCGCGTAACTAGTTGACGCTGCGCGCCCACCAGAGCGACAACTTGTCATTCAAAGAGGACGGCATGACCAGAAGGTCTATGCCGTCCTCTTTTCATGCCAATTTGTTCGCTCTGGCGGGCGCTCGCTGGCGTTGCCAAAACATCGGCGTTCCCATAGTCCAAACCTGCCAAAAAGGGACAGGTTTATTTTGGTCGGTTTTATCTGGGTAAACGTGGTTGTCTATCGCAATGTAGTCGTTGGGGGCGGTGGTATTTTTATATTTGGTTTAATAACTACCCCACACAGACCAAGCATTAGATTTGGTTATAAAACCGGTTTTGCCAGGATTTCAGCGCAAAAA
>CBCTZJ010000041.1:0-16493 GCA_965151385.1 uncultured Collinsella sp. | reverse complement strand
GTCCGATTTATGTCCGCGCCGGTATTTATGCTTTAAGCAAAGCGGCACGAGTGAACTTGCTACAAGCCTCATGCTGTGAGCGCGTTAACCAATCAGTCGTGAAGGCGAGGTGAGTATGAAAGGTAGAAACCAGCACGTTACGAAGCGGGCGGATGGCAATTGGCAGGTTAAGGGCGAGGGGGCGCGTCGCGCTTCCTTTGTTACGACGACCCAGGGCGAAGCTATAAAGCGCGGTCGTCAAATTAGTTCTAATCAGCACTCTGAGCTAATCACCCATCGTCCCGACGGTAGAATCCGCGCAAAGGATTCCCATGGGCACGATCCCTTCCCGCCGAGAGGATAGGGGCTTGACGCCATTGCGGCTGCGGGCATGGATTAGCGTGTCCGCAGCCGCATACTTCCGAGTTTTGGCCTTGTACCCTTTGCTCCAGATGCTGCAAACACTTGATTGATGCTATTTAAGGTCTATAATCGAATAAAAACTCTGAAATATCTTTTCAAAACAATGAAAGGAATTTTGAGGACGATGCTTTGCCAGTTTACCTTCAGGAACTATAGATCCTATCGCGACGAAACTGAGCTTTCCATGCAGGCAACATCGATGAGGGAGTTCGAGCGCTCCCTCATAGAGTGCCCTGACGGGCAGAGTTTCCTTCCGGTGGCTGCGGTGTACGGGCCTAACGCTGGCGGCAAGTCTAACCTGCTGGAGGCGCTTGACTACATTCGTTCGGCGGTGGCCAAGCCGATCAGATTGCTGTCTGCCAGCATTGATGCGCCAGAGGGTAACCGTCCTTCGATACCCCGTTGCTCTGCGTTTGAGTTCGATGAAGTGTCGGCTGCTGAGCCCACCGAATTCGAGCTCTACTATCGCGCGGGTGAGCACGAGTACCGCTATGCCCTGTCCGTGCATGCGGACGCGATCGTGTCCGAAGGCCTGTGGCGGCGAAAATTGGGAGCGTCACGCACGGCGCTGCTGTTCGAGCGTGAGGGCGCAGAGGTTGAACTCGGTCCCACACTGCGTAAGCTCGTGACGGCTGCGAGATTCAACCCGAGGCTGCCGTACCTGTCGTTTCTCTGCATCAACTTTGACGCGCCGGTGGTCAAGGAGGCTGCCAGCTGGTTTCTTGACGGGGTGTTCCTGAACTATAACAGCTCCTATCTGGAGCAGATGCTCGAACAATTGCTCGATGAGGATGACTCACCCGAGGTCTCGCGTTTTTTGCGCGCCGTTGATGTGCGTATTGATGGCTTCAGAGTGGAGAGGGCGCCGGAGTGGCGCGGCCAGCGCGTCTTCGTGAGGCACGAGGTGGGCGGCAAGGCGTACGAGCTGCGTTTATCCGAGGAATCTGCCGGAACCCAGAAGCTCATGGGGTTGGCTGCGTATCTGATGACAGCGCTTGAGCGTGGTGGCACCGTTGTGGTAGACGAACTCGACGCCAAACTGCACCCGAAGCTTCTTCGCTATGTGATTCTGCTGTTTAAGGATCCTGAGGTCAACAAGAGTGGCGCGCAGCTCATCTTCTCGTCTCAGGACGTGTCAACCATGCGAAACGACGTGTTCCGCCGCGACGAGATATGGTTCGCTGCGCGCGGCGAGGGGGAGGCGAGCCAACTGTGGTCTCTCGCCGACATCCACGAGGCAAACGGTAATCTGGTAAGCAAGAACGCGGCTTTCGACAAGCAATACCTGTCCGGTCGCTACGGCGCCGATCCGTATCTCACCCGCATCGAGGAGTGGGATTAGCATGGTGGCGAAGAAGTCGAAGGGCTGGCGCAGTGGCATGCGCGAGGGCCGCTCGCGCATGGTTCAGATGACACGTCATCTCGTAGTGAGCGAGGGCAAGGAGACCGAGCCTCGCTACTTTGAGGGTGTGCGTGCGGCGTTGGGCGCGGCGAATGAGCGCAAGGTTGCCATTGTCGTTAAGGGAACCGGCAAACACACGCTTGACCTGTTTGACTTCGCCGTCGAACACTGCCGCTATGCGCCCGAGACGTTCGATCACGTGTGGCTCGTGTATGACAAGGATGACTTCCCTGCGTCCGACTTTGATGCGATGGAGCGCAAGTGCAACGAGCTCTCTGATGGTTCGAGGACTTTCCACGCGTTGTGGTCCAACCCCTGCTTCGAGCTGTGGCCTCTTCTGCACTTTCGCTACACGACCGCGCATATGTCCGCGTCCGACTGCCAGCATGCCCTCGCGCAGGAGATGTTGAAGAACTTGGGTATCGAGTACCGCAAGAACCTGGACGGGATGTTTGGGGCAGTGGATGATAGGCGTGGCGAAGCATTGCAGCGTGCTGGGCGCCTCGTCACATACCATAGGGGGCTGGGTAACGTTAAACCATCTGCGCAAAACCCTGCAACCAAGGTTGGCGAGATATTCGATGTGATTGGGCCGTATCTGGTTGGATAGACAAGATTGATCAGCCTTGCTGGGGTGTGGGGTTCATGAAAGATGTTGTTTTGGGCTGCCTGTCGTCTTTAACTGGATTGACCTTTTGGGACCCGATAGGATACTAGAGCGAATCTAGCGGTATTGACGCAGTCAACCTACGGGCCTGCGTCCTGCGGAGGGGCGGCTTTTCTTTTGAATGGCCGCCCCTTTTCATCATTTGTATGGATGTAAGATTCGGCCTGTCAAAATTTACATCTCAATAAAGAAAAGGCGAAATTGCGTGCGATTTTCTGCTCGTATGTAACTTTACTGACGTGTTGTTGCTCAGTCTTAATTCGCTGTGGTTGCCGGTAAGGGATTGACCGGAATTGGGCTTTTCCTTACAGATCCAATTGTGATGAGGCCTTGCGACGGTATGTCCGGCTTGGTCCGTGGAAATCGCCGAACACAACCAGATTTTCCCAACAAAACCGCAGGTAGAAGCGTTGTCGCTGTCCAGTGTGGTCGGCATGTCTAGATTTTGCCGCATGCTTAAGCGTTTTACTGTTGATGGCTATAGGAATTTTTCGACTCCGATTTCATTTAATTTCGCAGCTTCTCGTGATTACCAGTTTGCAGAAAATAACGTTAAAAACGGAACCGTGAAAACAGCACTTTTGATCGGCAGAAATGCGTCTGGTAAATCGAATTTCGGTTCAGCTTTATTCGACATTACACTCGGCTTTCCAAAGGCATTCGATTATTCTGACCAGGATGATCGTCTGTTTTTGAATGCTGACTGCGGGCGAGGTACGGCACAGTTCACCTATGTCTTTGAATTTGACGGTCACGAAATCAATTACTGCTATGAGAAGACTTATCCGACTACTTGGCTTCACGAGACCCTATCGATTGATAAGAAACGAATTTTCGATTTTAATAACGCACGCGGCGTTTTCGAAGAGAACCATCTTGAACGAATCGGTGCTGCTGGGATCAATTTTGAATTCTCCGATACTTCGTTGAGCCTTCTTTCATATTTAACGAGCAGTCTTCCAACTAATATTTTAGGTGTCTTGGCTGAATTACGCCGATTTGTCTCGCACATGCGGCTGATTCGCATGGACAGCTTTCGTTTAAAAGGGGTTGAAACAAAAAAGGTAATCGACAAAATCATACGCGAGAACAAAGTTGCGGAATTCGAGTCATTTATTCGCAATTTTGGAGTCGATGAGTCTCTGATCGTTATTAAAGAGTCCGACGGCTCGCCTGTTCTGTATTTCAATCACCCTATTCGATGCATCCCGTTTGTCGAGGCATGTTCTAGCAGTACAAGAACCCTGGTTAAGTTGTTCTCTGAGCTTGAGCTAAACGAGTCTGCCAGTTTTTTGTTTATAGATGAGTTTGACGCTTTTTGCCACTTTGAGATGGCAGAGAGCCTTTTGAAGTTCTTTGCTTCAAAGGCATCGTGTCAGATACTGTGCTCGACCCACAATACCTCGTTTGTTAAGAATGGCGTAATGAGGCCTGACTGCGTTTATCAAATCTCTGCAAAAGGGGGCATTCGAACTTTGGCCGATTCCACCGATCGCGAGTTGAGGCTTGGCAACAACATTGAGAAGCTCCTCCGTGCCGGAGAGTTTGACTAGTCATGAACAATGCGTCCGTAAAGAACGTCCTGCTCATTGTCGAAGGTGCTAAACGCGAGCCTCAGCTGATGGAGCGCATGTTTGATACTTTTAGCCTCGCAGATGATCATCAAATTGTTCATGTCGAGATTAATGTTCATGACTTTCTAGACAAGCTCTTTCAAGAATACGGTTGCGATTTTGAGGCCGTTGATCTTAGGTCCTTTGTTGCCGAGCTTCTTCCGGATAAAGATGATGCGACAGAGCTTCTCGAATCCAGTTTTACTGATACCTTGCTCATATTTGACTTAGATCCTCAGGACAATCGGCTCGATTCTAAGCGGCTTGAGCTAATGCAAGACTATTACTGCGATAGCACTGATATGGGTCAGCTATATCTAAGCTATCCATCGGTTGAAGCATACCGTGATTTTGATCCCTTGATGTATTTCTCTCTGGATGATGCCCTTGTTCCTTCAGATGTGATTTTTGGCCAGCGATCTTACAAGGACTGGGTTGCCAGGAGGGGAGATTCGCTTGCGGATATTGGGCGTATTGATGGCTATACATTTGCTTGCATTATTGCCGTTCATGCCCTGAGGTCGCTATGGTTAACTAATGAACAGGCGACGCAAAATGCAAACGAGCGTATGGCTGACTTAGCTGCGACTGTGGCGGACATCAATCATTCTGAACTTTTGCTCAACGAGATTGATCGTCTGAGCAATGATTCATTTTGCGCATGCTGCACCTGTCTATTCTTTATTGCGAATTGGCCTAAGCGACTTAACGACGTTTTGAATAAGGCGATTAAGAGGGGTTTGGGTATTCGTTTGTTCTAAATCTATAACGGCAGCGACAAGGTGATTAAGCTTGAGCGCAAAAAGAAGTACGGCAGCTGGATCTACAAGGAGGACGCGCCACTTACGCGCGGCGAGTTTGAGCAGATTCTGGCTGTCGACTATGACTTTTTGCTGAGGAGTCCCTATCCGCTCTGCCGCGAGTTCTACATCGAGTGCATCTGCAACATGATGCGCCCGCGGACCATCGTGGACTACGAGCGCGAGCCGTGGGTGATGGATGAGGGCACCGTGCGCATTACATTTGACATGAACGCGCGCGGCGGTGGGAAGCTTTGACATTTTTGATGCAACGCTGTCCGCATTGCCCGTGCTGGAGCCGGCAAACTGGTGATGGAGGTCAAGTTTACCGAGTTTTGCTCGCAGCCGGTGCGTGATATGGTGCCGCCGAGTGTGGGTTTGGTCAGGTCGACCCTGCCAAGATTGGTCTGTCGATGTTCGTGGCGCTCGCCATGGGCATCCTGATCTATTTCGTGTAGAAGCGCTTTTTTACCGGCGTGGTGTATTCGCGCAGCTTTGCCGTGACGCTCGTGGGCATGTGCGTGCTCATGTGTATGGTGACGCTTGCGATCTCGACGAACGTGGTCATCTCGCTCGGTATGGTCGGTGCTCTGTCCATCGTTCGTTACCGTACGGCGGTCAAGGACCCGCTCGACCTGCTGTATCTGTTTTGGGCCATTACCACGGGCATTACGGCGGGTGCCGGCATGTATGCGCTCGTGGGGCTCACAGCAGTAGTGATCGTGGTGATGATTGCCGGCTTTGCGAGCCACCAGGACAAGTCGCGCGTGTACATGATGGTCATCCACTACACGGGCCAGACCACCGGCGACGACATTGTGCGCGCCTTTGGCCGCACCAAGTTCACCGTCAAGTCCAAGACCATGCGCGGTGACAAGGTCGAGATGGCTGTCGAGGTGTTCTCGGATGGTGTGGATATGCCCTATGCCGACGCCATCCGCGCGCTCGATGGCGTTTGCTCGACCTGAGTGGGCCGATTTGGTTCGCATGCCGTCTTCACGGGTATCATGGTGAAAGCGATTTCAACGACAGGGGCACTCGTGGTAAAGATGAAAGATGTGGCCGAGCTGGCGGGCGTTTCGAGCGCCGCCGTCTCGCGCTACCTCAACGGTGGATATATCTCGGCGGACAAGGCCGAGCGCATTAAGCAGACGATTGAGCTGACCGGATACGTGCGGTCCAGCCAGGCTCGCGCGCTGCGCACCGGCTCCACCAAGCTCATCGGCGTCATCGTGCCCAAGATCAACTCGGAATCCGTGAGCCGCATTACCGCCGGCATCGGCCAGGTGCTCGGTCGTCGTGGCTACCAGATGCTGCTTGCCAATACTGACAATGCCCCCGATCGCGAGCTCGAATACCTCGATTTATTCCAAAACCACCCAGTCGATGGCATTGTGCTGGTGGCAACTATGATTACCGACGAGCACCGTCGGGCGATTGAGTCGTGCCGCGTGCCCATCGTGCTGATCGGCCAGAATGTTGAGGGCGCGGCGTGCGTCTATCACGACGATTACGAGGCCGCCTTTGAGCTGGGCCATGCGCTTGGGGGTCGCGTGGACGGCAAGATTGCCTATATTGGAGTTACCGAGGAGGATCGCGCGGCCGGTTATGACCGCCGTCGCGGTTTTGAGGCCGGCTTGCGCGCCGCGGGCAACCCGCTCGATGCCGCCTTGATTCGCCTGGGCTCGTTTACGCTCGATTCGGGCTATGGTGCGGCGCGTGAGCTGCTTTCCGTCGCTCCCGATGTTTCATTTATCGCCTGCGCGACCGACACCATGGCGGCGGGCGCGCTGCGTGCCATCGATGAGGTTCGCGGCATGGGCGAGGGCATACACCGCGTGAGTGGTTTTGGCGACAATGCGTTTTTGCGCGCGCTGACGGGCGGCATTCCCACCGTGCATTATGGCTACCTGACCAGTGGCGTCGAGGCGACCAATATGTTGCTCAACACGCTCGATGGCGTGGAGGGGGAGAGCGGTCTCAAGACACTCAAGCTCGGTCATCAGCTTATGAATGTCTAGGTCTTGGGCATGTCTGTCTGCCTCTGAGCCCTTATGTTTGTCTCAAAACTACCATTCACCGGCTTTTTCCTACCATTCACCCTACTATGAAAACGATTGCAGACATATGAAACTGAAATCGATTACAGTGTAAGTGTCAAAGATGGCCGGGTGTAAATGCGCCCGTTGGAGGAAAGGGAAGTCATGGACTACCGCAAATCAGCCCAAGAGGTGCTCGACAACATCGGTGGCGCCGACAACGTTGTTTCGGCCGCGCACTGCGCCACTCGCCTGCGCCTGGTGATTGCCGATAACACTAAGGTTAACAAGGAGGCCCTCGAGAACGTCGACGGCGCCAAGGGCGTCTTTGAGGCCCAGGGCCAGCTGCAGATTATTTATGGCACCGGCACCGTCAACAAGGTCTACGAGGAGTTCATCGCGCTCAGTGGCGTCGAAGCTGCTACCAAGGCCGAGGTCAAGGAGGCCGCGGCGCAGCGGCAGAACATCTTTATGCGTGCCATTAAGGTGCTCGGCGACGTCTTTGTCCCCATCATCCCCGCCATCGTGGCTTCGGGCCTGCTGCTGGGCATTATGAGCGCCCTCAACTTTATGGCCTCCAACGGCTTTATCGCGCTCGACACCAATAACTTTATCTACAAGATCGCCGACCTGGTCTCGGGAACGTCCTTTGGCATTCTGCAGATCCTGATCGGTTACTCCGCCGCTAAGGCCTTTGGCGCCAACCCGTATCTGGGCGCCGTCGTCGGCGGTGCGTTTATCAACTCCTCGCTGCAGAGCGCCTATACGGTTGCCTCCGAGGGCGTGCAGACCATGGTCACTGTCATTCCCGGCGTGTACAGCTTTGAGTGGGTCGGTTATCAGGGCCATGTGATCCCGATCGTCATCGCCTGCGCCATTCTGGCCTTCCTCGAGAAGCGCCTCCACAAGGTTGTCCCCGAGATGTTTGACCTCTTTGTGACCCCGCTCGTCTCGGTGTTCGTGACCGTGCTCGTGACGCTCGTTGCCGTCGGCCCCATCTTCGTGTGGGCCGAGAATGCCATCCTCGGTCTGATCCAGGCCCTGCTGACCCTGCCCTTCGGCATCGGTTCCTTTATCGTCGGCCTGTTCTATGCTCCCACGGTCGTTACCGGTATCCACCAGATGTACACCGCCATCGACCTGGGCCAGCTCGCCCAGTATGGCGTGACCTACTGGCTGCCCATCGCCAGCGCTGCCAATATCGCCCAAGGTGGCGCCGCGCTTGCCGTTGCCTTTAAGACCCGCGATGCCAAGATTAAGGGCCTGGCGCTTCCTTCGGCTCTGTCCGCCTTCATGGGCATTACCGAGCCTGCCATCTTCGGCGTGAACCTTCGCTTCTTTAAGCCCTTCATCGCCGGCTGCATCGGTGGCGGTTGCGGTGCCTTGGTCTGCGCGCTCACCTCGCTTGCCGCCTCCGGCACAGGCGTTACCGGCATCTTCGGTATCCTGCTGTGCCTGGCCCAGCCCGTGCAGTACGCAATCATGTTCGCGGTTGCCGCGGTCGTGTCCTTTGCCATCTCGTTTGTCCTGTACAAGGACGAGCCTAAGGCTTCCGAGCAGGCCTAAGAGCTTTTGATTGAGGGGTGCCCGCGGGTTGTATGCTCGCGGGCGTTTCCCGTATCTGTTGCCGATCTCTGGCGCCTTGTTACTTTCGATCCGTTAGGACTTTGATATGTCTAATGCACTTGGTCGCGACCTTGCAAAGCTGGTTGCCGCTGTTGACGCTGCCGCCTCTGAGTGCGGTCATGGCGCGTATGGCCAGCACTTCCATATTATGCCGCCGGCGGGTTGGCTCAACGACCCCAACGGTCTTTGCCAAGCGGACGGCGTGTTCCACGCTTATTTTCAATATGCGCCGTTTGATGTCGAGGGTGGCGTTAAGGTCTGGGGTCATGCGACGAGTCGCGATCTTATGACGTGGGACTACGTTGGTGCCCCGCTGCTGCCAGACGAGCCGTTCGATTGCCATGGCGTGTACTCGGGCTCGGCTTTGGTCGAGGACGGTCGCATTCGCGTGCTCTATACCGGCAACGTTAAGCTCCCCGACGCGGACGGCGTCTTTGACTATGTCAACTCCGGTCGTCGCGCCGACACCGTGTATGTCGAGAGCGTTGATGGCCTTGCCGGTCGGGAGTTCAGCCAAAAGCGCGTGGTGCTGGCGTCCGAGGATTATCCCGAGGATTTGACCTGCCACGTGCGCGACCCCAAGGTGTGGCGTGACGCGGACGGGCGTTATCACATGGTGCTGGGTGCGCGTCGTCGAGTTGACGGGCCGCACGTCGAGAGCCGTTTTTGCGCCATGCATGGCGAGGGTGCCGGACGCGATGTGGGCGAGATCCTGGTGTATGGCTCGGCCGATATGCTGAGCTGGGAGCTCGAGAGCCGCGTGTCTACGCCCGAGCGTTTTGGCTTTATGTGGGAGTGCCCGGGGTATCTGGAGATTGAGACGGATGGCGGTGTACCGGCGAAATGGCTGTCCTTCTCGCCCCAGGGGCTCGAGGGCGGTCGTTGGGACCGCGGCAATGTGTACGCCGCGGGCTACATGCCTGTAACGGGCGACATTACGGGTGGCAATGACGCTTGTGAGCTGGGCGAGTTCCGCCTGTGGGATGCCGGTTTTGACTTCTATGCTCCGCAGGAGTTTACGTCCGAGGACGGTCGCCACATTCTGATCGGCTGGATGGGCATGCCCGATGAGCCGACCTATGGCAACGACCCCACTGTGGTATGCGGCTGGCAGCACTGTATGACGGTGCCGCGTGAGCTTACAGCCGGTGCCGACGGCGTGGTGCTGCAGCAGCCGGCGCGCGAGATCGAGCACCATTATGCCTCGGTGTGTGTGGGGGAGGGCTCGTTGGAGGTTGCCGGCGATACCTGCTTTGACGTTGTTGTCGACGGTGTCGACGGCGCGTTTACCGCGATCGTTGATGGCGAGCTAAGGCTGGCGTTTATGCCTGCCGAGGGCGAACTGACCTCGCGCTTTGAGATGCGATTTACCGATGAGGGCCGCGCTTCTGCCGGCTGCGGTCGTACCGTGCGTTGGGAGCCCGTCGACGAGGTTCGTAACGTGCGCATTGTCGGCGATGTTTCGTCGGTTGAGGTTTTTGTGAATGATGGCGTGCTCGTGTTTTCGACGCGCATCTATCCCGAGGCCTATGGCGTGACCGTTGATGCTCCGGGCGCGAACGTGACCTATCACACGCTCAGCATCTAGGCGATTGGTCGCCTGTCGGCGCTATACTGCAGCCGTTGCCCACGATGCGGGGAACATCCGCATCGTGGGTTTTTGCTTGTGAAGGGACGGTGCCGCGTGGACGTGCAACAGCTAGAAGAGGCTTGGGCTTTGAGGGCCGGCGCGCGTGAGGCGCATCTATTTGCTGCCCGGCACGTGCCGGCAGCGCTTTCGCTGCTGGGTATTGTGCGTCCTGGTGACCGCCTGGTGGCCTTTGCGGATGACTTTACCGAAGCGTTTGCGCGCGGCTTTGATGGCTGTGACGTGGCTATGGTGGAGGAGCCGTCGGCTGCAGCGTTTGCCGCCGCGTCCGAGGGCTTTGATGTTTCGTTTGACGCTGCGGGCTCGCACCTGTGGTGGTTTGTGAACTCAATCGGTGGCTTTGGCCTGCGTGTGCCCGATCTACGTGCGCTGGGTCGGGCGGCGCGTGAGGCCCATGCGCTGCTGGTGGTGGACAATACCGTGGCTGGACTCTTTGGGTGCGATCCGCTGCGTTTGGGTGCCGTCCTGTCGCTTGAGGCACTCGACCGTGTGTGCGCCGGTAAGGCTCCTCGCAAGCTCGTTGCCGTATCGGTCGCGCGCTCGCAGCTCAAGCGCCATCGTGTGGATGCCGCTTCCGAGTGCGCGCATGCGCTGTTTGCGGACTGCGGTGTTTTGGCACTCGACCTTTCTGCCGAGGAGACCGACGTGCTTGGGCGCGGGCTTTCCTCGCTTAACGCCCGCATGCAGGCGCATTTCGACCGCGCCCGTGCGCTGGCCGAGTATCTGGCCGCCAACGAGATGGTGCGCAACGTGCGCTATCCCGGGCTGAGCTCGCATCCCGACCATGCGGTTGCAACGGGAATCCTCGAGCATGGCTTTGGCCCGGCAGTTGAGTTTGACCTAATAGAGCGTAGCGCAGGCGAGCTGTTCGATGCTTTGCCGGGGGAGTTTCGCACATCGCCCGCCGGCGGCGCAACGACGCGCCTTTCGGCCCCATGCGGCAAGCAGGGGAGCACCATCCGTGTCTTCGCCGGCACCGACGACCCCCTGACAGTGGCCGCCACCCTAGATAATGCCCTCCGCAACTAGCTAAATCATCCTCAACTCCATAAGTTGCGGTGAAATATGGATTGATTTACGGCTTTAACCGCATAAACAGTCCCTATTTCACCGCAACTTAGGAGAAGGGGTTGTGCAGCTAAAAGCCCCAAATTGGCTACTCTTTGATGCTGGCGATGAGGTCGTTGGCTTTGGTGGCGATGACGTTGTTGATGTCGGCCTGCAGCTCCTCGTAGACCGCTATGGCTCGCTCGCCGGCGGGGGTGAGGGTGGATCCGCGGGCGCCGTCGCGCTCGATGAGCTTGCAGCCCAGCTGACCTTCGGCCTCGTTTACGATGCGCCAGGCCTTGGAATATGCCATGCCCATGCTCTTGGCGGCACGGTTGAGCGAGTGCTCGCGGGCGATGCCTTGCAGCAGCAAGACGCAGCCGTGGCCGAACACGCCCGGCAGATCATTGTCGCACGCTTGAATGACCAGCTTTGCCGTCGTCTTGTACTCCATGTGCTCCACGTCTCCCCGCTAAAGTGTTTGCTGGGTAAACGCAAAGCCTGCGTCAAACCCTCATGTGCTCTTCTTAAATCATGCATTGTAGCAGTCAAAGTGCGTTAAGATACTTCCCCAGTATTGGGCGCCCAAGGTTGGGCTGGGTCCTACGAGGCCTGCAGCCGACCGGTCGCATGGAAAAAGGAGAAACATGGCTACGTTCTTTCCCGGTGAGTCCCACACGTTTTCGGAGTATCTGCTGGTCCCTGGTTACTCGTCCTCGCAGTGCATCCCCAACAACGTCTCTCTTAAGACGCCGCTGACCCGCTTTAAGCGCGGTGAGAAGCCGGCAATCACCCTGAACATCCCCATGGTTTCCGCCATCATGCAGTCCGTCTCGGGCGTCGACATGGGTGTCGCGCTCGCTACCGAGGGTGGCCTGTCCTTCATTTACGGTTCCCAGAGCGCCGAGTCCGAGGCCGCTATGGTCAAGGCCGTCAAGGATCACAAGGCCGGCTTCGTTCAGTCCGATTCCACGCTGACCCCCGACATGACCATGGAGCAGGTCATCGAGCTCAAGGAGAAGACCGGTCATTCCACCATGCCGGTCACTGACGACGGCACTCCCAAGGGTAAGCTCCTGGGCATCGTCACCAGCCGTGACTATCGCCCCAGTCGCGATGACCACCAGACGAAGGTCTCCGAGTTCATGACCCCGCGTGAGCAGCTCATCGTGGGCGACAAGAACATCAGCCTCAAGGTTGCCAACGACGTCATCTGGGACAACAAGCTTAACGCCCTGCCGATCGTCGACGACAACGATCACCTCATGGGCATCGTCTTCCGCAAGGACTACGACAGCCACAAGACCAACCCCAACGAGCTGCTCGATAACGACAAGCGCTACATGGTCGGCGCCGGTATCAACACCCGCGACTATGCCGAGCGCGTGCCGCTGCTCATCGAGGCCGGCGCCGATGTCCTGTGCATCGACTCTTCCGAGGGCTTCAGCGAGTGGCAGAAGCGCACCATCGAGTGGATCCGCGCCAACTATGGCGAGGACGTCAAGGTCGGTGCCGGTAACGTCGTCGACGCCGAGGGCTTCCGCTTCTTGGCCGACTGCGGTGCCGACTTTATCAAGGTCGGTATCGGCGGCGGTTCCATCTGCATCACCCGTGAGACCAAGGGCATCGGCCGTGGCCAGGCCACCGCGCTGATCGACGTCTGCCGCGCTCGCGACGAGTACTACGAGGAGACCGGCGTCTACGTGCCCGTGTGCTCCGACGGCGGCATCGTCTACGACTATCACATGACGCTCGCCCTTGCCATGGGCGCCGACTTTATGATGCTGGGCCGCTACTTCGCTCGCTTCGACGAGAGCCCGACCGAGCGCGTCAACGTCAATGGTCAGTACATGAAGGAGTACTGGGGCGAGGGTTCTGCGCGTGCCCGCAACTGGCAGCGCTACGACCTGGGCGGCGCCGCGAAGCTCAGCTTCGTCGAGGGCGTCGACTCCTATGTTCCCTACGCCGGTTCCCTCAAGGACGGCGTGGGCGGCACGCTCTACAAGGTCAAGTCCACGATGTGCAACTGCGGTGCCCTCTCGATCCCCGAGCTCCAGGAAAAGGCACGCCTAACGCTGGTCAGCTCCACCTCCATCGTCGAAGGCGGCGCTCACGACGTTGTCGTGAAAGACTCCCAGCAGAGTGTTTCCTATCGATAAGGTAAGAGCAGCATATCAAAGGTTGAGCATCAACCACGTTATTTAGATAAAGCGAGATGCCTGCAAGTCGCAGGCATCTCGCTTGTTGTATTTGCTATTATCAGTCGAGTCAACCTTAGGGTCGGGCGGCTTAGCTTTGTTCGCTACAAGTTCCGCACGCAAAGAAGAGCACTAAATGTGCTCTTCGTCTTGCGCAGGACTGTCCGCAGTAGCGAATAAAGCTAAGCCGACCGACCCCAGCTAAGATTAAAGGAGCTGATATGTGCGATTGCACAGATCATAAGGACGAGATCCCTGCCTACGACGCGCAGGCCATTGAGTCCAAGTGGATGAAGGCCTGGGAGGACTCCAACCTCTTTGCCGTCGACACCGACGACAGCAAGCCCAAAAAGTATGTGCTCGAGATGTTCCCGTATCCGTCGGGCGACCTGCACATGGGCCACGCGCGCAACTATACCATCGGCGATGCCATGGCCCGTCAGGCCCGCATGCGCGGCTTTGACGTGCTGCACCCCATCGGCTTTGACGCCTTTGGCCTGCCTGCCGAGAACGCCGCCATCAAGCACAATACGCAGGCTGCCGCCTGGACGTATAAGAACATGGACCAGGCGCTCGCCACGATGAAGCGCATGGGCTTCTCCTACGATCTGGATCGCATGGTCAAGACCTGCAGCCCCGACTACTACCGCTGGGGTCAGTGGATCTTTGAGAAGATGTGGGAAAAGGGCCTGGTCTACCGCAAGAAGAACCCGGTCAACTGGTGCCCCAACTGCAAGACCGTTCTGGCCAACGAGCAGGTCACCGAGGGTAAGTGCTGGCGCTGCGGCACCGAGCCCGAGAAGCGCGACCTTGAGCAGTGGTACTACAAGATTACTGAGTACTCTCAGGAGCTGCTCGACGACCTGGAGAAGCTCCCCGGCTGGCCCGAGCGCGTCAAGCAGATGCAGGCCAACTGGATCGGCCGCTCCGAGGGCGCCGAGGTCGACTTTACCCTGTGCGACCAGGATGGCGAGCCCATCGAGGGCGACGAGGGCAAGATCACCGTCTTCACCACGCGTGCCGACACCCTCTTTGGCGTCTCCTTCTTTGTCTTGGCTCCCGAGTACGCTCGTCTGCACGAGCTCGTCGAGGGCACGGAGTACGAGGAGGCCGTCACTAAGATCATCGAGGACTCCAAGCATATCTCTGCCGTCGAGCGTGCCCAGGGCACCCTCGAGAAGCACGGTGCCTTTACCGGCCGCTACGTGGTGAACCCCGTCAACGGCGAGAAGGTCCCCGTGTGGGTTGCCGATTATGTCGTGGCCGACTACGGCACCGGCGCCGTCATGGCCGTTCCCTGTGGCGACCAACGCGACTTTGAGTTTGCCCGCAAGTACGACCTGCCGATCGTGCCGATCATCCTGGACGATGACGATCGCGCTGCCGTCGAGGCCAGCGGCGAGACCATCGATACCTTCCATGCCGAGACCGTCGACTGGGATTGTGCCCACGCTGCCGAGGGTACGCTGGTCCAGTCCGGCAAGTACACCGGCATGCGCGGCGGTAAGCACTCCGAGGGCGAGGCTGCCATCGTGGCCGACCTCGAGGCCATGGGCTGCGGCCGTCGCAAGGTCGAGTTCCGCCTGCGCGACTGGCTCATCAGCCGCCAGCGCTATTGGGGCAACCCCATCCCGGCCATCCACTGCGAGCACTGCGGCATCGTGCCCGTGCCCGAGGATCAGCTGCCGGTGACGCTGCCCGAGAACCTGGACCTGGGCGCCGGCGAGACCCTCGCCGAGTGCAAGGACTTCTACGAGACCACCTGCCCGGTCTGCGGCCGCCCGGCTAAGCGCGAGACCGATACCATGGACACCTTCACCTGTTCCAGCTGGTATTACCTGCGCTATACCGATCCGCACAACACCGAGCTGCCCTTCTCTCGCGAGGCAGCCGACCGTTGGATGCCCGTCGATAACTACATCGGCGGCATCGAGCACGCTATTCTGCACCTGCTCTACAGCCGCTTCTTTACCAAGGCCCTGCGCGACCTGGGCCTGCTGAGCGTGGACGAGCCCTTCACCAACCTGCTGTGCCAGGGTATGGTCAAGGACGAGAACGGTGACACCATGTCCAAGTCCAAGGGCAACGTCGTGCCCCCGAGCTCGGTTATCGAGCCCTACGGCGCCGACACCATGCGTCTGGCGATCTTGTTTATCGCCCCGCCCGAGAAGGACTTCGACTGGGACCCCAAGGCCGTCGAGGGCGCCAACCGCTTTATCAAGCGCGCCTGGCGTATCGTGTGGCAGCTCGTCCAGTCGGGTGACGCCAACGTGGCCTTCGACAAGTCCGTGCTCGACGAGACCGCGATGAAGCTCTATCGCGAGCGTCACCGCACCATCGCCAAGTGCACCGAGGACTTCGATCGCGGCCAGTTCAACACCGCGATTTCGGCCGTCATGGAGCTCGTCAACGCGGCGAGCGCCTACCTCAACGCCACCGAGGGTGCTGACCGCGACAAGGCCCTGTGCTACGGCGTGGCCAAGGACATCGTGAGCGTCCTGGCGCCCATCTGCCCGTTCTGGGCCGACGAGCTGTGGCACGAGGCCCTCGGCTGTGAGGGCAACGCCTACACCGCCGCTTGGCCCGAGTTCGACCTGGCCGAGTCCATCGAGGATACGGTGCAGATTGTCGTCCAGGTGCTCGGCAAGGTCCGTGGCCGCATCGACGTGGCTCGCGATGCCTCCAATGAGGATATGCAGGCTGCCGCCGAGGCCGCTGTTGCCAAGTGGCTCGAGGGCAAGACGGTCGTCAAGGCCATCTGCGTGCCCGGCAAGCTGGTCAACCTGGTGGTCAAGTAAGCACTGCGAGCATAACTGACGCATAAAAGACGAGGGACGATCCAGCTGGGTCGTCCCTCGTTTTGCATGTACCTGCCTAGGTGTCTTCGGTCAATTGTCCTATTCTTGTGGAGATGCTGTGGGCGCGCTGACCTGCGAATTTCTTTGACGCTTGCACGTTTTCGCAGGTATTGGTATAATTTGTTTGCAAATGAAGTTGTAATTGAAAGAAGTGGGGTTTCGGCCCCGCTTCTTTTTTGTATGGATGGAGGTG
>CBCTZJ010000040.1:0-16510 GCA_965151385.1 uncultured Collinsella sp. | reverse complement strand
GAGCATGCCGTCGAGGGTGCGCCAGGCTAACTCGGCGCATTTGACGCGGGCGGGCATGTGCGAGATGTCCTGGAGCTGGGCGGCCTCGTCCAGGTCTTCCAGGTCTTCCTCGGAGAGCTGCTCGCCACGGATCATGGCGAGGAAAAGCCCTGCCAGACGACGAGCCTCCTCGACCGTCTCGCCGGTGATGAGATCGGCCATGATGTCGGCGCTGGCCTGGCTGATGGCACAACCGTGACCGGTAAAGGAGGCCTCCTCGATCACGCCGTTTTCGACACGCAGCTGCAAGGTGAGCTCGTCGCCGCAGCTGGGGTTGATGCCGTCGTGCTCGTGCGTGGGGGCATCCATCTCGTACTTATAGTCGGGATGCGAGTTGTGCTCCATAAACGTGGTGGAGGTGTACAGATTACCCATTGAACGTGCTCCAAACGTGATGCAGGCCGGCGATAAACTTGTCGATATCGGCCTTGTCGTTGTAGAAAGTCACGCTGGCGCGGCAGCAGGCAAGGTTCTCGACGCCTAGCCAGGTGAGCAACGGCTGCGCGCAGTGGTGACCGGCGCGGATGCAGACACCGTCCATATCCATGATGCTCGCGACATCGTGCGGGTGGATGCCCTTGACGTTAAAGCTGACGACGCCGTGGTGGTTGTCCCAATAGATGGAGCCGATGATCTGGACAAAGTCGAGCTGCATGAGCTCGCCCATCAGGTAGTGGACGAGTGCCTTCTCACGGGTCTGGATGTTTTCGTAGCCTACCGTGTTGACCAGGTAGTCAAGCGCCGCGCCCGTGGCGAAGATGCCGGCGGCGTCCTGCGTGCCGGCCTCGAACTTCTCGGGGACGGGCGCCCAGACGGCGTCCTGCTCGGTGACCGAGTCGATCATCTCGCCGCCGGTGAGCATGGGCGGCATGGCGTTGAGCAGGTCCATCTTGCCCCACAGCACGCCGATGCCCATGGGGCCCATGGCCTTGTGCGCGCTAAAGGCAAAGAAGTCGGCGCCCAGATCGGCCACATCGACCGGCATGTGCGGCAGCGACTGCGCGCCGTCGACGACCAGATAGCCGCCGTACTTGTGCACGAGCTTGCCGAGATTCTTGACCGGGTTCTCGACGCCCAGGACGTTAGAGACCTGACCCACAGCCAAGATCTTGGTCTTGGGGCCCACCTTGGACAGAACCTCCTCGGTCGTGAGCTGACCGGTCTTGGTGGGGTAGAGGTAGACGAGCTTGGCGCCGGTCTCGCGGCAGACCTGCTGCCACGGGATCAGGTTGGAGTGGTGCTCCATGATGGTGATGACGACCTCGTCGCCCGGCTCCAGCACCGTGGGCGCAAAGCTCTTGGCGACCAGGTTGAGCGACTCGCTCGTGTTGCGGGTGAAGACGACCTCGTTGGCCTGGGGGGCGCCGATGACATCGGCGATCTGCTGGCGCACCTTCGCGATAGCCTCGGTGGCCTCGACGGACAGCGAGTACAGGCCGCGCAGGGGGTTGGCGTTCATGCGCTGGTAGAAGTCGCGCTCGGCGTCGAGCACGCAGGCGGGGCGCTGTGCGGTAGCGGCGCTATCGAGGAAGGCGATTTCGGGGTGCTGCTGGAACAGCGGGAACTGCGCCTTGTAGGGATTGGTCTCGATGTCGACGGTAGGCCAGCCGCGCGAGGCCTCGTCGCTGGCGTCGAGCTCCATGGGCTCGGGGGCAGTACAGGTATCGCATTTAACGTGCTCGGTGTCGATCATGCGAGCTCCTCCTCAAAGTTGTCGATTAGGTTGTTGCCCAAGCGAACGACGGCGGCGCGGGTGCGCTCGTCGATGGCGGAAAGCGCGGCGTCCTCCAGCTTGGCGCGGATGAACAGGTCCTCGGCGGCGTTTTGGTCAAGGCCGCGGCAGGCGAGGTAGAACAGCTGCTCGTCGCGGACGTGACCGATGGTGGCGCCGTGGTTGCCGGCGACGTCGTCCTCGTCGCAGAGGATGACGGGAACGGTCTTGTTGTCGACGCCCTTGTTGGCCAGCAGCACGGTTTCGCGCTCGGTGCCGGTTGCGCCCTTGCAGCCGTGCACGAGGTCGATGGTGCCGCGGTAGACCTTCTTGGACGTACCGGTCAGCACGCCGTTGGCGTCGATCTCGCACTCGGTCTTGCGGCCGCGGTGGCGCAGCTCGTAGTTAAAGTCGCGCACCTGCTCGCGGGCGCCAAGGTAATCGGTATCGATCGTTACCTTGGCGGTGTCGCCCAGCAGGTCGCCGGCAAGGCCGGTGGCGCTGGCACCGGCACCCAGGACGGTGTGCTGCACGTTGACGCGCGCGCCCTCGTCCAGGAACAGACCGGTGTCGTCGAGCGCGATCCAGCTGTCATCGAGCGTCTGCGTGCAGGTTACGTTGACAGTGGCGTACTCGTAAGCGCACACGCGTAGCACGGAGCCCACGACGCCTTGGCCGTTGACGGGGGAGTCTAGGGCGATCTGCAGGTCGAGCGTTGCCTGCGGGCGGGCGACGACGTCGATGGCGGCAATCGCAACCGCTGCATCGACACCGCTCACGCGCACGGTAACCGTGGCGTGCTTGTATGCGGACACATCGATGACGATGCGCTTGGTGGCGTGGTCGGCCAGGTAGGTATAGGCAGCCTCGCCCATGCCGGTCTCGAAGGCCTCGGCAGGGGAGAGCTCCTCCTCGAGCTTGATGGCGCCGGCCTGGTAGACAGAGGTGGCGGGCACGTCGAGCTCGGTCTCGGGCGTGATGCGGGCACGATCGGCGGCGTCGCCGGGGGCGGAGGCGCGGCGCTCGGGGAAGCGCTCGGCCATGGCATCAATGGCGGCGTCGAAGGCGTCGGCCGAGCCGGCAAACTGCTCGTCCAGCCCCTCGATCTCAACGGCCTCGGCGGGAGCGGCGGCAAGCTCGTCCGAAAGCTCAAGCTTGGTCTGGTTCATTTTGAGCCAGCCCCAAGTTGCTGCCGGCATCGCATTAACCTGCTCGAGCGTGGTAGCAGCGGTGTTGGTTTCCTGTTTCATTATCCGATCGCTCCTTCCATCTCGAGCTTGATCAGGTTGTTCATCTCGACGGCGTACTCAAGCGGCAGCTCCTTGGAGACCGGGTTGGCAAAGCCGTTGACGATCATGGTACGGGCCTCTTCTTCCGAGATGCCGCGGCTCATCAGGTAGAACACCTTGTCGTCGCCGATGCGGCCGATGGTGGCCTCGTGGCCGATGTCGACGTTCTTGGCGCGGATGTCCATGGCGGGGATGGTATCGGAGCGGCTTTGGTCGTCGAGCATGAGCGACTGGCAGCTCACGGTTGCCTTGGAACCCTCGGCCTTAGGCGTGGCCACGATGGAGCTGCGGAAGGTCTGGATGCCGCCGCTCTTGGAGATGCCCTTGGTCTCGACGGTCGCCGAGGTCTCGGGCGCGTTGAGCACGACCTTGCAGCCGGTATCGAGGTTCTGGCCGGCGCCGGCAAAGGTGATGCCGGTAAAGCTCGAGCGGGCGCGACGGCCGTTGAGCACGCTCATGGGATAGAGGTAGCCCACGTGGCTGCCGAAGGAGCCGCTGATCCACTCGATGTCGCCGTCCTCGTCCACGCGCGCACGCTTGGTGTTGAGGTTGTACATGTTCTTGGACCAGTTCTCGATGGTCGAGTAGCGCAGGTGTGCACGCTTGCCCACAAAGAGCTCCACAGCACCGGCGTGGAGGTTGGCCACGTTGTACTTGGGTGCGGAGCAGCCCTCGATAAAGTGCAGGTCGGCGTCGTCCTCGACGATGATGAGCGTGTGCTCAAACTGGCCGGCGCCCTTGGCGTTGAGGCGGAAGTAGCTCTGCAGCGGAAAATCGAGCTTGGTGCCCTTGGGCACGTAGACAAACGAGCCGCCCGACCACACGGCGCCGTGCAGGGCCGCAAACTTGTGGTCGGTGGGCGGGATGAGCGTCATAAACTTCTCGTGGATGAGCGGCTCCCACTGCGGATCGTGCAGGGCCTCCTCGATGCCGGAGTAGACGATGCCCATCTTGGACGCGGTGTCCTGCATGTTGTGGTAGACGAGTTCGGAGTCGTACTGCGCGCCGACGCCTGCCAGGTAGCTGCGCTCGGCCTCGGGGATACCCAGGCGCTCAAAGGTGTTCTTGATGTCGTCGGGCACCGACTCCCAGTCGTGCTTTTGGTCGGTGTTGGGCTTGACGTAGGTGACGATGTTGTCCATGTCCAGGCTCTCGATGGAGGGGCCCCACGTCGGGTCGGGAAAACGGTTGAAGATCTCGAGGGACTTTAAGCGCAGGTCGAGCATCCACTGCGGCTCGTCTTTCTTGGCGCTGATCTCGCGCACGATGTCGGGCGTGATGCCGGCGTCGAGGCGCTCGAATCCCTCCTCGCCATAGGTGAAGTCGTAGAGGCTGCGGTCGATGTCCGCGACCTCGGTGCGGTTCTTGGTCATTGCGTCGCCCCTTTACGCCTGCTGCTCGGCAGCGGCGGCCTCGGCCTGGGCGCGCTGCTCGTCGGCCTCGCGCTCGAAGGTCTCAAAACCGTTCTTGTCGATCCAGGGGATGAGCGAGGCGTCGTCCTCGCGCACGATGTGGCCCTTGACCATAACGTGGACGCGGTCGACATCCAGGTGCTCCAGGATGCGCGTGTTGTGCGTGATGATGAGCATGGAGCCGTCGCAGCTCTTGCGGTAGGCGTCCATGCCGTGGCTGACGGTGGACAGGGCGTCGACGTCTAGGCCCGAGTCGGTCTCGTCGAGAATGGCGAGCTTGGGCTGCAGCAGCAGAAGCTGGAGCATCTCGACCTTCTTCTTCTCGCCGCCCGAGAAGCCCACGCCCAGCTCGCGGTTGAGGTAGGCGGTGTCCATGTTGAGCTCAGCCGCGAGCTCCTTGACGCGACGGCGGAACTCCTTGCCCTTCATCTCCAGGCCGGGGTGGCCGGCGATGCTGGCACGCAAAAAGCTCGACAGCGGCACGCCCGGGATCTCGACCGGGGCCTGGAAGCTCAGAAACAGGCCAGCGCGCGAACGCTTGTCGGTGGTGAGCTCGGTGATGTCCTGGCCGTCAAAGACGATGCGGCCGTCTTGCACGGTGTAGACGGGGTCGCCCATGACCAGGTGGCCGAGGGTGGACTTGCCGGCGCCGTTGGGTCCCATCAGAACGTGGGTCTCGCCGGCGGCGACGTTGAGGTTTACGTTGTGGAGGATGGTCTTCTCGTCCACGGAGGCGGTCAGACCTTCGATGGAAAGCAGCGGATTTGCGCTCATGCTGTCCCTCTCTGTATATGGTGTACTCATAGGTGTACTAAACCCTAGGAATCTTCTCGGAATAAAGTTACTATGGGTTCGGCGTTAGTCAAGGGAAAACCCGACTAATCCACTCGACTTTTCAAATTCTGGGACAAAATAACCTGTTGTGTTTGTCCCATTTACTTAAGATTTGGGACAAACAAAGCTGGTTATGTTGTCCCAGATGCGATGGGAGGGTAGGTATGCTCATTTCTTCCAAGGGCCGCTATGCCCTCCGGCTGATGATCTATATCGCGGCGCTCGGTGATGCCGAGGGCAAGATTGCCTTGCGCGAGGTTGCCGACCGCGAGCATATCTCGCAAAAGTATTTGGAGCAGCTGGTTCGTCCGCTTATGAAGGCGGGCCTGCTTAAGAGCGTGCGCGGCAAGGGCGGCGGCTACATGATGGCCAAGGACCCGGCCGAGGTGCGTGCCGGCGACATCCTGCGCGCCGTCGAGGGCAGCACGGCTCCGGTGGCGTGCGACGGCATCGACAACAGCTGCACCCGCAGTGACCTGTGTTCCACCGTCAAGTTCTGGCGTGGCCTTGACGAGGTCATCGAGAACTATGTCGACGGCGTGACGTTGGCCGACCTGGCCGCCGTCCCCGAGATCAACTTTGACATTAAGCTGTAGGGCTGCAAATGGCATCTCTCGACAAGGTGTATAAGCAAATCGAAGTTTTTGCTCGGGAATGTGACGCCGAGAAGGTTGTGCTGTTTGGTTCTCGTGCTCGAGGCGACAACTTACCCAAGAGCGATATTGACATCGCCGTAGCAGGTTGTCGGGATTTCGGCCGTTTCTCATATTTGATCGAGGAGCGTCTTGATACTCTTTTAGATGTAGATGTCGTCAATCTCGACGAGTCCTTGTCGCAGCAATTGCTCGATGAAATTGCCAGGGATGGTGTGATTCTGTATGAAAAAATATGAGAACTTTGCCAGTGCCTTGGCGAATCTTGAGGATGCGCCCAATCAGGATCTCAACAATGATTTTGTTCAGAGTGGATTGATTAATAAGTTCAATCTTCAATTTGAACTGAGCTGGAAGCTCCTTAAGCGTCTGCTCGAGTATGAGGGCGCCACGCTTGCCGCGTCGGGGTCTCCTCGTGCCATCTTGAAGGAGTCCTACCGATTCTACGACTTTATTGATGAGGCGGCCTGGCTAGATATGCTCAGAGATCGCAATACGAACGTCCATATCTATGACAACAAGCTCGCTCAAGATTTGATTCGGCGCATCTTGAACGTCTATATCCCTGCTTTCTGCCAGTTGAGGGACGGGTTGATGGAGCGTTACGGCGAGCTTCTGTTGGCGCCCGACGACCAGTTTGTTTAATTCCTTAAGATTTCGTAATTCCTTAAGATTTCGCGGAGGGTTGTTGCCGTTTACCGAGGGGTTGTTGTGTAACAACGGGCGAGCTGCAATACTTATTTTTATCTTTGCAAACTGAACTTTAACTACACCAATGCAGGGAGGATTTTATGCAGCCCAAGCATTCCGCGATTGTCGCGGGCCTGACGCTGGCGCTTTCGTTTGGCGCCGTTACCGCACCCGCGCCCGCCGCCGCCGAGGAGCCCACGCCGGGCGTTGCCTCGGATGCCACCGATATCGACAAAGGTCTCTACACCCAGCAGTCCTTCTCGGGCGTGCTGAGGTCGGTCCAGGGCGTTTCGTTTGTCAACGTGACTCCCGAGATGAAGTACTTTACCAAGTACGAGAGCCATGGCAACTACAACCAGGGCTTTTCGTATGGCGACGGCTATAACGCGCTGGGCTATTACCAGTTCGACCGTCGTTGGTCGCTCATTCCGTTTATGAAGCAGGTCTACAACTACGATTCTGCCAAGTACGGCATGCTTAAGGCCGCGATCGATCGCGGCAGCGAGATTTCCAACGCGAACAACCCAATGTATGCGAACGGCCAGCTCACCGAGCTGGGCCGTATCGCGCAGGAGGCCTTCCAGGGCGCTTATAACACCGACCCTGCTGAGTTCTCAGCCCTGCAGGATGCGTATGCGTACAACTCGTACTATGCAGTGACCGAGGCATGGCTCAAGAGCGCTCTTGGCATTGACATCTCCGGTCGTGCTGACTGCGTCAAGGGTATGGTGTGGAGTATCACCAATATGTGCGGCACCGGTGGCTGCCAGGACTTTTTCCGCTGGGCAAACCTTTCTAACAGTATGACCGACCGCGAGTTTGTGACGGCGCTTTCCAACAGCGTGGTTGATAACGTGGCGCGCAAGTATGCAAGCCAGCCCCAGTACCACGAGGGCTGGAAGAACCGCTACCGCAATGAGCTCAAGGATTGTCTGGTCTATATTGCCGAGGACGAGGCTTCCGCGGCAACGCCCGTGCAGCCCGTGCAGCCTGAGCCCACGCCGGCGCCTGGTCCGAGCATGGCGCCTGCTGCTCCCGCCGCACCGACGCCTGGTACCGATGACGGTGCGGGCGACGATAATGATACGGATGCGCCCTCGACCGATACTGACGGCGATGGCTCTGCTGGTGGCACTACCAACGACGGCTCTTCCTCGAGCGGCTCCGATTCGAACGGCTCTGCTGCGGGCGATTCGTCTTCAAGCTCTGCCGGCAATACGGGCAGCGCCGCCTCTGGTTCGACCGACGCTGGTTCCTCTGACTCTTCCACTGGCTCGAGCGAATCTTCCGCCGATACTGGTTCTAGCAATGACTCTAACTCTGACGCCGCTTCTGATTCCGGTGCTTCCAAGGACGACTCGAATAAGGCGCCGGACGCGCCCGTTATTTCGACGGACAAGAGGCCCTCTTTCGTTGTGCAGCTTGGCTATACGTTTGGTTCCTCGCTGATGGCTGGCGCAAGCAGCTTGTCTCCTGACAAGAACAATTCTGATCAGACTTCCACGGAAAAGGCCGAGGCCGCAAAGGGCGACTCCAAGGACGATGATTCCGAGAAGACCGAGTCCGATAAGAGTACTAGCTCTGAGGAAAAGGGCGAGAAGTCCGCTCAAAAGAAGGACGAGGAAAAGGGCAACGCCGACAACCAGAACCAGGAGCAAAATGGCTCTAAAACGGTGACCACCACGACCACGACCAAGTCTTCGGGCGGCAACATGCCCAAGACGGGCGACCTTATCGTGATGGCGAGCCTTGCCAGTGCAAGTTTGGCTACGCTTGGTGCCACGTCTATTGTGAGTGGCAAGCATAAGCTCGATCAGCAGAATAAGACTGCTGGTGAGGACGGTTCTGAGGAGTAGCCCCTCGGTTGTCAGATAGCTAAAGAGTTGGGACGGGGCCCGGTGCGAATGCATCGGGCCCCGTTTTGTTGTGCAACGATTAGTTATGCCCCCTCACACCCCATGTTGCTACCGTTGCCCGATCTGTTTGTGTACCGACATCAGTACGTGCGAGGCGGTCATTACAATTGACATCATGCTGTGATTTAAGGGGAACGTTGCGATGTCTGAACAGACAAATAATGGTTGTGCTGCCGGCTTTGGCGTACGTCTAATCGGCTGTACCGACGATGTGGTTTTGCCCATCGGCATGCACGACTATGCGGAGGCTCTTGGTTGCTGCGCGCTGGTCGACAAGACTATGTTTATTGCCGATATGCTGGATTGCGATGCGTCCGTTATGGTGTGCTGCCGACCCGAGGGTTTTGGCAAAAGCATGAACTTGTCGATGCTCAAGGCTTTTCTGGAGCATCCCGTGGTTGGTCATGCTTGCTGGAGCTTGTTTGCCGAAACTCAGATTTGGGATGCGGACGGCGGGCGCTATCGGGGCGAGTACGCCTGCTATCCGGTGATATCGCTGGACTTTTCTGGCGCTGCGAGGCCTGGCGCCGCTGTTGCCGGCGTCGTGCGCGATGCTCTTTCGGGCGAGTGCACTCGCCTGTTGGCGCCCTTGGAGGCTCCGGATTTAGCTCGAGATAAAGTGCGTCACATCGAGCGCGTTGCGCGTGGCGTGGCGAGCGCGGACGAGGTTGACTCGGTGCTTGGTCTGCTCATTGAGCTGCTGGAGATGGCTTGCGATGAGCAGGTTGTATTGCTCGTTGATGGGTACGACGCGGCGTGGTCGCCCAGCGCGAGCGCGAGGGACGCTTCCGGCGCCGGTCCGGCGGAGCTGCTCGATCGCGTGCTGTTCGACGCCATTGCCACCGCGGGCCATTCGCTACGGTTGACGTGTCTGATGGGGGAGCGTCCCGGTCCTGCCGAAGCGGCGCTTTCTTTGCGCGGTTGCTCGTATTGTCTTTCGACGCCCCTTTCGACGCGGTGCGACCGTTGGTTCGGCTTTTCGGATGCCGAGGTCGAGGCTCTGCTGAATCATGCTGGGCGCGAGGAACACCTTGATGATGCGCGTGAATGGCTCGAGGGATATCGGTTTGGCAGGGCCTATTGCTCGAGTCCGGCGCGTGTGATCGGTTTTCTGGACCGAGGCTGCACGGCGCCTGTGCGAGCCGATCTGTATGGGTATGCCGATTGCCTAAGTAGAGTAGTTTGTGACTGGAATCTTGATCGCCTTTCGGCTCTGTTCGATTTGCTCGAGGCCCATGGATGCGTTGAGGTCCCAGTCTGTTTGGGTGCTGCGGGGCTAGAGGCCTCGTCTGATGATGGCCTGTGGACGGCGCTGTATCTGTCCGGTTTCCTGACGACTGATATGACTGAAGAACCGGAGCATGACAGCTGCTCCCGTGCTCTGCGGTTGCCCAATAACGAGCTTCGTCAGACCTTTCGTCTGGTGATTATTGATTGGTTTGAGCGTGCTGCCGAGGACGTTCGAGATGTCGATGCGTTTCGAGACGGGTTGTGCCGTGGGGACGAGGATGCGGTAAAGCGGGCGTTAGACCGCATCCTGGGAGATGCGGGAATCGGTGTGAACAACCCAGATGCGCAGCTGCCATATCACCTGCTCTTGCAGGGGCTCTGCTTTGGATTGCCGGGCTATGCCAATCCTGCCTCGAGGCGAAAGCGTGGCGCGGATCGCTGGGACATCCAGGTATTTCCTACGGGCACCGTGTTTGACGTGGCAGACACGATCGGCATGCTCGACGAGCGTCCGCTGATAACGGTCAACATGATGTATGACCCCGGCGTAGACGCGCTCGGCCTGGAGCTGCTGGCCGTTCAGGCACTGCTCGACATAGAGCGCGACGGCATCGACAAGATTCGCGTACCGCGACCCGGTGTGGGCCGCATGCGCTGGGGATTCGGGTTTGACGGGTGTCGTGTGGCAGCGGTGTGCCAGCGGCTGTAGGGGTGTCCGCTACTCTGCGTCCTTCATAGGCGGCATGGGCTTCCAGTTGGGGTCCTTGATGATCTTGCGGGCATCTTTCATGCCACGGCGCAGCGCCGGGATGCCGGTCTTAAAGCACTTGTCGACCGCTGCCAGACGAATGAACTCCTTGCAGAAGGTCGCGGCGTTGCCCAAGCGGAACAAGATGGGGTGGTAGTCGCCGTAAATCTGCATGTAACGGGCCAAAAAGCCGCGATTGCGCATGATGTAGTAGCGGTTGGTGTCGCTCGTTGAGTTGAGCTGGCGTTTGCCGGCGATATCCCAGTTAGAGACGGCGCGGGCACGCTTGAGCACCACGTCGGCAACCACGGCGGCGGGGAAGTGCTGGCTGGCAACATAGCCGTAGCAGGCATCGTCGCCGTAGATGAAAAAGCGCGCATCGGGCAGGCCGATCTTGTCGACAACGCGGCGCGAGAACAGGCCGCCTTCAAAGCACAGCTGGTTCATGGCGCGGTAGCCCTCGGGGCCCAGGTCCCACTTAGCGATGGGGTTGGGGATACCAAGCGAAAGGATAAGCTGGTACTGCCAAAAGAAGGCGCCACCGTCAAAGTCCAGGCGCGAACCCTGGATGACGTCGTAGCGGTCCGCCCACTTGGCCAGGCGCTCAATGCCCTCGGGGATGACGAGTACGTCGTCGTCCATCACCCAAAACCACTGGGCGCCCAGGTCGTAGGCGCACTTGGTGCCGGCGGAGAAGCCACCCGCGCCGCCACCGTTTTCAAGCTGCGGCGCGTAGATAACGCGGTCGGTGCCACCCTTTGCGTCGGGCTGGTCGGTGTCGATGCCCCACAGGTTGGCGAGGCGCTCGTTGAATGCGACGCACATGGCTTCGGTCTCGCGCGAATTCTCATTGTCGACGATCACGATACGCCAAGGCGTTGCCGTGAGCTCGGTCATGGAGTCGAACAGGTTGGCCAAGAGCTCCTGGCGCTTGTACGTAACGACAACGATGGCAAGCTTGTCGATGGGGGCGGGAAGGGTGGAAGTCATGAACGAGAATATCCTTTCGCGTGGGCAGCATTTCGGCCCTGCGGAATAAACAACGTATCCCATTGGACATGACTATTGTAAGCGTAGGTAGGCGCCCGCGGTTAATGTTCCACTAATCACCAAGAACGTTTGCTACAAGCCTGGTTGACGTGCGTGCGCGGCGAGATTGCAAGCGCGCATTGTGGTATTACATAGGTGCCGAATCCCGTGGACGCGATCTTTGTGTTTGGATGCCCTGTGAATAAAACTCGTTTAGCTTCCTTTGCCGATAGCCTTCCCGTCAAGGTCATGTTGCTGTTTTTGGTTCTTCAGGCCGCATTTGTCCTGAGCAATACCGCGGCAAATTGTCTGCCGAGGCCCGTCATCGAGTCGCATGTGCAGGGTTCGGAGTCCTCTGCCCTGTTGTCTGACATGTATGTCTACGACCACCGTGTTGCAGCTGGTCCTGTTTGCTTTGATAACAATCGCTTTATCATTGAAGTCGCACAGCAAAAGGACCAAGGTTCTCCATTTAAGACGATGACTGTTGCCGAGATCGATGACGTTACGCAAGCCGGTGGGATTACGCATCAGCAGTACTACCGGTATTGGCATGGATGGCAGCTACTTACGAATGTCTGCCTGTTTATTGGTGGTATCGACGTTGTCGTGGTGCCTGCGGCCGCTCTGGCGATTGCCGGCTCCGCTTGCGCTTACGTTGCCTTGCGGAAGCGATTTTCAAAGCCATTGACGTTGGGGTTCCTTGCAATCCTGCTGTTCTCGACCAATCTGTTTTTCAATTTTATCGGTGATCTGCTGCTGTGCATCTCGTTCTTTGTGGCGCTCATCATGATGTCTTGCATGAGCTTTCGTTTGGGCTCGGCCCCGAACGCACGGGTTTTCACAAGCCGCCTTGTCCTTTGGTCGATAGCGACGGGCGCCGTGTTTTCGTTTCTTGACTTTTTAACGATTCCTGCCGCAGTTGTCGCCCTGCATTGCTTTTTCGCCTTCATTGCGCTCCCCAAGGATGAGCGCCCCAAGCGTTGCGTCGTCACGATGCTGCAGGCGCTCTTTGGGTTTGGGCTTTCTTTTGTGTTTACCTGGGCGATGAAATGGGTTGTCGCGGCGTTTGTGCTGGGCTGGGACGAGGTCTTTTCGAACGTTCTGGGCGAGATGGGCCTTTGGTCTGCGCATGGGACTTCGTCACTGTTGCCCCAGGCTGACTGGCCTCAGATTTTGAAGGAGTTTTATTGCATGAGCCCGCAGCTGTTCGCCATTTGCTCAACTGCCGGTTATGCGATGATCTCGAACGTCGTTTGCCTTGTTTCGTTTGCTGCCGTATTGGCGATTTGGATTGCCGTGCTCGTTTGCTCGATACGGGGCGGCGCGCAAGGCGGTCGTCGTCGAAAGGTGTTGATCCAGTCGCTGCTCATGGCACTGCCTCTGATTGTTGTTCTGGGTTATTTCGTTTTTATGCATGACCATGCGATCGTTCATATTCCGGTATTTGGCTGCAAGAACTGGGCGATTGTATTTGCGGTTTTATTTGCTTCGGGTGTTAGCGCGCTTCGTGGTCTGAGGAGTCAGAAGGTCGTTTAGCCGTTCACATGGGCCTTGATGGCGTCGACCACGGCCCTGCGTACGATATCCATGAGGAGCAGGACAAGCGCGAGGCAAAGGCTCATAAGGATTCCGAGCAAAATAGCGCCGGCTGGACGGGGCTCTCCCGAGGCGAAGGATATCATCAGACTATTTTCCAGCGCGTGCGTTGTATGAACCAAAGTGCGATGTGATCATTTTTAGAGTCTGCTTGGGGCCCTTGTTCCATACGTTATACAAGCCCTCGCCCACGAGGTCCTTGGCGTATGCGCAGTAGCTGATTTTAGGGTCGGCGATGCCCATATACTCGGCATAGAGCTTTTTGGCCGCGGGAGTAACGCGAGGATTGACAAATACCAGCTCTTGTGGCATGCGTTCGAACATCCTGTGGATCGCCCGCTCGATTTCGGGGTGGCCTTCAATTCCGGTGTGCTCAATCATGATGCCCATATAGGTGAAGCCACGTGTGATTTGGGGTGTCCAAACGGCGGGGTCGGTGACGTTGAGCCGATCAAGAATATCGACCATATCGTTCCAGCGATTAAACGGCATCAAGGGGTCACGCTTGGCCAGAGCAGCCGCCTTTTCGGGCGTTTCCTCGCGGTAGCAGTAATACGGCTTGGGCCAGTAAGCGATCGCCTTTGCCTGGCATAGCGTTTCGACAAGGAATGGATTATCGGCCCAGCCCGCACCGGGGATTTCCTTAAACCAGATATTGTTTTGCAACAGGAAGTCGCGACGATAGATTGCCGACCAAATGGACGGATGATGGGCCAGCAGGTGTGGAGCGTCGTGAATGGTGAATGGTTGCCGAGGCGGTTTAATGCGACCGCGATATGCGCAGTGTAGTTTGACCTCTTGGGGAGTATCGGGGTTGCGAATGATCCAATACGGGGTCTCAATAATATCGAGCTTGTTCGGATCGCCAAATTCGCGTTTGGCAAAGGCAAGCATGTCGGAGTACATTCCGGGCTCGATCCAATCATCGGGCTCGAGGATGGCAATCCAGTCGCCCTTTGCCTCGCGAATGCCCAGATTGCAGGTTGCGCCGTAACCCTGGTTTGCCTTATCGATCACTCGAACGCGTGAGTCGCGCGCAGCGAAATCTTGCATAACGGCGAGCGAGTTGTCGGTGGATCCGTCGTTGATGGCGAGGATCTCCAGGTTGATTTTGTTTTCGTTTAATAGGCTGCCTATAGCCTGAGAAAGATACGACTCGGCATTGTAAGTAGGCACGATTACGGTCAGCATTCAAACACTTTCTCTAGGCGATTTGGAAGAATTATACCTAATTGCGTTTGCAACGGTTTTAGTTGCATTTGGGTGAAGGCAACTAAAACCGTTGCGTTGTTCTTCGTCGTAGCCTCGCGTAAATCAGGTCAAAAAAGGCGGCTAACATCGAATGCTGTTTTTTGTTTTGATTTATGGCCTGATGGATTGCGTGGGCTAATATACATGTAAATCGATCTAACTTGTAGCCCTCTATATTTGCTTTGTTTTTCCGGGAAGTGCTTTTGCGGTTGGCTTGCTGCTCATGGGCTCCACCTGCCTTATAATTTCGAGAGCATCACCTGTACTTGTATCTGATGGGGGTTGGTATGAAACGTCATCTGCTACTTCTTGCGACTTTCGTTGCGGCGTTAGTTATTGGACTTAATCCGCTGATCGGGCCTGTCGCCACTGCCTATGCAATCAACGGTGAACCTGTTCAGCAGGATTCAACTGCTGAAGTCGCGGATTCTGAGAGCAATTCAAACTCGACTAACGACCCCGCCTCCTCGCCCTCCAATAAGAATCAGGTCGACTCTGACAATCTTGCCGCAGAAGAAAATGACTCTTCCGTTGTGGCGGATGGGAACGGCGACGTTTTAACCGATTCGTATCAGTATCTCTATATCGCCTATCCGCAGCTTCCAGTCGGTGTGGACCAGGTGATTGCTTTTGCTACCCCTAACGATTCTGATGTACTCACAGATGCGACTCTTGAATTGGAATCCACAACTGGTAACTCCCTTTCTGTTAGTGCGATGGCCGTCAGCGGCAATGCTGCCGCATTTCAGTTCGGTAAGGATTATGCCGAGTGCGGATATGATTTGATTTCGATCTCCTATCATCTGCAAGGCGATGCCACGGAACACAGTGTCGATTTGATGCAATGTGGATATGCGTTCGACATTGATGCGAATGCCGCTGTGGACGACGGCCTCGCCGAAGGCAGTGCTAATTCGTCTGTTTATTATTCAGATGATTCTGGCAATGCGATTCAGGCTGCCACGATTGGCGACGCACTTACCGCCTCAAATGGGGAGCAGTCTCTCTCTCTTGCCGGTACTGCTGTGAACGGTGCGTATGTTATTGCTCTTGATCCTGGCCATGGCGGCGTTGATCCCGGCGCTCAAGGTAATGGGAAGAGCGAGGCGGATCTTACTTGGAAGATTGCTGTTGCCTGTAAGGCCAAGCTGGAGCGATATGGTTTTAAGGTCGTGATGTCTCGAGGACAAAGTGGATCTTATGGCAGCAACGATTTTCTGTACCGCGTTCAGCGATGCGTAAAGCAGGGTGCACAAGCTTTTGTGAGTTTTCATATTAACTCTGGTAGTTCTGCGGCGCATGGTGCTGAGGTTTACGCGCCTACGGCCAATGGCACGAGCTATACGAAAGCCTCTGTCGAGCTTGCCCAAAAAGTAATGAATAATTTGTCTGCGCTTGGCTTGACCTATCGTGGCGTGTTTCAGATGACGGTTGGTGACGAATTTGCCGTTATTCGCTGTGCTCGCGAGCAGGGGATCCCTGGCATCTTGATCGAGCATGGCTTTATTTCTAATTCGGGTGACGTTTGGAAATACTTTAGCGATGCTGGTTGCAAGCGTCTGGGGGAAGCTGACGCCGATGCGATTATTGCTCAATTCCCGCGTTCTAGTTGGATGGATTACTCTGCTGTATTTGATGCTGACTATTACCTAAAGAATAATCCTGATGTCGCTAAATGGTCCAACAACGATAAGGACAAGGCCCTCCAACATTTTATTAACTACGGCATGGCCGAGGGCCGCCGCGGCTCCGAGGCGTTCGACGTGCAGAGCTACTACAACGAGTACCCCGACCTCCGCGCCGCCTACGGCACCGACCTCGCAAGGTACTACGAGCACTATATGAGTTACGGGAAGTCCGAGGGGCGCCACGCTACCGGCTGCTCCAAGATCAAGGGGCTTCGCACCTCGTCGGGCGGCGTGGACTACGCTCCCGTCTATGACCCCGGGTACTACCTCTCCCGCAACGACGACGTCGAGAAGGCATACACCAAGACGACCAACGGCGGCGTGACGATGCTCGACGACGGCGCCGTCCTCCGCCACTTCATCCGGTACGGCATGGCCGAGGGCCGCCGCGGCTCCGAGGCGTTCGACGTGCAGAGCTACT
>CBCTZJ010000039.1:0-16936 GCA_965151385.1 uncultured Collinsella sp. | reverse complement strand
TCATTCCACGTCTACACTGCGTTTCGCCCAATCACCGTTCCGGAGATTGCAAGATGTACATAAATCATGATAACCGGGCCCGTAGTCCCTGTTATCATGATTTACGAATCTTGCTTTTCTCCTGTCACGGAGAAAAGGGAAAGAGTGAACGCAGCACGCTTTTTGCGGGTTGGTTTCACTCTTTCTAAAAAATTAGGCAACCATAGCAAGAGGTGACGGATGCCAATCCTCAGTTTCTTGCTTACTTTTCCGGAGGCCACTCCGGAGAAAGTAGAAAAATGGCACGAAATGAATTCGTAAAGGCTCGCGTTTCTCCTGAAGAGAAAGAGATCTATCAACAACTTTGCGAACAAGCTGGTTGTACGGAAGCTGAGTTGATTCGATCCGTACTGATTCATCGGGAAATCTCACTTGATGATCTCGATGACGAAATGCAAGTTCTTGATCGGAAGAAAAAGGCCCTCCATAAGCAACAGGAGGATTACAGGAGAGCACAGGCATCGCGTAAAACCGATGAACGTGGCGAGCCGATTTCTGAAAAAAGGAGTATTCCGTTCCAAGTAATGCTCACTGCTCCAGAAAAAAAGGCAATTGAGCAGCGTGCAGCGGCGCTCGGCATTTCTGCAAGCGAACTGGTTCGCCGCAGCGCAATTTACGGAAAGATCGAATCATTCAATTTTGACATCGCGGAAGTTGAAAAACTCCATCATGAGTTATTGAAGGAAGGAACAAACCTCAATCAGCTGATGTATTTTGTGAACGCCCAAGGGCTTCCCGCGTACAACGAGAAAGCTGTTTTCCGAACGCTTGAAAAGGTTTATCAAAATGCTCGAAAGGTCGACCGGTTCATCGAGAAATTAGAGAAGCGTTATCACGTCGACTATATTCCAAGCGATTATTTGGCAGATGAACCAGACAACAGAAATCTTTAACTCGGACCTATACTTCGCGAATGATGCGCACAGCGCCATTGCAAGACCGATCGCAAGGCCAACGGCCGCTATCTTTGCATAGCTCCTGCCCGCGCGTCCCAGTTTTCGGCCTAAAACGGGATGCATTTTCCGAACCGGCGCTCAAAAGGAAACCGTATCCCGCTTTGGGGCGGGGGCTGCGGAAAATTGGCCCGTGATCTGGTTCGGATTGGAGTATGCGTTAACCGTTGATGTTGGCCGGTGTGGGCATGGAGATAGATGAGTGGATCGAGCGATATAATGACATGCTATGGAGGCCATATGCTCTTTTCCCGCCGTTCTGCCACATCTGCCTGCGCCATTGTGCTTATCGTAATGGCGGTTACCCCTTATCACCGGTTTTCATCTTCAATCGGCTTGGCATCAGGTGCAATGACCTGGCTCGTTATCCTCGGCGCATGCCTCGCGGCGTTTGGTCATGGTGTTGCGCTCCGCAAGGGGAGAGAAATAAGACGGCCGGGTCGCCTTGGCGTCTTCGGCGTTTTCCTTGCTGCTATCGTGGTGGTTCCCGAATGGGTCGACTTGGCCTTCTATGCTCGCGGAGATTCTATCCCAATCGTGTTTGCACCAATCTGGTTGTTGCATGGTGTTTCGTGTACCTTGTGCTTCACTGGGTCGTTGCTCCTCTCATATGTAATTTGGGATACGGCGGGCTCTTCTTTGATACGGGGGGCGGCGCGGGACGGCGAAAGGGGGACCCGCCGATCGCAGAGCGCGCTTTTTGCAGAAACAATAGTTGTCCTGTCTTGCCTGCTGTTTTGCTGTCGAGTTTCATGGAGAGTCGTTCCCGAGCCATGGGGGATGCCCTCTGTAACGCCCGCATCAATTGGCATCGTGCTTTTAATTCCTCTGGTCTACCTCGTATTGGCTGCGGTCCCGCTGCTTTGCTGTCCCCGCGCCTTTGGTCGGGGGCAGGGCGACGTGTTTGCCCGTTCTGTGCTCGTGGCAGTTCCCATTGGCCTTGTTCCGGCTGTCGAGGTGGCATACTTTGCAAGCGATGCCACGGTCATTGCATCACTGTCGACGGGGTCCGCTATTGCTGTTGCCGCCTTCGTATACACATTGCTAAGGGAGAAACGGGACAACAATTCGGATACCCCTCGCACGTCCGACCCATTCGATGCTGGGGTGTTTTCCCCTGCCCTGTCGCCTCGAGAAGAGCAGTTTGTTCGGCTGCTGCTCAAAGGGAAAACGCCGGCGGAGATTGCCAGGGAGACGGGTACGAAGCCATCGACGGTGCGAACAACGCTTCACCGAGCATACGGGAAGGCGTCGGTTGCGGGCTCAGGCGAGCTCGTGGCGTTGTTTGCAGGTGAGGGTGATGCTGTAGGGCCTGAGCCGCTGCAGCGGCATGCTGACGATCTGCTGGTATCAGCTCGGACGCGCCGGCTGTTTCGATACCTGCTCACATCATTTTTTATTCTTCTTGCGGCGGGTCCCTTGGTAATGGCGGATAGCGATTGGAGTTCCGGCGTTACGCATGCAATCGCTTTTTCTCTTGCAAGCTATACATTGGGTCTCGGGCTGCTTCTGTCGCTGTGCAGCGCGGGTGGAAAACCGAAGCGCGGGGACGATCTGGATGGAGCGGATGGGGCGATCGGGCTCGGAAGCCCGTGTGTGTGGGCGATACTGTCTGCCGTGGAATGGTCTTTTGTCTATATCGCGGCATGGAGGTGCATACGCGATCCGTTGATGGCTGCGCCGGTCCTGTTTTGCGGCATAGCGTCTATGGCTTCGCTCGCCGTTAAGCTGTGCCCGTTTAAGGTTCATGCCCATACTCGGGCTATCGCGCCATTGGTTTCGATAGGTGTGGCTGCTTTAATCTATGCAGCAACTAGGGGGCGAATTCATGGGCTTGCGGTACTGACGGGGATGCTGCTCACGTATATAGTGCTGCGAAGCTGTCCGCAGCGCAAAATGCTCGGGGTATGGATGCTCTGCTTTGGGGCGACGGTTCCTGCTTGGGTTGTCTTGCTCAACATGGCGCAGGATCTGATGGTTTTCGAGCCGCTGTTCCTTGCGTCGCTGTTGGGGCATAGTTCGGCTGTTAATGTCGTCGTGGCAACGGTGGTCGTCTGCTGGTCTGTGCCCATGTTCGTCACGCACATCGCGCTCGCCCACTCGGTTGAGAACGAGAGGGCCGTCTTGGAGTACCGTGCGAATGGGTTCACCGAAACGGCTCGCGCGCGCCAGCTGGCTTTGCTTACATCACGCTCCCTTTCTGATGTTCAGTCGCAAATTTTGCTGATGACGGCAGAGGGCGCAACGACAAAGACCATTGCGGAGGACGTAGGTTATGCTGCATCTACGGTGCAAGCGTTGCGATCCGCATCTTATCGCCAGTTGAAGATCAAGAACAAAGCGGAGCTTATTTCATTGTTATCGCAGGTGGATAACGTGTAAACGCCTGGATTATCAACTCAATAGCGAGTGTTTACAGACATCTTTCTCCATTCATGCAAAGGTTGCCGTGCGTCGACGCATTGTTAACCGCTTTTGATTGGAGAAGGCCATGATTAAGCCAAGGAGCGCTATTGCTCGAATCGGAGTCGGCTTGGCGATTGTTGCGGGCTTGTCGATGGGTGCACCTGCCGCATCATTTGCTCAAGAGGAGTTTGACACTTCCCAGGTTTCTAGCATTTCGCAGAGCGCGGATGCCGGAATTGCCACATGCAAGAACAACGAAGATAGAAAATTCGCTTTTCAATGTTCTGGCACGAGCGCAACTGGCTATCGCCAGAAAGAAGATTCATCCTCAGTCTACATTTGGATTCAAGGCTATTCGGGAAAGCCATTGCGCCTGTACGTGGACGGTGCCTATGACACTAAAGGAACGGGCAACATGAATTGCACGCAAGGCGTGTATCGCTCCAACCATGCGGATAAATGGGAGATATACAACCTCGTCCGTGAGAATGGGCGTAGCCATGCTCGTCTGACTGCATGGGCCGAGTCCGGATACGGCACGGTCTATGGAAAGTGGAGCCCCGATTGCTTAGGCCATTTTAACAAACTTCCCTCCTAGCCAATCCGCAGCTTCTTGTTGTGATTAGGGCCGGGCCGAGCAGCAACGCTCGGCCCGCCCAATGGGAGGGCGATGTTGCTTGAATGGAAATCTATTACGACATGAGTTATCCAAGATATTTGGAAACCATATATTTGCGTTGGCTCTTATTTTGGCGACTGCCATTTCGATGGCAGCTGCCATCGAGGCGTGGTGGACGCTCGAAATTGAGCGCAAGCAGCTGTTATCTTTTGGCTACGGCATTGGTCTGCAGTCTCAGACATACCTCGGCCAAACGCGTGAAAGTAGCTTTGGTAACTGGATTGTTGTGAGCGCGAACGCGCCGTTGTTAGCGTCGGTGTTTTTCTATTCGCTGCCGTTGCTTGCCATGTTGGCCGGGTCGTGGTCATGCCTGTCCGAGCGTTTGAGCGGTTACGAGGCACAGATCTGCACGCGTGTTTCTAGAAATGCATACGTGAACGTGAAGATGCTGTCTGCTTTCCTCTCTGCGTTTGCGGTCACGGCTATTCCGCTACTCGTGAACTTTCTGATTGTCTCCATACTGTTTCCAGCGTATCTCCCCCGAGTCGACGAATCGACTTACGTCGGGCTCTATCTGCATAGCTATTTTTCTGGTCTGTTTTATTCCCGGCCTCTGTTATACGTGCTGGTTTATACGCTGTTCGATGCGGTGACGCTGGGGGTTTTATCTATGGTCGTGACCGGTCTGTCGGTTGTGTTTCGCAGCAGAATCAAGGCGATGGTCGTTCCATATCTGATTATGGTTGCATGGCACTTTGTTAACGATTGGATTTTTAGCGTCCTTTCATGCGTCGGCTTTAACTGCAACATTCTTAACAGCATCAGGTCGGAATCACTAAATAACTGGCCCGACATCCGAGCGGGGGTTGCGGAAATCATCTTGCTGTTCGTCTTTTCTTTGGTTTCCGCGAGATTCTTAAAAAGACGCGAGGTGGTTTGATGCTGTTTAGGCTGGTCGCCGCGGACCTGAGGATCGTTTTGAAGAAGAACATCATTGCTTTTATTGCGATTGCGGCAGTGACCGTTGCGAACTTGGTGTACGCCTACGGATTGTCTTCTGTGTATGGGGTCAGGACGGATACCTTGGGGTTTGCGGATAATCTTGCGCTCGTGTTTGCCGGATCTGCTCCGTTTGAGCCTAGGCCCGGGGTCATGTTTGTGCCTCCGTTAGGGTGGCTATTCCTCATTCTGCTTATTCTCTATACAACACTCGATTATCCGACCGAATCGTTGCACGGGCTTGGTTTACAAGCACTTGTTCGATGCCGGGCAAGAACCCTTTGGTGGGCCTCGCGTTTTATCTCAGTGGCGGCGGTAACGGCATTTTCACTGCTCGTGGTGGTTTGCTCTGTTGTGATTTGGAGCTTGGTGGTGAGCTCCTCGTTCAGCGCGGTCATTCATGGCGAGTCGCTTCAGCTGGCTAATTTGGCGCCGTGGTTTCTCAAAGCTACCGAGGCAGATGCGCTGCCGTTTTTCATAGGTCTCTTATTTGCTTTCGAGGCGCTTGCGTTTGCGCAGGCAGTGATTGGCTTTGTACTTGGGCCGTCGGTCTCGTTTGTGGTTTTAATGAGCTACCTGATCTGTTCGGCATTTGCGCGGCATTGGGTGCTGTTAGGCAACGCCCTAATGCTGTTGCGCTGGGGCGGAATTGTCAAAGAGGGAATCGCGACGGGCTCGAGCGTCTTGTTTTCAATTGTGATTATGTCGTTATGCCTATCGTTGGGCGGACTGTGGTTTCGAAGGGCCGACCTTATAGAAAAGGGGGACAAGATATGAGCGTGATCGTTAGGGACGTATCGAAGCGCATGGGCAAAAACGATGTTCTGCGCAACGTGTCCATCGAGGTTGACCCTGGGACTGTGGTTGGGCTTCAGGGGATAAACGGTTCGGGTAAGACCATGCTTATGCGAGCGGTCTGCGGATTGATCAAGCCTACCGAAGGCGAAATCTCTATCGATGGCCAAAGGCTTGGGGCGGACATCTCGTTCCCGCCGAGTCTGGGGATGTTGATCGAGGCGCCTTCCTTTTTGGGATATCTGTCTGGCTACGACAATCTGGAGCTCATCGCTCAGATCAAGGGCGTTGCCACCCCCGAGGACATTCGCTCTGCCCTGCGGCTCGTGGGGCTCGATGCAGACGAAAAAAAGAAGTTCCGAGCATACTCGCTTGGGATGAAGCAACGTCTGGGGATAGCTGCGGCAATTATGGAAAAGCCGAAGCTGCTTGTTCTCGATGAGCCAACAAATGCCCTCGACGAAGCGGGCGTGGAAATGCTCAAGCGCGTTGTGGCGATGGCGGCATCAACGGGTCGCGAGGTTATTCTGTCCAGCCATGACGGAGAGGTGCTCGAGGAGCTGGCCGATCGGGTTTACTGCATGCGCGACGGTGCCGTTGTGAAAGTTCGGGAAAGGTCGTGAGCGCGATGAAGAAGGCCATGTGGACGAGAAGGTCGGCGCTCGCGCTTTTCGGCTGTGCTGTTACTGGCCTTGCGGGCATGATGGTGAGCGTCGTTAACGGGAACCGGACGGTCATTCCTGAGAAATATTATGCGGAGGGCGAATGGCTCTCGATGGATGGGGCGTTTCTGGGGTCGAAGGATGTGGCGACTGACGGGTATTCGTTTTGCATAGACGGGGCAGAGCTGCTCACGCCGCGCGAGTATCTCAAGCGTGCGCATGATGATTATTCAAAATATGGCATCGTGGATACGAAAACGAAATTGAAGGACGCCGACATCACGTGTGTTATCGCCGTAAAGATGCGTGTCAGGAATAAGGACAATGTCGAAGGCGGAATCAAAACGTATGTTTGGCATTTGGTGCCGGAGTCTGCGCCAAACTATGACTTTGTGGTCAATACCGATCTGATAACACAGGCAATGCCGGCTCTGGGCGGCTCTGCTGCGTTTGCTGTACAGGTTGGGGCGGAGAACGAGTTGCTCGTCCCATTCATGATGCAAAACACCAACGACTATTTCGAAGGTTACGAGACCGTCCGTTTTGAGAAGGCTTTTCCTGGGACTTATACGATGAAGATGACCGATCTGCCAGAGAGAAGGCTCTTAAGGTTTGAAGTGAAGTAGCTCGAAGATCCCGCGGTTCGCGACGAGCTCCTTGCGCGCCGCGGCTACGCAAGGGAGATTCGCAACCGCTATGCCGGCTCCGTTCCCGATGCCGGTGACGACCGCGTCCGCGCCACCGGCCAGGCGCACGGCGGTAGCGCCGTGTCGCGACAGATGGACGATCGCGTCGTCGATCGCGGTGACTACTCGCGCGGCGACACGCCCCGCTAGTTTTGAACTGTCCTGCCCTAGCGCGTTGCAATTCAATCAGCTGTTACAGAATCCTGGAAGAAAGGGTCGAACCAAAGTGTCTGGCCGGACGCCAATTGTCCGGGAACTGCTTCGGATTCGACCCTCTTCTACTTTACTTCCATGGCCATGCGGAAGGCTAGTACTCCTTAACCGGATGCTTCTTACCGAAACCACCGTCGATGCCGAAACGGCAGAGCCTGTCGATGGCGCGAAGATGCTCGTCGATGGCGTTGGCGATCTGAGTGTCAACGATGCTGTCATGGTCGTTAAGGCTGCGGACCGCCTCGTCGGCGGCCATGAAGGCCTTGATGGCTTGATTGAACTGAGCCTTAAAGATGTCGAGCGTGTGACCGGGGTTGTCGCGTCGCCGTTTGAGGCTCAGCTGTCCTTGTTGCTTGCGACGCCGCGCGTCGCCGGTGGCGAGGGTCTCAGATCCTTTAGCAACAATGCTCGCATTGTCCTTTCGGGCAAGGCAGCGCGTTTGGCCGGGCGCTACAACTGCTATGCAGACTTCCTATTTGAGGAGACGGGTGACAAGAAGCCGCTTGTCGTCGAGTGCCAAGGCAGGCTTGTGCACAGTGGGGCCGATGCCGCAATGTCGGATTCCGATCGCGCCACCGCATTGCAGCAAATGGGTTTCAACGTCATGTTGCTGACGTATCAGCAAATCGCCGATGAGAAGAACTTCGAGATAGTGAAGCGCATGTTGTTTGAGGAGATCGGCTTGGAGTATCGCGAGAAGACGGACGCCAGCTTGATGCGCAGCGCAGTCTTCGTCGCGAGCTCTTTATCGATTGGAACACGCTGGGGCGCTAAAGTTTCCGAGCCTTGCCCTTACCTCTGCTCTTGCGAAACCTTGCAGTGAATATAAGGGGCGTTGCAATAAGCAATAGTTCGAATGCAACAGCGCCGACAATCATCGCCTTGCAGTCGTCGGACAACGGGTTAAGGGCCGCAAGCAGCGAGAAAACGCCGCACTCGAGCTCAAACCAGGCCACCGAGCGAGCACTTGCGAGATACCAAGCATCCTTCTCGTCGCTCTCGAGACCGGCAGGCTGGTTCCAATGCTCTGGACTGACCAGATGGAGAACGAGGGCCAAAAGCGCGATGCAAGCCAGCATGACAATAGGGAGGAGCAACAGCTCGACAGGAGAGCCCCAGCGGTTCGGCTGCATGTCAACGCCGTAGTGGACGGGGACCTTCTCTCCGGTGGGCACTGCTGCGATAGCAAAACCTGTCAGCACGACGCTGCAAGCGCCGGTTAGCCACCCCATCGCTTCTACTATGCGAACATCCTTTGTTATCCATGGCGCTTTTTTGGGCATAACCCCTCCTTCTCAACTGCGGAGGCTCGGTCTGCCATCTCGCGCTCGAGCCGATGTACGACTTCCATTAAATCGCTCATGCTATTCCTTTCCCTCGGGTGTTCTGTCTAATATATCGCCCCGTGCGGACACGATTCTCACCTAAGGAATGGCAATGGTGTGTTCATAAACACGCAGATAGACGACTTAACAGGATTCGATTTACGGGGCGATTGAACCTGTGGTGGTGCGGATGCCCCGACCCGCGGCACGACTTAACCGCCGTTATGTTAGCGACATGTCTAACATAACGGCGGCGCAGGGCGCTCACTCCCTGCGGCAACGCCGATTCCGGGAAGGCACGCCGGGGCTATGCCGACCTGAGTATCCTCTCGGCCTTCTCGATCGCGGCCGAGCGCAGAAACTCCGACTTCCGCATCCCGCACGCGGCGGCCGCCCGTTCGATGAGGTCGGCGCCCGTCTTCGGGCACTTGAAAGACAGGTTGGCGTTGGCCTCCACCTCGGAAAGCCTGGGGCGGCCGACTCGGAGGTTCACCAGGCTCCCCTCCCAGGAGCCGGATTCGTATTCCGCGCACTCGCGCTCGATGTCCTCATCCGTGATAACGGATCCGTTTGCAAGCCTATATTCCATCAGTAACCTCTCCTTCTCGCGTTCTCGATCTCCCTTAGCGTCTTCTTGCTCGGCGGCGTCATGGCGTGGTAGACGAGCCACGCGCCGTCGGCCAGGAGGACACCGACCATCTCGATGTACCGGCCTTGCGGGTCGTAGCCCGTCCGCATCTCGCACTCCCCGGGTATGCGGACGGCCGCGAAGCAGTAGCTCTCCCACGCCGCCTCGACATCACCGTCATCTAGCTCGGGGTGCCGCTCGTGAACTCTCTGGTGTATCCGGACCATGAGCCTCCAATCTTTACGATAATATTCTACTACTATTTGGTAGTAGAATATTATCCGTCCCAACATATTCCATTAGCCGTTCGTCCCAAAACGTATGCCGCGCGGCACTCGAAAACCGAACCTTCGATGCCGTGAACAGCGAGTGCCAAAACCCAGTGTCAAAACCTCCACTTGCATTCCCATGAGAAAATCAAAAGACAAGGCAGGAGGCTGAAAATGACCAGATACGGATACGCTCGCGTGAGCACGAAGGATCAGAAGCTAGATAGGCAAATCGAGGCGTTGGTCAACGCCGGCGTGCCCTATGGCCATATCTACAAAGACAAGGTCACGGGTGCCAAGGACGGCGAACGAACTCAGCAGAAGCGTCTGTTCAAGAAGATGAAGGCCGGCGATGAAGTGGTAGTCGAGTCCTGGGAGCGCCTAACCAGATCGACCAGGCAATTGCTGAACTACGACCTTATGTTCCGAAATCTCGGCGTGAAGCTAACTTCCTTGAAACAGCCGGTCGACCTCGATACCGCCTTCGGTCGATTCGTCCTCGGCACTCACGCCTGCACCGCCGAGCTCGAGCGCGACCTGATCAAGCAGCGCCAGGCCGAGGGTATCGCCGTAAAACGGAACCATGGTGGCAACGTCGGGGGCCGCCCGCGCATCGCGGACGTCAAGGCCGATGCTGCCGTGAAACTCTACCTTGCGCGGGAAACGCCCATCCCCGACATCTGCGCCGCCACCGGTATATCGAAATCGACTTTGTACCGCATCCTCCGTGAACGCGGATTGGTGGGCGTCAGAAGATAAATCCGAGTGCGCTACTATATAAGAGTGCGGTATTTCTCCAACTGAAACCCCTGCGTGAACGCATAACGTATGACTTGAGACGCCTTTTAGAACTCACCGATCGCAGGATGACTACAAATCAACAGCGGCCGTGCATTGTTCCCAGCCGTTTGGCATGGCGGAGCCATGCCGTTGTTGATTGGAGTGCCGCACCATGGCAGACAATCCGAGCGAAAAGAAAATCAGCGAGACATCCGGCGTGAAGGCCGTCCTCGATGAGGCTGCCGAGCGGATCGAGGCGACATGGCGGGAGAAGCTGCTGCGCGAGACTGCCGACCTCAGGACCGAGAACGCACTGCTCATGGCCCAGGTGGATGAATTCAGCCGCAAGCTCGCCGAGGTGACGGATCGGAATGAAAAGATTGAGGCCGACTGCAATGAGCGGGTCGCCTTTATAGAGGAGAAGTTCGAACTCGATACCGCGAGCCTCGAACTCGAGAACAACGAGCTCCATGCCGCGAGCGTCAGATATCTCGCCGATGCTCGGGAACTCGACAGGCAGGTCGTCCAACTCCATGCCGAGGCCGTGGCCATGGTCGATGAGATCGAGCGACTGCGCGGCGAGCGTGATACCGCACTGAAAGCCCAAGCCGAGTTGAACGACGCACTCCTGGCCAAGCGCGACCTGATGGCCGAGGTCGCCGCCCTCAAGGACCGCCTTGCCGCCTCCGAGCAGCGTGCGGCCGTGGCCGAGGCCAAGATCGAGGTCATGACCCAGATGAAGGGCGAGTAGGCCGCATAGCATCTAATTTTCTAGAAACCCTCTAGAGCATTTCTAGGGGGTTTCTAGAACTGAAAACCGGGCGCAGCACTTTCGATCGGCGCGATGTCTCGGTAGATAAGGCGATGCTTGGCGTCGCACCATTTGTCGCCGTGGTAGTGGCCGAAGAACCAGGCTCGGTAGCCGAGCCGGTCGTCGAGCTCGGCAAGGAATCGCTGAAGTCGGTCGCCCCGATACTCGCGTCCGCGCTCCCGGCACAACCCCTCAGCAAGGGCAGCAGGAGCCTCGTGACTCACCACGTAGTCGACCCTCCAGCCTACGCGGTTGAGCGAGGCGCGGCAATGGTCCATCTCCTCCTCACTCGGCATCTCCTCTGGCCACCAGCTCCTCCCCTCCCTGCGATACTGCCTGTCGCTGCTCGCGGCGCCGCCCATGGTAAGAACCGTGGCTCCCGCGATGTCGAACACCTCTCCGCGCATGAGGTGCAGCACGTGCGGTCGCGCCTCATGAACGAGCCCGCCGTTCCACTCCCGCACCGGCAGTTCTGCCAGCATCCGGTGGTTCTCGTGGTTGCCGTCTACGAAACACGTGGTCCACGGCTTCGACTCGAACCAGTTGAGCCAGTATTTCTCGGCGTTGGATCCATCCCAGACAAAGCCGAAGTCGCCGGCTACGATCACCGCGTCATCGCGCGTCAGGGTCCGGCCCAGTGGCCAAGACCTGAAGGCGAACCTGCTGGCCCCGTACTCGGCCCTGCCGTGCACGTCGCCCGTCACATAGATAGCCATCAGTACGCGCCCCACGGCAGGAGTTTGTCCCCGAGCCTCACGATCCGGTCGTACAGCACCGTGTGCCGTTCGTCCGGATTGCCGTCTCGGTGAAAATGGCCGTAATACCAGTGTTTATAGTCCAGGCGGTCCTCGAGCTCGTCAAGGAATTCGGTCAGCCGGTCCACATCAGGGCGCTCCCAGCCTGGGCCCGGGTAGAGCGTCGGCGAGAGCATGCGCGTGGCGCAGGTATGGGTGATGACGCAGTCGACCTTCCAGCCGACCTCGTCGAGCTTTGTCCGCGCGGTATCGAAATCGCGCTCATCCGGGAGCTCCTGAGGCCACCAGCTGGAATACGGCACGCGGTATTCCCTGTCCACGCTCGTGGCACCGCCCATGGTGAAGATTGTCGAACCGTCGAGCTCAAAGACCTCACCGCGCGTCAGGCGCCGAATGGGCGAGGTGTCCGACAGGCGCTGCGTCAGCCCGCCATGCCATAACTCCATGGGGCGCTCCTCCCAGTGATCGAAGCGCTCGTGGTTGCCGTCGACGAACAGTACCGTGTAGGGGCGCGACTCCAGCCAGGCGATGTCGGCGCATTCCTCGGCAGAGAAATCCCACGGAAAGCCAAAGTCGCCGGCAACGATGAGATAGTCGTCGCTGGTAAGACTATCGCCAAGCCCCCAGTCGCGGAGCTTTTGCATGTCGAGCCCACCGTGGATGTCGCCCGTCACATAGACCGTCATCGGATCGCCTCTTCCCTCTTGTACGCCGCCAGCTCGCGCTCGACCTGCCTGTCGCCGGTCTCGTTGACCCACCAGGGCCATTTCACCCGGCCGCACGGCTCGTCGACTCCGGCGAACCATTCCCTCAGCTCGTCGAGGCTCACCGGGGAGTGCCTGTTGGCATCGCAACCGACGTCGTAGCGCAGAAGGCCCTGCTTGCGGTTAAACTCGTTGTACGCGCCGCCGCTGCTGTGGATGTGTCCGTGGAGGTGCCACGATCCATGGCTCATGCCCTGCCAGTCGGCCATGGGGTAATGGCACAGGACGATCTTCTGCCCGTCGATCTTAAGCACGCAGATCGGCGGCTCCACGGTGAAGGCGCCCGCGACCGCCGGCTGGGTCCAGTCCTTGTCGTGGTTTCCCGGGACGAGGTGGATGCGCCTGCAGGCGATCCGCTTGCGCAGCCCGTAGGCATCCTGGGCGGTCATCTTGAATGAGAAATCCCCCAGGATGTAGAGCTCGTCGTCCACGGCAACCCTGCCGTTGATGTTGTCGACGATGGCGTCGTTCATCTGCCAAATCGTCTTCCACGGGCGGTCGGTGAACTTCAGCACGTTCTCATGCCCGAAGTGGGTGTCGCTGGTAAACCAGATCATATTTATGTCTCCTTCTGTCGCTAAAAAACGTTCTCCTTCGAGGTCAGGAGACGTTTTATGAGCGACATGAGGTGCATATCCCTCATGTTTCAAGCTCCAATCTGCCGGATTTGCCCAACTAAAAGTTTACGCCCACGCGCGAACAGGATTCGATTTTTGAAATATGGACGAATTCCTCGTCAGGAGGGTAAAATGGTGCCGACGGCAGCCCAAGTTGTAGAGAGCTGGGCAGAGCCGTTGCTTAATGAAGTTGGGTCATCGTCTTAGCGACGGTGGCCTTTCTTTTTGGGCTTCGAGCCCTGCTTGAGTGCCTTGGAAAGGCCGACAAGGGCCGTGAGGAGCGAGACCATAGCGGTCAGGAGCTTCACGAGCTCGGTGAAATCGGTCATGGGCATCACCTCCCATCAAATGGAGGGCTCTGCCCGGCACGAGGGCTGCCGACAGCAAGGACGAGTCTATCAGAGCGGCTGACTCCCGCCGGCTTCGATATGTGCGATACGGCTCGTTAGTAGCCCTGGCCGTAGCCCTGGCCCTGCTGGCCTAGCAGCTCCTCCAGATACTGGCGCAGCTGCTCGTCGGTAATACCGCCGTTGCCGGTGTCGGTCGCGCTGTCGTTCTGCTGCTGGTTCTGCAGCTCCTCGTCGGAGCCCAGCTCGACCGTGACCTTCTTCTCGTCCTTGCCGCGCATGAGCGTGATCTCGACCTTCTCGCCCACCTCGTGGCTGCGCAGCGCGATGATCAGGCCATCAGCGCTCGTAATCTCGTCATCGCCCAGCTTGGTGATGACATCGCCCTCCTGGATGCCGGCCTTGGCGGCGGGACCGTCCTCGACGACGCTCGCCACATACGCACCGCTATCGGTGCTGAGCCACGCGCGCTGCCGCCTGGGCACGGGCATCGGTTGGTACGGCGGCGTCCACGCTCGCAGGCGTTTCGAGATCGATGTCCACACCGTCATCAAATAGGCTCGATTGCTCCATAGCGGTACTCCTTCGCTCGATTTCAAACGGATACAAGAGCACCACCGTTACGACGGACGTCCCGGTTCCGTGCATAACGAAAAGTCAACCGAGGGTTTTGTCCCGTCAAGACGCCGAACGAGAATTACGTACCGCCAAGAGCCTCAAACACGCCCCTCGCGGGACAGAATCCTCACTCGATTTCCATGCGGAGCAAGAACCTCAATCAATCATCCTCCGCAACGTCTATCCACCAAAAAGGCCGCCCCACGTGGAGCGGCCTTTGCTCGTAGCTTTTTACTGATAGTTACTCAAAATTTATTCCAACACATCCACAGAAGAGCAGTGAATCGTATTTCTCTTTCGGGAATCGAGAAAATAGCCTACCTTGACTTTAGACCCAACGCTCACGGGGCTATCGCTTACATAGCGCGTATGTTCTGAATCAACCAGAATGGTCAGACGATCAGACCCGTCGTTATATGGATCTTCGCTTTCGACCGACATGGTAAAATCGCCAGAGCTGTCAACGTTCAACACCGATCCGCTCACGAACCACAAATGTGAATAGTCACCTCCGCTATCTTTTTGGCAACGCTCCACTTTTAGAAATAGCGCAGAGAATGCGAACACGGCAACTGATATAGCGATGAAAACCTTAACGCCACCCCCCTTGCCATGAAATCCAAATTTATTCGCCAAAGAAAAATACCCCTGCCTTATCCGTGTAATTAGCATAGGCATAATTCAAATAACGAGGAGAGCTGTACCACCCATCGGCAACAACCAGCATGTTCATTTTCTTAGCGCCATTGGTCATCTGGCCATAACCTTCAACAGCCATAGAGTGACCAGACCGCTTTCCATTCTTATTGATTCCAAGACAGACAATCGACATATTATTGTGGTCTGCTCGGGCAGAGAATGCGTTAAAAGTGGGGTTGTCCGCATACGTATATGTAACAGCCTTGCCATGCCTTGAACAATATGTCGTAAATGCCGGGCCGATTTTACTGTTTAGTGTTGAGCCATAGGTGATTCCACCGGTTGTTCTTTCTTTCGTTGTGTCGCTTAAACTCCAAAGCTCATCATATTCATTTTTAACTTTATCGAATCGGGATGGTAGATTACAGTAAAAAACCGAACAATTAAGCATGGCAGAGACGGCGCAAGCGTATCTCTTAGCAGAAGCTTCGACTTGATCCTCAGAAATAGAAATGAATTCAGGTATGGTTTTCATGTAGGATATGCCATAACCACCTGTGCCCGTATTAATAAATACATCATCCCAGCTGCCTGTAGACGGTGTCTCAGACTCATCGTCAAACGAATATGCTTCAGTTTCAAGCCCATCCGTTATCTCGTTCTTTTCTTCGGAATACAAGCCGTAGTCAAATGGCGAGGTCTTTACCACCTTTCCGTCGTACCCGCCATCGCTTTCCAATAGCACGCTGGCCTGTCCAAGCCTGTCTACAGGACTCGCTGCCCCATCGGACAGGGAATACTCGGATATCAAATCTTCTTGGCTATTATCAAATATTACATATCCAGCTGCTTCCCCATCATCCTTGCGAAAATCAATTGAATAGCCAATTGCCCTTCCGTTGTCCCCGTATATTTTGATGGGATCGCATGCATGCCTGGATACACCCCCATCAACATCACAGGCAAATTCTTCGGCCATCTGCCTTGCCAAATCTGGCGTAAGCAAGGTCAATGATTCGGCACGGCAGGTAACGGGGCTAGTCAAAGCACAAAGCAGCACAACCCCCACAATTAAGATGAAATGATTGAATTTTCGTTTTAAAGATTCCATAAGATCGCCTTCCATTCCAGATCTTATTTGCCGCCATACTAGAAACAATATTTAATATTGTCAATCAGTTAGCACTTTTTAGGATATTCACTAAGGCTTCGACGTCAAAAGGCCGCCCTGATCAATTCATACTCCTCATCCTCGCCGAATTGCGAGTATGGCAGAATCGGCACTGGATGGCAGCGCGCTAGGCCGTGTCCGCGGAGTTACCCCCTTGTTTTTATCGTAACAGCTGATTCTAGGGACGTTTCACTGTGCCCTTTTCGGAAACTCGAGCGCCTATCTGACCGATGGGAAAGATTTAGCGAATTTAGGTGTACCACTTTGTGTTAGTTTGTATTTTAGACAGTATTTGTGATACGCTTTGTTTCAATCAGTAGTGGTACGATTTCGCTTGTTCAACGAAGGAGGTAATTGTCTATGGCAGTGGCCGAGGAGAAGAAAAGAATCCAGGTTACTCTGCCTCTCGAAATTTGGCGTGATCTCGATGACTACGCGAAGAGTCGCGGTGTAGCTAAGTCGTCTATGGCGGCGATCGCTATCGCCGAGTTTTTGGAGCGTGTTAAAGAGCAAAAATAGATATGAAAAAAGCCCCCTAACCGCCAAGTAAGAAGGGCTTCTTTCATGTTCAAATGTGGCTTTCTGGCCTGTTACCTGCAATCCTAGCACACGTATGCTTCGATTTGGGCCCCTATGTTGAAGTACTACCAAAATACTATGGCATCACTTCGGCTGATGGCTAGATAGCCTCAACGAGAGGCTAGTTTATGGATACCAAAAATTTAAAACCGGATGTGGGCGGTGGGGTTAAGGGGGGGCACCCAAACCACCCCCCCCCGGCCCCCCACCCCCCGGGGAATGGGGGGGGCGGCCCGTTGGGGCAAACAGCCCGCCCCCAAA
>CBCTZJ010000038.1:0-16953 GCA_965151385.1 uncultured Collinsella sp. | reverse complement strand
TGGGGCGTCTGTCTTATATAGGTAGATTCCTTGCGGGTTCGAATCCCTCCGCTTGGCGGCGTTGGCTCGATTTTCTTAACGCGAGGAGCTCTCGGTCGATGTGGGACGGAGGGATTCCGCGTCCGCCTGCCGGCGGCCGCGCCCCGCTGCGTCGCTTCGCTCCTTGCGTGCTGCGCTGGAAAACGCTTCGCGTTTCCTCAGCTCTGCACCCTTGCGGGTTCGAATCCCTCCGCATGCCCACGAAAAAGCGCTCCAGGTTCATAAGAGCCTGGAGCGCTATGTTCTTTGGGGCTGGGACGGAGGGATTCGAACCCCCAACAGCCGGCACCAAAAACCGGAGTTCTACCGTTGAACTACGTCCCAATGTGTGGTGTTGCCCAAAAGCAACCCGTTTAGTTTACCTAATCTGCGAGGGCATCGCAAACGCCATCGAGCAGGCGTACGGCGAGTGTCTGCGCATCACTTGCGGTGAAGGTTCCGTTGTAGCGCGTCATGCCCGTGAGCTCAATGCGGATGCGCGCGGGCTTTTGCTGCGCGGCGACATTGGCGGTGCGGATGCGCTGTGCAAGGTTGTGACACTCGGCAAGGGCGATCGTGGCGCGCGGCGCAGCATCTGCGGGCAGCTCATCGCTTGCAATCTCGAGCACCAGATCCACGTCGGTCGGAACCTCGGAATCGCAAAGCATCATGCCGCTGCTGTCGGTCGTCGCCGTGGCGATGTTCCACATGCGCGATGCAACGCTGCGTGCGATGGGGTCCTCACCGATGACGGCAATCTGGAAGCGCTCGAGCACGTTGGCGGCGCGGGCAAAACCGATGCGCGACTCGGCCTCGGTAACCGAGGGCTTGCCCTCCCACACGTGATGCAGGCGGTTGATATAGGCGTAGGTATCCTGGAACGCCATGCCATCGGCAAACAGGCCGACATTTTCTTGGAACTGCTGCAGAGCGGCCTCGGTGTGCGGGCCAAAATAGCCGTCGTCCTCACCGCAGGCAAAACCCAAAACGTTGAGCGCGCGCTGCAGGGCCTGAACGTCGGCGCCATGGAAATTGGGCATGCGCAGATAGAGCGTGCGGTCGCCCAGTTTATACGAGGCGTCTACCAGGGCGCTCCAACAGGGGATATCGACGGCGCAGCCAGCGGGAAGGCCACTGTCGAGCCTAAAGGTGCCAACAGCCTGCTCGGTGGTGGTGCCAAAGCGCTTGTCGGAGACCTCGGTGTCATCGATTGTATAGCCGAGCTGCAGAAGGCGGGACTGGACGTCCTCGACGGCTGCTCCCTGCATGCCCGTTGTAATAGGTTCCATGAACGAACCCCTTTCGGCGTACCATTCGTACTATTTGAGCGTGTGTCGGATAGACAACGCAAAGGGATGCATAAACATGCACTCAACAGTGTAGCAAGTTGTACCCAAATACGCTGCTGACAGGTTTTATAACCCCCGCTAGTTGAGTCGCTCCACAAAGAAATCTGCCATGGAGAGGAACAACTCGCGTGCGTGCTGATCAAGCTCAACGTTCTCGATGGCCGCTTTGGCCTTGGCGGTCAGGTCGAGCGCGTAAGTGTGGGCGTAATCGATGGAGCCGGTCTGCTGGAAGATCTCCACGGCGCGTGCAAGTTGCGCGGGGTCCTCGGTGCCCGAGGAAAGGATTGCCTCGACCTCGTCGTGATAACGCTCGTCTGACAGGGCGTGCACGGCGACGAGGGTGCGCTTGCCCTCTGTGATATCGGTGCGGAAGTCCTTGTTGGCGGCCTCTTTGGTGCCGATCAAGTTGAGCAGGTCGTCTTGAATTTGGAAGGCAAGGCCCGTGTGCAGGCCAAAGGCGCGCAGCGCCTCAATCTGCTCCTCGCTGCCGCCGCCGATAATGGCTCCGGCGGCAAGTGGCGTGGCTCCGCTGTAGTACGCGGTCTTGTGCGTCGCCATGTCCAGATAATCGTCGACCGAGATGTCAAAGCGCCCGTCGCGGACCCAACCCAGGTCGAGCGCCTGACCCTCGATGGTTCGGACGATCATCTCGGTGAGCTCGTGGAGCACGCGGAGTTTCACGTCTGCCTCGAGCGTGGGGTCGTCGAGAACCGTCTTGGTGACCATGGTGAGCGCTAGGTCGCCGCAGTTGATGGCAAGCCCCGTGCCCTCGGTAAGGTGCATGCAGGGCTTGCCGCGACGCAGTTGGCCGTTGTCGGCGATGTCGTCATGGATAAGCGCTCCCGATTGAAAGTGCTCGATAGCTGCCGCCGCGCTGCGGGCGCTCTCAAAGCTGCCGCCTACCGCGGTGGCGGCGAGCATGCAGATGAGCGGGCGGTGGCGCTTGCCGGCATTGGCCGTAAATGCCGAGAGCGGGGTATACAGGTAACGCTCGATATCGGCGGAAGTTGCCTGTCCGTCAAAGAACGTGGCCAGATAGTCGTTAATCTGGTCAAAGTGCTGGGCTAAAAAGCTGGTAAACGGACTGGACACGGGTTCTCGCATTCTTTCTTAGGTTGCACCGTTGCATTATGCAGACTACATATTGCCACATTGGGGCGTCGAGCGCGGCGGTTGAAGACGATTGAGTCTTGCGGTCGCAAACGCGGCAAGGGGCTCGGCTAGATAAGCCCAAAGTGTTCGAGCGCGGTGACGACGCCGTCGTGGTCGAAGCTGTCGGTTACGTAGTCGGCCTTTTCCTTGAGGAAGTCCGGCGCGTTGCCCATGGCGATGCCAACATCGACCGCCTCCATGAGGGCGATGTCGTTGCTCGCGTCGCCAATGCCATATACGGTGCCGTGGTCTGGTCCCAGGGCGTCAAGCACAGCCTTGATTCCGGCCCGTTTGGTGCACTCGCGCGGCGAGATTTCTGTGACCTCGAGCTCGAGCTCGTTGAGGCAGAGCAGAGGTCCAAGCTCTTCATCTTGGGCGATGCGGTTGGCAAGTGGTGTGGACATAAGAATTTTATAGGCGTTGTAGTGCTCAAGTTGCGTGACGGCGTCGCCCACGGTGCGTGCGTATCCGTACGTCTCGGGGGCATCTGCACTCATGCGCACGACGCGATCGATGCCCTCAAAGCGAATGACCTCGCCCGATTGCTCGAGATAGGGGGCGAGGCGCTGTAACATGCCGGGGCTTATGGCAGCGTTTCGCACGACGCGCCCCTCGAGTTCGGCGTAACCGCCCGCGAGGCACACAACGCCTGCCCACGGCAGTTCGAGCAGCTTGGGATGGATGCAGCTGAGGGTGCGCCCCGTACAGATAAAGGCTTTGTTGCCGTTGGCGACAAACGTGCGAATTGCCTGTGCAACCGTCTCGTTGGGATAGGGGGAAAGATCTCGCTCGCCCTCGGGGAGCTCTTGGGCAAGTTTGGGATCTTGCCAGGCGAGCGTACCGTCGATGTCGAAGAAGCAGACATTGCCATACTTTTTGGCGCCATCGCCGGCATGAAAAGGCGAGGCGGCGAATGCAAAACCCGGTTCGAGTCCCATAATCTGATCAAAGTGTTCTTTGACGCGGGGTACCGAGATGCCGATGATTACCTGAGCGGTCTTGCCGGTGACGATGAGGCCTTTGGCACCCGCTGCGACAAAGGTCGCATTGTCCGCGACGATGGAGGGGTCCACGACTTCGACGCGCAGACGCGTGGCGCAGTTGGTTGCGCCCACAATGTTGGAGACGCCGCCCAGAAGCGTCACAACCTGCTCGGCGAGGAGATGATCTTGTGAGGCTTGGTTGCCGGAAGCGCCGGTTTTGGATGAGCGCTTTTCGTCAACGTCGTTTCCCGTCAAGCGCGAGAGCGCCGCGTTGCTGGCGATATGGTCCTCGCGTCCCGGGGTTTTAAGGTCAAAGGTCAGGATAAGACCTCGAAAGCTCAGAAAGAAGATGACGCTAAAGATGAGTCCGATTCCGAGTGCCAAAAGGTAGGAGCCGGCATGCGCCCGCATGAGCGGGATAAAGTTGAAGGCAGCCATTTCCATAAAGCCGCCCGAGAAGATGCCAACGACGCCAAAGAAGTTCATAGCCATGGCGAGGCAGGAAGATAGGGCGGCATAGAGCAAAAAGAGCCCGGGATAGGTGAACATAAAGAGAAACTCGAGCGGCTCGGTGACGCCGCAGACCGCCGAAGCGACGATGGCGGGCAGAAGGATGGCCTTGAGGCCAGCGCGGCGTTCGGGCTTGGCGGTGGTGTAGAACGCAACGGCGATGGCAGGAAGGCCAAAGAGCTTGACCCAGCCGGTGGCGGTGAAACCAGCCCACGGCGCAAGCTCATTGAGGGGGCGCGTGCTATGGGAGAGAATGGGGAGCAAATTGGTCCACGTGGCGTAGATACCGTCGTTAATAACTAAATTGTCGTAGTAGATAGGCATGTAGAGCAGGTGGTGCAGCCCCATGGGCTCGAGTGCTCGCTCCAAAAACGCAAAGATACCCACGCCGAGGGGGCCGACGCCCACAAGTGCGTGGCGCAGCGTTTCGGTCGCTGCGTATACGAAGGGCACGATGGCGGCCGAGATGGCGGCAAGGGCGAACACGGCAAAAAAGCTGATGAGGTAGACCAGCGAGGAACCCGAGAAGGTGCCGAGCCAATCGGGGACCTTGGCATCGTAGAAGCGGTCATGGATGGCGACGACGGTTGCCGATACCGCTAGCGGGCCGATAATGCCGGTGTCGAGCGTCTTGATGCCGTCGATGATGGTAATGCCGCTAGCGGGGGTCAAAGACGACGGGTACTTAAGTCCAAGGTTGTCTCCGCTTAGCTTGATGATCTCGCTCAAAAAGAAGCAATAGGCAAAATAAGCCACGAGCGCCTCGAGGCAACAACGTGCCGGTTGCTTTTGGGCAAGGCCGATGGGCAGCGCTACGGCAAAAAGGAGCGGAAGTCGCTTAAAGACCGTCCACGAGCCGCGCTGAATGATAGTCCAAAAAACGTACCAAGGGGTTCCGTATACGGCGAGGTCGCCGACGATATCCGCAGACGTTGCGAGGGCGGAGACGCCGACCATAAGGCCCGATATGGAAAACAACATGGCGGGCGCGAACATTGCCCCGCCAAAGCGTTGGATTTTTTGCAGCATGTTCTGCCTCCCGTATATCGAGGCGCGTTGCGCGTGGTGAAACGTTTAAACAATGGATTCATTGTAGAGGACCAGACGATTGTCGTACCGGCAGTTTTGAGCGAAACCGGTTTGGGCGCGACAGAAACCGTCAACGGTTAAATCCTGTCGCTTTGCCGATAATCGGTTTAAACAACTTTAAGAAATGCTATCCTGCCTAGCCATACATATTCATTAGAGGTGAAGTCATGCCAAAAGCGATTTACGAAGGAATCTACCGCGAGATCCGTTCGCGCATCATTAACGGGACCTATGCGTTTCAGGAGATGCTGCCAACCGAAGCCGAGCTGACCGCGGAATTTGGCTGCACGCGCAATACCGTCCGCCGCGCTTTGAGCATGCTGGCCGACGGGATGTTTGTGCAGCCCATACACGGCAAGGGCGTGCGCGTTATTTGGCTTAAGGGCGAAACCGACATGTTGGGCGCACTCGAAGAGGTTGAGTCGTTTGGCGAGTTCGCAAAACGCAACAATGCCGTTGCATCGACGGACGTTAAGTCCTTTGAACATTTGATTTGCACCGAGCAGCTCTCTCGTCGCCTGGGCTTTAAGGTGGGCGAGGAGCTGATTCGCGTAGTGCGTGTCCGAAGCCTCAACGGCAACGCGCGCCAAGTGGACCATGGCTATTTTTTGGCGTCGATCGCCAAGGGCCTGACTCCCGAGATCGCGGCAGATTCTATTTACGGCTATCTGGAGCACAAGCGCGGTGTCAAAGTGATGGCGAGCCGTCGTACGGTGAGTGTCGAGCTCGCCAACGATGAGGACTGCAGCTATCTTGACCTCGGCAAATACAACTGCGTTGCCGTCATGGAGAGTCAGTCGTACACCTCGGATGGCATCTTGTTTGAGGTGACGCACACTCGCACACACCCCGAGATCTTCCATTACCGCGTCAATTCCAAGCGATAGCCGGCTAGCTCGCAGCCTGACGAGACTCATGCCCTCAAAGCGAAAACGCCCGGTCAAACCGACGGTACATCGGCTTGACCGGGCGTTTTCTCTGCATTCGATAACAAATAATTGTTTATACAAAACTTGTCAAGTATCAAGTTGAAATTACCGTTCACCGAAGTTTTTCTACCGCTCTAGTAATACTTGTTCAAACAACTAGCCAAATAGCGTATCGTACAAATCAGCAAAAGGGGCGAAGTCCCCGAGCCAATCTCCGAAGGCGGCGGCAAAGGGTGCCGCCACGGTGTGAAAGGGTGGATTGTAATGAAGAACGAAATGAGCAGAAGGCAGTTCCTGGGCTTTGCTGGTTCCGCGGCTGCGGTTCTTGGTCTGGGCCTCGTGGGTTGCGGTGGCTCCGCCGGCTCCGGCTCCTCTGCTTCTGGTGACGCTGCCGAGGTCTACTTCCTCCAATTCAAGCCCGAGGTCGACAAGGAGTGGAAGGAGATCGCCAAGGCCTATAAGAAGGAGAAGGGCGTCGAGGTCAAGATCGTGACCGCCGCTTCCAACACCTACGAGGAGAAGCTTAAGTCCGAGATGTCCAAGAGCTCCGCTCCGACCCTGTTCCAGGTCAACGGCCCCACCGGTCTTAAGAACTGGAAGGATTACTGCGCCGACCTGTCCGATACCAAGCTGCGCGGTGAGCTCATTGACGACTCCCTGGCTCTGCAGTCCGATGGCAAGGACCTGGGTATCGACTGGGTCCAGGAGAGCTACGGCATCATCTACAACAAGCAGCTGCTCGAGAAGGCTGGCTACAAGGCCGAGGACATCAACTCCTTCGACAAGCTGAAGGCTTGCGCTGACGACATTCAGGCCCGCAAGGACGAGCTCGGCGTTGAGGGCGCCTTCACTTCTGCCGGCATGGATGACTCCTCCAGCTGGCGCTACACCACCCACCTCGCCAACCTCCCGCTCTACTACGAGTTCGAGAAGGAGCACAACCAGGAGGATGACGAAATCAAGGGCGAGTATCTCGACAACTTCAAGCAGATCTTCGACCTGTATATCACCGACTCTACCTGCGATCCTTCGCAGCTTGCCTCCAAGACCGGCGACGACGCCACCAACGAGTTCGCAACCGGCAAGGCTGTCTTCTATCAGAATGGCTCTTGGGCCTACGCCGACCTCACCAAGGCCGGCATGACCGATGACCAGCTCGGCATGCTGCCGATCTACATCGGCGTCGACGGCGAGGAGAACCAGGGCCTGTGCTCCGGCGGCGAGAACTACTGGTGCGTGAGCTCCCAGGCTTCCGAGGATGCTCAGAAGGCCACCGAGGACTTCATGTACTGGTGCGTCACCGCTGACACCCCGACCAGCATCATCGCCGACAAGATGGGTCTGACCGCTCCGTTCAAGAGCGCCAAGGAGACCACCAACGTCTTCTCGCAGCAGGCCGTTGCCATGGCCAAGGACGGCAAGAAGACCGTCGCTTGGGACTTCGTCTACATCCCCTCTGAGGAGTGGAAGAAGAACCTCAAGCAGGCTCTCATTGCTTATGCTGCCGACAACACCAAGTGGGACGGCGTCAAGAACGCCTTCGTCGATGGCTGGAAGACCGAGAAGGCTGCTTCCGAGTAAGCAGTTGCTGCCCAAGCTATCTGATTAGCGACAGGGGGCGGGCAGACGTTGGTTTGCCCGCCCCCTGCATATTGAAAGGACCCTTTTATGGGCAAAGCACTCAAGCGCTGGTGGCCGCTCTTTATGCTGCCCACGTGCCTGGCGTTTATGATCGGGTTCGTGATCCCTTTTATCCAGGGCTTCTATCTCTCGTTCTGCCAGTTTATTACCATTAACAACGCGCACTTTGTCGATATTGCGAACTACGTGCGCGCGCTGTCCGATCCGCAGTTTGCCACGTCGTTCTTCTTTACCGTGGCGTTTGCCTTCCTGTCGACGGTGCTCATCAACGTGATCGCCCTGGCAATTGCGCAGGCGCTCACCCGCAAGGCGCTCAAAGGCACCAACATCTTCCGTACGATCTTCTTTATGCCTAACCTGATCGGCGGCATCGTGCTGGGCTACATTTGGCAGATTCTGATCAACTGCCTGCTCTCCAACGTGGGCGCCCAGCTCATCGCTCTTAACTCTGCTGCTGGCTTCTGGGGCCTTATCATCCTGACCCTGTGGCAGCAGGTCGGCTACATGATGATCATCTACATCGCCGGTCTGCAGTCCATTCCGTCCGACTACATCGAGGCCGCCAAGGTTGACGGTGCCACGGCATGGCAGACGTTCTGGAAGGTTAAGATCCCCAATCTGATGCCGACGATTACCATCTGCCTGTTCCTGTCCATCACCAACGGCTTTAAGCTGTTCGACCAGAACCTCGCCCTTACCGGTGGTGCCCCCGCGCACTCCACCGAGATGCTCGCCCTGAACATCTACAACACGTTCTATTCGCGTGCCGGTATCGCATGGCAGGGCATCGGTCAGGCCAAGGCGGTTATCTTCTGCATCCTGGTCGTAGCCATCTCCATGATTCAGCTTAAGGCCACGAGGTCCAAGGAGGTGCAGCAGTAATGAAACGCGATAAGGTTATCAACCGCGCGCTCTCGATTTTCTTTACGATCCTGTCGCTCGCGTGGATCTACCCCGTGTTCATGATTGCGCTCAATTCCTTTAAAAAGGGAACTGCAATCAGCACCACCACGGCATTCGATTTGCTCACGCCCGAGACGTTCAACGGTCTCGCAAACTACGTGCACGCTCTTAACGAGCAGGGCTTTGCCTCGGCGTTTATGTACTCGCTCATCATCACGGTCACGTCGGTCGTTCTGATTTTGGTGTGCTGCTCCATGTGCGCTTGGTACGTAGTGCGCGTCAACAGCAAGATTTCGAACTTCTTCTATTACCTGTTCGTGTTCTCGATGGTCGTGCCCTTCCAGATGCTCATGTTCACGCTGTCCAATTTGGCGGACCGCATCGGCTTCAACACGCCGTTCAACATCTGCTTTATCTACCTTGGCTTTGGCGCGGGCCTGGCGGTCTTTATGTTCGCCGGCTTTGTAAAGAACATCCCGCTCGAGATCGAAGAGGCGGCCATGATTGATGGCTGCAACCCGGTCCAGGTGTTCTTTAAAATCGTCCTTCCCATCATGAAGCCCACCTATCTTTCGGTCGGCATTCTCGAGACCATGTGGGTCTGGAACGACTACCTGCTGCCCTACCTCACCCTCGACTCCACCAAGTACAAGACCATTCCTATCTTGATCCAGTACTTCCGCGGCGGCTATGGCCACGTCGAGCTCGGCCCCATGATGGCCTGCATCATGATGGTCGTTATCCCCATCGTCATCATGTACATCCTCTGCCAGAAGTACATCATCGACGGCGTGGTGGCAGGTGCCGTCAAGGGCTGATGCCGTAACTGTTTTGCAAGTTTCTGCGGCGCCCCTCAGCGCGGCGCCGCACATCGAAAGGTAAAGACATGGCCGAGATCGTTCTCAAACATGTTCAGAAGGTGTATCCCAACACCGAGTCCAAAAAGAAGGGCTTTTTTGGCAAAAAGAAGAAGACCGAGGAGAAGAAGCATAACCTTAAGGTTACCGAGGATGGCGTGCTCGCTGTAGAGGACTTCAACCTCACCGTTCACGACCAGGAGTTCGTCGTTCTCGTTGGTCCCTCTGGCTGCGGTAAGTCCACGACGATGCGCATGGTTGCCGGCCTGGAGGACATTACCTCGGGCGATGTGCTCATCGACGGCAAGCGCGTCAACGACGTGGCGCCCAAGGACCGCGACATCGCCATGGTGTTCCAGAGCTACGCTCTGTACCCCAACATGACGGTGTACGAGAACATGGCGTTTACGCTTGAGCTCAAGAAGGTCCCCAAAGACGAGATCGACCGCAAGGTTCGCTCCGCTGCCGAGATCTTGGGTATCACCGAGTACCTCGACCGCAAGCCTAAGGCGCTCTCGGGCGGCCAGCGCCAGCGCGTCGCCATCGGCCGCGCCATCGTGCGTGACCCCAAGGTCTTCCTGATGGACGAGCCGCTGTCCAACCTGGATGCCAAGCTTCGTAACCAGATGCGTGCCGAGCTCATCAAGCTGCGCCACGAGATCAAGGGTACGTTCATTTATGTTACTCACGACCAGACCGAGGCCATGACCCTTGGCGACCGTATCGTGGTCATGAAGGACGGCGTCGTCCAGCAGATCGCCACGCCGCAGGAGGTCTTCAACCATCCCGCGAACATCTTCGTCGCCGGCTTCATCGGCGTGCCGCAGATGAACTTCTTCGATGCCCAGCTGGTGCGCTCGGGCAACGGCTTTACCGTCAAGACCGAGGATATGAACGTGGCACTCGCCCCCGAGACTTGCGCTCAACTTGCCCTCAACTGGGACGGCTGCGACGTGAAGGAGATTACGGCCGGCGTGCGTCCCGAGCAGATCCTGCTTGCCGACAAGGGCGAGGAGGGCGCGCTCCAGGGTACCGTCGAGGTGACCGAGCTCATGGGCTCGACCGAGCATGTCCACGTGACCGCTCCCGACGGCCAGTTTGTCCTGATTATCCCCGTCGTCGACCTCGAGGCCAAGGGCGCGCTCAAGGCTGGCGGCACCATCTGGTTCAAGTTTGAGAAGAACGCGACCCACCTCTTCGATAAGGTCTCTGGCAAGAACCTAATCTAGGCCCGGTGCATCCAGGCCCTCCCTTTGGGCGACTGCGGTATTGCCATCCTTTTGCCGCGGTCACATATAAGGCTCCCCTCCCGTCCACTGGGCGAGAGGGGAGCCTTTCTTTGTGTTGGGGCTGTCTGACCGGTCGTTTGTCTCGATCTGTAACGGGTGAGGCTGATTTCGGACGCTAGGTGTTACAGATCGAGACAGTTCCGCTGAGCTGACCATTTCATCTAAATCTGTAACACCAAAGGTGAATTTCAGCTGCTAGATGTTACAGATTGAGATAAACCCAAGGGGAGGGGCCGGTATGTCTCGATCTGTAACAGCTGGGACCGTTTTTACCGAGTAGTTGTTACAGATCGAGATTCTTCGGTCGAGTCGGGTCACAGGGTAGCGTGCGGGCACAAAAAGCGGAGCCGCGTTGCCACGACTCCGCTTTCAAGAGGATGGGTAAAGGAAACGAAATTAGCTCAGGTGCCAAATCTCGTCGTTGTACTGGGAGATCGTGCGGTCAGACGAGAAGGTGCCGGCGTTGGCGATGTTGATCAGCGCCTTGCGCATCCAGGCGTCCTGGTCCTCATAGTCGGCCAGCACGCGCTCCTTGGTCTGGATGTACTCCTCAATGTCGAGCAGGGCCATAAACCAGTCCTTGCCCTTGATGTCGTCGTGCAGACGCTGCAGGCGCTCCGCGTTGCCGGTTGCCATAAAGGCGGGGTTGGTGATGAAGTCCACCAGCAGTTTGATGCCGGGCTTGCGGTAGAGCGTGCCGGCATCGTAGGTGCCGTCGGCGTAGAGCTGCTCGACCTGTTTGGACGAGGCACCAAAGGTATAGATGTTCTCGTCGCCCACGAGCTCGGCAATCTCCACGTTGGCGCCGTCGAGCGTGCACAGGGTTAGGGCGCCGTTGAGCATGAACTTCATGTTGGAGGTGCCGCTCGCCTCCTTGGAGGCCAGGCTAATCTGCTCGGAGATGTCAGCGGCGGGGATCACGCGCTCGGCGGCGGTGACGTTGTAGTTCTCGATCATGACAACCTGCAGGTAGGGAGCCACGTCGGGGTCGTTTGCAATCCACTGCGACAGCGTCAAGATCAGATGGATGATGTCCTGCGCGATAGTGTAGGCAGGTGCCGCCTTGCCGCCAAAGATGATGGTGACGGGGTGTTTAGGTCTATTGCCGTTCTTGATGTCGAGATACTTCCAGATGATGTAGAGCGCGAGCATCTGCTGGCGCTTGTACTCGTGGATACGCTTGACCTGAACATCGATGATGGCGTTGGAGGGAATGGTCACACCCTGCTCGAGCGCCATGAACTGGCGCATGATGGCCTTGGCCTCGACCTTGGTGGCGGCCAGGCGCTCAAGAACATCCTTGTCGTCGGCGAACTTGGCGAGCTTGCTCAGGTCGCCGGTGCTGCGCCAATTGGTGCCGATCACATCGTCTAGTAGGCTGGCGAGCGCGGGGTTGGCCCCATGGATCCAGCGGCGGAAGGTGATGCCGTTCGTCTTGTTGGAGAACTTCTCGGGATAAATCTCGTAGAACGGATGAAGCTCGGTGTCCTCCAGGATCTTGGTGTGGAGTGCGGCGACGCCATTGATGGAGAAGCCAAAGTGAATGTCCATGTGGGCCATGTGGACGGTGTCGTGCTCGTCGATGATGGCGACGCGCGGGTCGTCGTGCTCGGCCTTGGCAACCTCATCGAGCTTGACGATAATGTCGGCGATGGCAGGGGAGACCTTCTGCAGGCTGGCGAGCGGCCACTTCTCGAGCGCCTCGGCAAGAATCGTGTGGTTAGTGTAGGCGACCATGGAGCGTACGATGGTCACGGCCTCGTCAAACTCGATGCCATGCTCGGTGGTGAGCAAGCGAATGAGCTCGGGGATGACCATGGTGGGGTGCGTGTCGTTAATTTGGACCACGGCATAGTCGGCCAGATCGTGCAGGTTGCTGCCGCGCTCGACGGCCTCGTCGATCAGGAGCTGGGCGGCGTTGCTCACCATGAAGTACTCCTGATAGATGCGAAGTAGGCGGCCCTGCTCGTCGGAATCGTCGGGGTAGAGGAACAAGGTGAGGTTCTTGGCGATCTCGGTCTTGTCGAAGTCGATGGAACTGCCGGGGACCAGGCCGTCGTCGACGCTCGCCAGGTCGAACAGGCGCAGGCGGTTCTTGGTGGACTGGCCGTAACCGGGCACATCGATGTTGACGAGCTTGGAGGTAACGGCAAAATCGCCGAACTCGACGGTGTAGGAGCGGTCATCGTCGACTAGGATGTCCTGCTCACCGAGCCACTCGTCGGGGACGGCCTTCTGCTGGTTGTCGACAAAGCGCTGACGGAACAGACCGTAGTGATAGTTGAGGCCCACGCCATCGCCGGTCAAGCCCAGCGTGGCGATGGAATCCAGGAAGCATGCGGCCAAGCGGCCCAGGCCGCCGTTGCCGAGTGACGGCTCGACCTCGAATTCCTCGATTTTGTTGAGGTCGTGGCCTGCGGCGGTGAGCTGGTCCTTAACCTCGTCGTAGATGCCGAGGTCGATCATGTTGTTGATGAGCAGCTTGCCGATCAAAAATTCGGCGGAAATGTAATAGAGCTTTTTCTTGCCGTTGTTGAGCGGGCGGGCGGCGGAGCGCTCCTGCACGAGTTTGACCAGCAGCTTGTAAATGCGACGGTCGTCGAGCTGCTCGAGCGAGGTGCCAAAAGACTGCTCGGCGAGTTCCATGAGGTTAATTTGTGGCATGTTTTCTCCTGTGATGGGTTGTTTCATGTCTGCAATTCATAAGAAGCCCGCGCGAGGGGATCGGGGTGGCCTCGCGCGGGAAAAGCAAGCGCGTCCGCACGGTGGGGAGGGGTCGGGCGCGGTAGCTCCTATTGAGGAAGCTCGATTTCGGCTTCCGACGGGATGCGGAAGTAGGTCTCGGTCCAGTCAGTGAGTTTGTGCTCGAGCTCGCGGGTGATGGCGCCGTCGAGCATGCGCCAGGTCCAGTTGCCGCCCAGCGTGGCAGGGGTGTTGATGCGCGCCTCGTTGCCCAAGTTGAGCAGGTCTTGCATGGTGTAGATGCACGTGTCACTCACGCTGGCGGCGATGGTGCGATTGAGTGCATCTGCCATGGGTTCGCCGGCCTGCTGATGGGTGTACAGGGCTGCCTGCTCGCGCTGACGCGGGGTGGCCGTTCCCTCAAACCAACCGCGCGCCGTCTCGTTGTCGTGGGTGCCCACATAGGCGACGGTGTTGGCGATGTAGTTATGCGGCAGGTAGTACGAGTTGGTACCCTCAAAGGCAAACTGCAGGATCTTCATGCCGGGGAAGCCCGAGTTGTCGCGCATGTCGATGACGCCGGGGGTGAGGAAGCCCAGGTCCTCGGCGATGATGGGCAGCGTGCCGAGCTTTTCCTCGAGCGTCTTGAAGAACTTGAGGCCGGGACCCTGCGTCCACGAACCGTAGGACGAATCGGGCGAGGAGAACGGCACCTCCCAATAGGCCTCGAAGCCGCGGAAGTGATCCAGGCGGATGACGTCGTACATGTCGAGGGCGGCGCGAATGCGGCCCTCCCACCAGGAGAAGCCGTCGGACTCCATGGCGTCCCAGTCGTAGATGGGGTTGCCCCAGTACTGGCCGGTGGCCGAGAACTGGTCGGGCGGCGTGCCGGCGACGCTCACGGGATTGCCGGCGGCGTCGATCTTAAAGAGCTCAGGCGTCGCCCACATCTCGACGGAGTCACGCGAGACATAGATGGGCAGGTCGCCGATGATGAGAATGTCGCGCTCGTTGGCATAGGCCTTGAGGCGGCTCCACTGGCGATCGAAGAAGTACTGCGTCATCTGGTGGTAGAGCATACGCGCCGGATGGTCGGCGCAGACCTTGGCGGAAGCCTCGCCGCGGGTGCGGAGCTCCGCGGGCCACTCCCAAAACGCCTTGAGACCGCACTCCTCTTTGACGGTCATGAACTCACAGTAGGGGATGAGCCAGTCCTCGTTGGCCTGGATAAAGTCATCGAAATCGGCCGGCTTGTCGGCAGCAAAGCGCTCAGCGGCGCGGTCGAGAATCTGACGGCGGCCACCAAAGATGGCACCGTAGTCGACATTGCTGGGGTCGGATCCCAGATACACGCCATCGATATCGCGCTGCTCCAGATACCCCGCCTCGATAAGCTCGGCAAAGTCGATAAAGTTGGGGTTGCCAGCGCGGGCCGAGAACGACTGATAGGGCGAATCGCCATAGCTGGTCGTCGTAAGGGGCAGAATCTGCCAGTAATGTTGTTTGCACGAGGCGAGAAAATCGACGAAGTCGTAGGCATTCCAGCCAAAGCCGCCGATTCCGTATGGTCCGGGCAGAGATGAGACGGGCATGAGGACGCCGCTTGCACGCTCCATGAATGCGCTCACCAACCTTCTTGTTGTGGGGTCGGCCTGCCGATGGGTGTGCAGTCCGCCTCCGATGTTCTGATTCGATACGCCTATTGTAAAACATGTTGTTTAAACATGTACAGGCAAGATAAAAAAGTTGGTCGATTTTCGGCGAATGGTTACATGCCATGAAAAAGCCCCGACCTCACAACGTGAGATCGGGGCAAGAGCGGTATGTAGGTTTTTGCTACTCGGCGTCGGCGAAGCCGTTGGGGTTGTGGCTCTGCCAGTTCCAGCTATCGCGGCACATGTCCGCGATGTCGTACTGGGCCTTCCAGCCCATCATGCGCTCGGCCTTGGAGGCATCGCACCAGTTGGCAGCGATGTCGCCGGCGCGGCGCTCGCGGATCACGTAGGGCAGTTCCTTGCCACAAGCCTTGGAGAAGGCGGCAACGACCTCGAGTACCGAGGTGCCGGTGCCGGTGCCCAGGTTAAAGATCTCGACGCCGGTCTTGCCGTTCATCCAGTTAAGGGCGGCAACGTGACCAGAGGCCAGATCGCACACGTGGATGTAGTCGCGCACGCCGGTGCCGTCGGGGGTGGGGTAGTCGTTGCCAAAGACCTGAACGGCCTCGAGCTTGCCCACGGCGACCTGGGCGACATAGGGCACCAGGTTGTTGGGGATGCCCTTGGGGTCCTCGCCGATCAGGCCCGACGGATGAGCGCCGATGGGGTTGAAGTAACGGAGCAGCACGACGTCCCACTCGGGGTCGGCGGTGTGGACGTCCATAAGGATCTGCTCGATCATCCACTTGGTCCAGCCATAGGGGTTGGTTGCGGGCTTCTTGGGGTCTTCCTCGGTGACAGGCGGGTTGTCCGGGTCGCCGTAGACGGTCGAGGAGCTCGAGAAGATGATGGACTTGCAGCCATGGTTGCGCATGACGTCGATGAGCACCAGGGTGTTTTCGATGTTGTTGTGGTAGTACTCGACGGGCTTGCTCACCGACTCGCCGACGGCCTTAAAGCCGGCAAAGTGGATGACGCGGTCGATCTGATGGGTATCGAAGATCTTGTTCATCGCATCACGGTCGAGCACGTTGGCCTCGTAGAAGGTGAGGTTCTTGGCGGCCTCGTCGCCCACGATGGTCTTGACGCGGTCGACGGCGACGGCGCTGGAGTTGGAGAGATCATCGACGATGACGACCTGGTAGCCACCCTCGAGCAGCTGAACGACGGTGTGCGAGCCGATAAAGCCGGCGCCACCGGTTACGAGGACGCAGGTATCTTTGGGGTCGAGTGCTTTGGACATGTAGTCTCCTATCGAATCAGGAACACTTCTTCAGGGGAGTATAGCGCAGGCAGGGACGCCCAAATCGTGCGCTGTGGGAAAAGCAGAGGATTGTGCTAACGTACTCATCAGAAGAGCTTGCGTACGCATAACCTGATCTTTGGCATTTGCTTGCGAGCCGCTGACCTTGTAGTTTCCTGCCGTTCGTGGAAATCGTTGGGACGCGCCATATGTACGCTAATATGTATGAGTTGAGCGACATATAAATAAACATGTAACGGAGTACATATGTCACCAAACAGCGATTCCATCCTTTCCCAGGAGCTCTCGCGCCGCACTGCCCTCAAGGCCCTGTTCGGCGCCGCTTCTGCGGCAGTTCTTTTTGGCCTGCCCGCTCGCGCCCATGCGGCGGAGGCTTCCAAAGAAACAACCGATAAACTGAATGCCGCCCAGGCCCAGCTCGACGAGGTTCAGGCCCAGCTCGACAGCATCGCAAATGAGTATGCGGCGCTGGCCAACAAGAATGCCCAGACCCTCAACGACATCGAGAATGTCCAGGGCAAGATTGACGACACGCAGGCCCAGATCGATGAAAAGAAGGCCGAGCTCAAGAAGAAGCGCAACGACCTTTCCGATCGCGTGGCCGCCAGCTACAAGTCCGGCGGCACGAACAT
>CBCTZJ010000037.1:0-17143 GCA_965151385.1 uncultured Collinsella sp. | reverse complement strand
GACGGAAAGCACATTAAGTGCTTTCCTTTGCGTGCGGAACTCGCGACAAACTTAACCGCCCCGCCCGGCAGGCGAGCTGCGGAAACTCGATTGATCCAGAGTAATATCGTGCGAACGGAATTCTGGCTGATGACCTGTTCGCGACAAAGACTCGATAGGCAGCCCCCTCTATGCCCTATTGTAAGTTGCGGTGAAATAGGGACTGCATTTGGAGTTGAATCGTTTAAACAGTCCCTATTTCACCGCAACTTGTGGGAGGGGTAGAAAAAGGGGGAGGCCCTGGAGAGGGTCTCCCCTTTGTTACAGAGGCGATATTATTCGCGCGTTGCGGGATTACACCAGGCGGGCGTTGATCGTCTTGGCGATCTCGGCGGCGTCGGTTGAACCCTTGACAGTGGCACGGAAGTCCTCGTCCATGAGCGCCTCGGCGACCTTAGACAGGATCTTGAGGTGCGTAGTGCCGGCCTGGGCACCGGGGATGAGCAGGGCGATAGCCACGTTGACGGGAGCGCCGTCCATGGTGTCCCAACCGGTCACGCCGGACTCGTCCTTGACGACGATCACGGCAGCCTCGGTAATGGCGTCGGACTTGGCATGCGGGATGGCGAAGCCCTCCATCATGCCCGTGGTGCCCTCGGCCTCGCGGGCCAGGAAGGCGTTCAACACGGCGTCGGCGTCGCTGGCGATACCGGCCTTGACAGCCTGGTTGGAAACGAAGCTCAGAGCCTCGTCACGAGAAGCGAAGTCCTCGGCAACAAAGACATTCTCGACCTTAACGAAGTCGGCAGCCTCGGCCTTGGGGGCCTCGACGGCAGCGGCCTTGGGGGCCTCGACCGGCTTAGCGGGATCGGCAGGGGCGGCCTTCTGGTTCTTCTCGAAGTCATACTTCTTGAAGGCTACGAACAGAATGCCACCGACCACGGCGCCGATGAGAATCGCGAGGACCCACAGCGGACCGTTCTCGACAACGGGCAGGACCAGGAAGCCACCGTGAGGCGCCGGATCGTGGACGTTGAACATAATGGTCAGGATCGAGGCGATGGAGGAACCGAGCATCATGATGGGCATGACGGGCCAGATGTTCTTGGTCATGAACGGAATGGCGCCCTCGGTGATGTGGGTGCAACCAAGGATGAGATTGACGACACCGGCGTCATGATCCTCCTGGCTGAAGTACTTCTTGCCGACGATGACGGCAAAGGTAGTGATCAGCGGCGGAACAATGCAGGCGGCGGAGACGGCAGCCATGAAGTTGGTGCCGAAGTTGTAGGTGTCGGTGCCGACACCGGCAGCCAGAGCCTCGGTGAGCATAGCAGTACCGGTGACGTAAGCAGCCTTGTTGACCGGGCCGCCCATGTCAAAGGCGCACATGCAGCCGATAGCAAGACCCAGGACAACAGCGCCAGAGGCAGACAGACCCTTGAGGAAGTCCATCATGGCGGTGTTGATGGCAGCCATGGGGCCGGAAATGCCGAGCATGACCAGACCGACGATGGCGGTCGAGAACAGCGGGTACAGGAAGATAGCCTTGAGACCATCCAGGTTCTTGGGCAGTCCGGCAAAGACCTTCTCGAGCAGCAGGATGACATAGCCGGCGAGGAAGCCGCCGACGATGCCGCCCAGGAAGCCGAAGCCCACGCCGGCGCCGCCGGCATCGATCATGCCAGTCTCGGCATTAACGGGCAGGCCCTGGATGGCGATCATACCGGCGACAAAGCCGGGGACGAGCGCCGGGCGCTTGCCGATGGACTCGGCGATATAGGCGGAAAGCACGGGAACCATGAGGTTCATGGCGATGCCGCCGATGATCTTGAGCATCGCGGCGAAGCTGTTGTAGTCGGCAGCCGTCGAATCGAAGGACGTGATGCCCCACAGGAACGAAACAGCGGTCAGGACACCACCGGCAACGACGAAGACCAGCATGTGGCTGACGCCGTTCATGAGGTGCTTATAGATGATGTGGCCGATGGACTCCTTCTCCTCGACCTCATCCTCGACATCGGCAGCAGCCGCAACCGTGTCGTCGCCCTTGGCGGCGAGGGCGCGGTCGATCAGCTTGCCGGCGGCCTCGACGGACAGGGCCTTGGAAACACCAACGGAAACCATGGGCTTACCGGCGAAACGCTCCGCCTGGACATCCTTGTCGGCTGCGACGACGACGGCCTTGGCACCAGCGATCTCGCTCTTGGTGAGCTCGTTCTCGACACCGACCTGGCCATGGGTCTCGACCTTAATGGTCAGACCGCGCTCGGCAGCTGCCTTCTCCAGCGCCTCCTTCGCCATGAAGGTGTGCGCGATGCCGGTCGGGCAACCGGTGGCGGCGATGATGTCAAACTTAGCCATATGTCCCTCCTTCTTGAGTACTGCGCCCGCAGGCGCTCCCCTATACGCGCTTCATTGCGCGTTTTTCCACACCTGAAAGATACCAACCCAGCGCTTATATGAGAAGCAATACAACTCATTTCTCCGGTGAAAGGTTCTTTCATTACCGTAAACGGTCGATGAAAGTTTACCATCAACTATTGAAACGGCAAGGTGTATCTTGTAACTGAAAATGCCCCTATACTACGACATTAGAAAACAAGTCCGATTTTTATGCCAGCCAGGAGCCATCCCATGTCCGATAGCAGCAAGAGCGCACTCTCCCTTATTAGTATGCACAGGGGGTACAGCGAGTCCGAGCAGCGAATTGTCGACTATATCCTAGAGCACCAGTCCGAGGCCCCGCGTCTGACAGCCGCCCAGCTCTCGCGCGCTGCCGCAACCTCCGAGGCAACCGTCTCGCGCTTCTGCCGCAAACTGGGTTTTGGCAGTTTTCGCAGTTTCCAGTTTTCACTGGCGCGCGATCTGGAGAGCCAGCGTAACGAAGGCCTCACCGACGAGGTCTCGCTCGACAATATGGAGCAGAGCCTCAAGAACATCCTCGCTGCCAAGGTAAGCGAGCTCAATGCGACTATCGATGGCATTGACCACCACACGCTGGCAGCCGTCGTGCACGCCTTTAAGAACGCAGGGGCTATCGAGTTTGCAGCCGTGGGTAACACCAACGCCGTCGCGCTCGACGCGACGTTTAAGTTTTCGCAGCTGGGCCTTCGCTGCATGGCAAGCACCATCAGCGAGACCTCGATTGGTTTTGCGCTCACGCTGCGCCCCGGCGACGTCATCGTGCTGATCTCGAACTCCGGCAAGTCGCGCCGACTGAATCGCATGGCAAAAGCGGCTCGCGACTGTGGTGCCACCGTAGTCGTCATCAGCAGCGACAGCAAGTCACCGCTTGCCCGCTTGGCCGATTACACCTTTAATACCGTGAACCACGAGGCACTGCTCACCACGGGTGACTTTGCGTTCTCCAAGATCAGTGCCACGATGATCATCGAGGTTATATACAACTTCCTGCTGCCCGAGATTGAAGACGCCCGCGAGCATATCAGCTACTACGAGGAGCTCATCCAGCCGGATAAGGTCGTGGAATAGGTTTTAACAGGGGTCGTTATGTACCGTTCCCACAAAACTATGCCGGTTTACTACGATGAAATCGGAATATGCGATCACATCGTGTTTTAAAAGAAAACCGCAGGCGTTCTACCTGCGGTTTTCTTTTTACAATTATAGCTGTGCTCGAGCTACGCCGATTCATCGTAGTAAACCGGCATAGTTTTTTACGGTCGGGCCAAACAAGCAAGTGGCGAGGCAACAATTACTGATATTTTGTCCCCCCAGCACCGCCGGATCGTTCTAACCTCGAGCTTCTTCCAGCATCTGCCTGGCGTGCGCTAGGCTTGCCTCCGATTGATCGCCGCTCAGCATGCGGGCGATCTCTGCGGTGCGGGCGTCCCCGGCCACCTCATCCAGATGCGTCTGGGGAACGTCACCGGGTTCTTTGCTCACCACATAGTGCTTATCGGCCATGACGGCGACCTGCGCCAGGTGGGTTACGACAATCACCTGATGCGTGGCGGCGAGATCTGCCAACACGCTCGCGAGGGCACGTGCGGTAGAGCCGCCGACACCGGCATCAACCTCGTCGAACACCAGTGTATCGACGCCATCCGCGTTGCCGAGGACAACCTTGCTCGCCAGCATGACGCGGCTCAGTTCACCGCCCGACGCAATGCGGCGCAGAGGGCGAGGCGTCAATCCGGCACCGCTGCGATACAAAAGCTCGTAGCTCGAAGGTCCCGCCGGCGTCCACTCGGCACGCGGAAGATCGCGCGACTCCCAAACGAGCTCGGCACCGCCCATCTCCAGGCGCGCCATCTGACGACCAACCTCGTGACAAAAACGCGGGGCTGCCTTATTGCGCGCACGCTTGAGCGCCTTGGCAGCAGCAAAAAGCTCGCGCTCGGCGTTCCCGAGTGCCTCGCGAGCTTTCTTGATCTGCGCATCACCATCGTCTACCAGCGACAACAGCTCCTGCGAGCGGTCACGCATGGCAAAGACATCGTCCATGGTGGGCCCCCACTGACGCAGCAGGCCCTTGAGGTCGGAATACCGCTCGCGCATGCGAGCGAGCTCGCGAGGATCGAAGGCGACCCCATCGCGATAGGCGCGCAACTCGTTGGCACAATCCTCAAGCGAGATGCAGGCATCCGAAAGTGCATCGGCGATGTCGCCCAGCTTGCGATCGACGGCAGCCATGCGGGAAAGCTCCGACACGGCGCTGTTCACGGCATCGAGCGCTCCCCCTTCGGCCGCAAGCGACGCATGGGCATCGTTGGCCGTGGCCACCAACACCTCGGCATGCTCGGAGCGCGGCAGCAGCTCCTCGAGCTCCTCATACTCACCCGGTTTGGGGTCAACCTCGGCGATGCGCTCCAGGGCGAAGCGCGCCTCCTCGACGCGACTCCCTTGCGCACGCGAGGCCTCCTCGACGCGACGAACCTCCTTAGCAGCCACGCGCGAGGCTTTAAAGCAAGCACGGTACTTTTCCAGCGCCTCGAGCGCAGAGCGACCAGCCCAGGCATCCACCATGGCAACATGATGCGCCGGGTCGAGGAGGCGCTGGTGCTCGTGCTGGCCGCATAGATCCATCATCACGCCGACGCGCTCCGAAAGTTCGCGAACGCTGGCGATGCGGCCGTCAATTTTTACGCGGCTGCGGCCCTCGGCAGAAAGGCTGCGCTGCACGGTGAAGCCCTCCGTGTCGTGCGGCCCGTCAAACAGACGCGCCTCTACGCTGGCAAGCGTCTCGCCCTCGCGCACCGTCGACGAATCCGCGCGCTCGCCCAAAATGAGCTTGAGCGCCGAGAGCAGCGCGGTCTTACCGGCGCCGGTTTCTCCAGTCAGAACCGTTAGACCCGCGCTCGGAACCAACGTCGCCTCGCGAATGAGTGCAATGTTGGAAACCTGCAGCTCATCGATCATGGCGCACTCCGTAGAACACGCGGCTCACCGAGTTATAGAAGCTCTCGGGGCCGTAATCCAGCAGCAGCACATCGCCGGGACCGCGACGCACGGCCACGCTCTCGACCGTGCCATCGCAGGTAATAAACTGTCCATCGATGGCGATCGCCGGAACGCTCGGGCGATCATCGGACATAAAGATCTCCACGACATCGCTCGGCGAGGTCAAAAAGGCGCGAGCCTGAATGGTATGCGGAGCGATGGGCACACAGACCATACCCGTGTAATCGGGGCTGACGATGGGGCCGCCGGCGGAAAGCGCGTAGCCGGTGGAGCCAGTCGCCGTCGATACAACCACGCCGTCGCCGCGCAGGCGGTCGATATGATGGCCGGACACCGTGATATCGAACTCGACCATATCGGACAGGGGCCCACGCGTAAGCGCCATATCGTTAAGGGCAAACGTGCGCACGACATCCTTCGTGCCGTCATCGCGAACCGAGACGATATCAGCGGCGATGGTGGCGCGGCGGCTCACATGGAGCTCGCCGGACAGGGCATCGCTCACGACCTGCAAAATGTCGCGCTCCTCGGGGCTCGCGGCCGTCAAAAAGCCTAAATGACCATAGGAAAGACCCAAAATGGGGATCTCGCGGTAGTTGAGAATGCGGGCCGCGCGCAGAAGCGTGCCGTCTCCGCCGAGCGTAATAACCAAGTCGGCATCGTCAACATCGGGCGCGCTCTGGATCTTGGAACGCTGGTCGGCAGCCCATGCGACCTCGTAGCCCTGGCGCGAAAGCCAAAGCTCGAGCATCAGGCCGCTCTCAACCGCCTCTTGCTTGTAGAAATTGGGAACCAGAAAGACCTTCATAGCGTTGCAGCTTTCTCGCTCAAAACCGATACCTGGGAATGCAGCTCATCGTCGGTGCGTTCGCCGGGGGCAAACCTCGTGCCGTACAGGAAAAACTCAACGTTTCCTTTGGCGCCATGGATGGGCGACACGCACACGTCGCACGGGAACAGGCCCTTGGCGGCAAAGAGCCCAATCGCCGCCACGAGCGTATCACGGCGGACGGCGGGGTCGGTCACGATGCCGCCCTCGCCCACCAGCGCAGCCGGCGCCTCAAACTGGGGCTTTACGAGCGTGCAAAACGAACCCGAAGGCTTGAGGCACTCCATCACGGCGTCAATGATATTCGCGATACTCGTAAACGACACATCGCACACGGCCAGATCGATAGCGCCACCGTAGCCAAGCTCGGGCAGCTGAGTGACGTTGGTGCGCTCGTGGAGCGTCACGCGATCGTCTTGGCGCAGTGACCAATCAAACTGGGCGCGACCCACATCGACCGAAACGACCGTGGCGGCGCCACGCTTGAGCAGGCAATCGGTAAAGCCGCCCGTGGAGCAGCCCACATCGAGGCAAGGAAGGTCCGTCGGATCAATCCCAAACGCATCGAGCGCGCCCTCGAGCTTGAGCCCGCCGCGCCCCACGTAGGGAATACGACCCTTCACGTGCAACGGCAGGCCGGGCGTCACCTTAAGACCTGGCGAGGTCAAACGCTCGCCGCCGCTCGAGACCAAGCCGGCCATAAGAGTGCGAAGGGCATCCGCGCGATCGGCGCAGATGCCCTGTGAAATCAGTTCGTCATCGAGACGCACACGTTTCATGAATGCCATCAACCATTCGTATCCGGAGACGCGGCCTGGCTATCCTGGGATTCGTTTGCCGCATCCTCATCGTATTCCTGCTCGAGCTTATCGGCCTCGCGAGGCGTCAACTCAAACTTATCGACCATATCGACCGCACGGGAGCCCAGCTCGATCGCCTCGTCAAACAGATCGAGCGAACGCTCCAGGGACGTATCCTTGGAGCGAACGGTCGCGATAATCTGGTCCAAGCGGTCCGAGATCTCGTCGAAGTTGCGGACGGAACCCTCTGGCATGGCTACTCCTTGACGGTACCGGTCTCGGCCTCGGCGACCTCGGCATCCTCGTCGAGAACGCCGGCCGCAGCCTGAGCGGCGGCAACCTTGGCGGCAGCCTCGGCGGCCTGGGCCTCCTCGCGGGCACGGTCCTCGGCCAGTAGCTCCTGATAGAGGTCCTCGCCCGGCAGCTCCTCGCTACGAGCGATCTTGCCCAGCACGCCGTTGACAAACGACGCGGACTGGTCGGTGCCATAGGCCTTGGCAAGCTCGACTGCCTCGTTGATCACGATGGCGTCCGAGACCTCCTCGTCGGTGAGGAAGCGCATCTCATAGACGGCGATGCGCAGCAGATTGCGGTCGGCACCGGGCATACGCATAAGATCCCAGTTCTTGGCGACGGAGCGCAGGGCGCAGTCGATGCGGTCGATGTGCTCGTAGGCACCGCGGCACAGCTCCAGCGCGTAGGGGTCGAGGGGACCCTTCGAGATCAGGAAATCGCCCTCGAGGACGCGCTCGAGCGGGCTGTCCGTGGCCTCGGCCTGGAACAGCAGCTGCAGCGCCTGACTGCGGGCAAGCGTACGCCCGCGATAAACCTTAAGGCTCAAAGGTTACTCCTTGGGGAAAACGAGGCCATCGATGCAAACGTCAACGCGCTCGACCTCGACGCCCACCTGGGCGTCGATGGCGGCAACAACGGCGGCGCGAACGGCCTCGGCGAGTTTCTTGAACGGATAGCCAAAGAACACCACGACGCGCACGGTAAGCGCAAGCTTGTCGCCGATGACCTCGGCCTCGACCGCCGGCTCGGAAGCCGGGGCCTTGGACGAAAGCATCATGGAGACAAGGTTGGTGGCAAGGTCCTTGACGCCCACGGAGGCGATGCCCTCGACATCCGTGACGGCGCGCGAGACGATGGCGGTCAGAACATCGGGCGAAATGCCGATGCCGTCAATCTTGATTTCCTGGGGCATGAGTCCTCCTAGAAGAGTTGGTTGCTAGACGCGGGAGACGAACTTGCCGTCGCGGGTGTCAACCTTAATGACCTCGCCCTCGTTGAGGTACATGGGGACCTGGATGACAGCGCCGGTGTCGATGGTGGCCGGCTTGGTGGAACCCTGGACGGTATCGCCCTTGAAGCCCGGGTCGGTCTGGACGATGGTGGTCTCGATGAACATCGGCGGGGTCACGCCCATGAGCTCGTCGTCGGCGAAGAGCAGCTGGCAGGTGTCATTCTCGCGCAGCCACTTGGCGTTCTCGCCCACCATATCCTCGGGAACGGGAACCTGCTCGTAGGACTCGTTATCCATGAAGATGTAGTCGGCGCCGTCGTTGTAGAGGTACTGGAACTCACGGGTGGTGAGCATGACGCTCTCGAACTTGGTGCCGGCGTTGCAGGTGTTCTCGACGACGCGGCCGCTCTTGATGTCGCGGGTCTTGTAGCGCACGAAAGCGCCGCCCTTGCCCGGCTTGACGTGCTGGAACTCGACGATGGTGTAGACCTTGTCCTTAATGCGGAGACCGAGGCCGTTCTTGAAGTCGGCGGTAGAGATAGTAGGCATAGCGACCTTTCTTGTTATTGGCTAGACGCACAAACGTCCAAATTACATACGAGCGAAATTATACACTTGCAGACGGCGGCTGCGGCGAGCGCATAAAAAGAGAACGCGGGACGCCCGAATCGATCCGGACGCCCCGCCTCCAAAAACCCAAATGGATGGTTTAGCAATCGATAATATGCAGGTCGTGCGGGGTCTTGGTGAAGGGCTCATAGCCGTTCTCGGTGACGACGCCGTAGTCCTCCAGGCGCACGCCGCCCACGCCGGGCAGGTAGACGCCGGGCTCCATGGTGATAACCGAGCCGACCTCGATGATATTCTTGCTGCGGTTGAAGTTAGGCAGCTCGTGGATGTCGATGCCCACGCCGTGGCCCAGACCATGGTTGTAGTAATCGCCATAGCCGGCATCGCCGATGATCTTCTTGGAAAGCTTGAAAATGTCGTTGCCCTCGACGCCCGGATGGATGGCGGCGACGCACTCCTCATGGGTGCGGCGCACAAGCGCGTACAGGTCGAGCTGCTCCTGAGTGGGCTCACCCATCACGACAGTGCGCGTCATGTCGGAGCGGTAGTCGCAGTAGCCCGCGCCGTAGTCCATCAGGACAAAGTCGCCCTTCTCGATCACGCGGTCGCTCGGAACGGCATGCGGGTTGGCGGTGTTGGGACCGCTCGCAACGATGGAGCCAAAGGCCAGGCTGTCGGCGCCGTTGGCGAACATAAAGTTCTCGAGCTCGTTGCGGACCTGCTTCTCGGTCATGCCGGGCTTAATAAAGCCGAGCATGTGCTGGAAGGCAGCATCGGTAATCGACTGCGCGTGGCGCATGAGCTCGATCTCCTCTGCATCCTTGATGGCACGCATCTTGCGGATGTCGTCATGCATCAGCGGCAGCATGCAGGCAACGGAGTGGTCCTCCAAACCACGCTGAATACCCTGGTAGAAGTTAATCTGCATGTCATCCTCGACGGCGCAGACGCGGCATTTGTTGGCCGCAATCTTGCCGGCGACCCAGCCGGGGATGGTGCCCTCGTCCATGTCGTAGACCCAGGGGCTGCCGGCGGGCGTGTTCTCCTCAAAACTGTTGAGATAGCGCGAGTCAGTGTGGAACAGGCACTGATCGGCCGTAATAAACGCGGCGTGAGGGAACTCGAAGGTGTAATCGAAGACGCCCTTCACGCCCGTGAGCCAACGGAGATTGGCCTCGTCGCGCACGACGATGGCGTCGTAGCCGCGCTCAGCCATCAGGGCACGGACGCGCTCGATACGACCGGCAGGACCGGCAGCAAACTCAGACATGCAGATTCCTTTCTTGTTGTCCTCATAAAAGCGGGACGGGTCCCGATCGAAAGACGGATTCGCACGCGATCCGCAACCGATTGAAAACCCGCACCTCAACATGATACGAAAGACGATGGATGTCAATAAAACTTAGAGAAGTTCTTTGCGAGAAGCCAAGTAGGCGTGAGCATGGCGCTCAAGAACCTCGTCCTCAACGCTCGTTAGACGAATGGCGCCAAGTGCCGCAGGCAGCGGCAACATGCTGCGGTTCGAGCGGGCGAACTGCTGCTTGCGGAACTCCTCGATATATGCGGCAGGCTCCAGATCGAAGGCAAGCTCCTCGATACCAAAGTCCTCCAGGCAGTCATCAACCTCAAACACGTAGTCGGTATCGAAGTCGCAGGCATCATGTGCTAGGCGCGCCTCAAAGCGCATACCTTCGGACAACAGCTGGTAGGCAGGGACCTGCGAAGCGGCATCGCCCAAGCAGGCGCGCAGGGTACGCTCCCCCGTCTTGCCAAAATCGAGCGCATGGCGGGCGCTCGGGTTCGTGGCCATCAGTACGTCCTTGCGGGCAGTCTGAGACCACTGAACGGCATTGACGAGCGCGACTTCCTCGCCAGCGAGAATCTCGGGGATGGTCTCGGTAAACTGATTCCAACGGGACTTGCTGCTCGAAAGCATGGTGCCAACAAGTACCGCATAACCGAGCTTGAGGTCCTCGGGGTCCGCTTCGCGAACAAGTTCGAGGTCACACACGACCAAGCCCGGCTCGGGACGGAACGCGATAGCGGGAAGCGCATTCGCCGACGAGGCGACGAGTGGCTTCATAGTCGTCGCGACCGTGAGCATGGCGTCGAACGTCGTCGGCAGCAAGGCGCACTCGGTGCGACCGCACCACTGATTGGCACACCAGCAAACGACCGAGCAGGTCGCCGTGTCGCCGACAGCGACAACGAGATCGTCGCAGGTAATGCCGTTAGCCGACAGGGCGCCAAAAACGGTATCGGCATCGGCCAGCGTAGCACCGGCAGGCGAAACCTCGAGGACAAGCGGCGACACGGCAAAACCGGCGTCGACCAGCGCATGCTCGACAACCTCGCCAAAACGCTCGGATGTGGCGCTGTTCCAAACCACCATCGCCCGCTTGGGTTTGCCCACAGCCGAGGCAAACATGCGCGACAGCTCCTCGAACGCGCCCAATCCGACGCGGACATCGACACTGCGGTTTTGGAAATTGATAAGTTGACGGCGAATCATAGCAGTCCACGCTCCAAAAGCATCTCGGCACAAAGGTAGGAAACGTCCTCGAAGGACTTGTTGCGAATATCAAGGGTAAGATCGGCAGCTTGACGATACAACGGACGGCGATGCTCAAAGAGCAGCGCCGCGTGCTCGGGCGAGCGGAAATCGGGACGCGTGTCGGAGCGGCGGATCTGGCGCATCGAATCCTCAAAATCGCCCTCGAGGTACACACAGGTACCCATCTGGTGCATGAGCTCGATATTGACCGGCGTCTCGACAATGCCGCCACCGCACGAAACCAGCAAGCTGCGCTCGCTTTGGAGCGAACGGAGCGCCGAGGTTTCGAGCTCGCGAAAGCGCTCCTCGCCCTCGGTTTCAAAAATCTCGGTTACCGATTTGCCGCAACGGCGCACGACAAGGCGGTCGGTATCAATAAACCGACGCTTGAACATTGTGCCCACGTTGCGTGCGAGCGTCGATTTGCCCGCACCCAAAAACCCGATAAAGAAGATATGGTCGCAGCCGTGCTTGGTGTGCTGGGACATGACGAAACCTATTCCTCGCAGGGAAGGTCGCGCAGGGCCCGGCGCTCAAAGATACGGAAGATCTGCGTATACCACAGGTCCTGAGTTGCCTGTGGCTTTACCAAGATCGTGTCGACGCCGGCAAAGTTACCGCTCCACACGTCCGTGTACAGCTGGTCACCGATCAGCACAGCCTCATCGGCCGTGGCGCCCAAGCGCTTAAGACCGGCCTTGAGAGCAAACGGTGCAGGCTTCATGGCATGGCTGATGGCCTCGAGCCCCAGCTCGCGTGCTGAGCTCATGACCTGGTCGCGATGCCAGTTGTTCGACACCATGCACAGCTTAAAGCCCTTGGCACGAGCGGCGTCGAGCCAGGCCGAGACGGCAGCGGGAACCTGCTCGGTATCACGCGGCACCAGGGTGTTATCGCGGTCGAGCAAAATGGCGCGCTTGCCGTCGGCCCACAGGGTATCAAGGTCGATGCGGTCGACCGAGGCAACATATCGTTTGGGGCTGAAAATCCTCATGTTTAATTCCAAGACTGTTGGTGCTCTTCGTAGGTCTGAGAGAAATACTCCTCGTCCTGCGTAATGTAGAAATACAGGTCATCGGAGTCGGTGGGCTCAAGGGTTGCCTTGAGCGCCTCGAGTGACGGAGAGCAGATGGGCGTGGGCGGCAGGCCCTCGTGCTTATAGGTGTTATACGGGCTATCGCTCTGCAGGTCGTCGGCGGTAACCTCGCCGCCGGTGACATACATCATGGTCGCATCGCTATTGAGGTAGCGCAGACCATCGAGCTTGCCGGCAAGACGGTTGTAGAACACCGAGGCGACATGCGCGCGCTGCTCGGCGTTGAGGCCTTCGCGCTCAACGATGGAAGCGAGATTGATGATGTCGTAATCAGACATCTCCACGCCGTAGCGCTCCTTGATTTTGGCCTCGCAACCGGCAAAATCGAGCGACTTGTACTCGGTGTTGAATTGATCGAGCATGGCGCGAATCACATCATCGGCAGACGGGTCCTTACCCAACGAATAGGTCTTGGGGAATAGGAAGCCCTCGAGCGAATCGTTTGCAGCGCCTTTTAGGAACGGATAGTCGTTCACATAATTGCTGGCCTTCGCCTGGTTGAGGAAGTCCTCTTTTGAGATACTGTCGTATGCCTGGGCCACGCGATCGGCGACCTGGTCAACCGTCAGGCCCTCTGGGATAGTCAGTGCATCGGAGCCCGCATTGGGGCCCTCCATGAGCTGCTGAACGACCTTGGTCGCGTCCATGAGCGTCGTGAACGAGTAGGTGCCGGGCTTGAGCGACATGTCGGCGTTGAGCTTTTTGACCGCCGCGTAATAATCCTTGGGATTTTCGACGATATGGTTCTCGGAGAGAATCGAAGCGATGCTGTCACCCGAGGCACCATCGGGAATAGTGATAGTAACCTGCTGGCCAGCAGTGACTTTCGCATCCTCACCAGCAAAAAAGCCCTTGACAGCTGGTACGGCGAAGAAGGCGATGGCAGCGAGAACGATCGCCGCAACCACAGCACCGATAATCATAGGCACCGGCGAGCTTTTCTTTTGGGCACCACGGCGAGCGCGCGTGTTATAGCTCGAGCGCGTGGCCGGAGCAACGCCGTGCGAGCCATGAGCATGATGTGCGTGGGAGCGTGATTGCGGTGCCTGTCCCTGCGTGCGCTGGGCAGGAGCCTGCTGCTTAAAGCGGGAACCGCCCGCGGGCTGGGCTGTATGGGCAGCAGACTGCTGAGCAGGACGACGAACAGGCTGCTGGCTTGGACGCTGAGTGGGCTGAGTGGGGCAAGAAGAGGGCTGCGCCGAACGTGCGGCGGGTTGGGCCGCGCGCTGAGTCGGTTGCGTCGGACGCTGACCGGACGATACAGGGCGTGGCGCAGGCTGTCGTGTACGATTCGGCTGGCGCGGATCGAAAGCGCTAGACATGCGAAACCTCCTCGTTTTTGCGATCGAGCCACGTCTGCAAGAACAGGCTGGCGGCGATCATGTCGATCTTGCCCCTCATCTGCTTTTCGTTGAGTCCCTGCTCGCGCAGGATACGCTTGGCCTCTTGCGAGGACAGGCGCTCGTCCTCAAACTCCAGCGGAAGATCGAGCTCGTCGGCGATCTTTTGCGCTACGGCGGCAACGCGCTCGGCCTGGGGGCCAGGCTCGCCGGCCATGGTCAGGGGACGCCCGCTTACCAAGATGTCGGGCTCATAGTCCTCGACCAGGTAACGGAACGTCTTGGCCATACCGGTAACCTCAGCGGTCGGAAGCACCTTGACGGGCATCGCCATCTTGCCATCACGGCTCGAGACGGCGATGCCGATCCTGGTCTCCCCTATGTCCAGCGCGAGCGCGACCACAGCGACTACTTAGGCGCCGAGCGCGGTCTTGGCGGCCGCGAGGGCATCGGCGATACCGGCAGCGTTCTTGCCACCGGCCTGGGCCATGTTGGGACGGCCGCCACCGCGACCATCGACCAGACCCGCGATCTGCTTGATCACGTTGCCGGCGTGGAAACCGGCCTTCACGGCGTCATCGGAGCCGGCGGCGAGCAGGGCCGGGGTGCCCTTCTCGGTCACGCTGGCAACAACACAGGCAACGGGGCCGGCGACCTTCTGGTGCACGGTATCCCAAACGTTGCGCAGGTCGGCGGCCTCAAGACCCTGGAGCTCAGCGACGACGAGCTTATAGCCGTCGAGCTCGACGGCACCCTCGATGGCGCTGGAGATAGCGTCGGAGGAGCCACCGGTCAGCGCCTTCTTGAGCTTGTTAGACGTCTCGCGCAGCTCGGCCTGCAGGTTCTCCACACGAGCGGGAACCTCGTCAACGCGGCACTTGAGCGCAGCGGCAGCGGCGTCAACGAGTGCCAGGCGGTCGGCCATGTAGTCGAGGGCGCCCTTAGAGGTAACGGCCTCGATACGGCGGACGTTCGAGCCCGTGGAGGACTCGGAGATAATCTTGAATAGGCCGATCTCGGCAGTGTTGGCAGCATGCGTACCACCGCAGAGCTCGCGGGAGAACGGCTGGTCCTCGGCGCCCACGGAAACGACGCGGACGACGTCGCAATACTTCTCGCCAAACAGGGCGACGGCGCCGGCGGCCTTGGCCTCGTCGATGCCCATGACGCGGGTCACGACCGGCTTAGATGCAAAGATCTGCTGGTTGACCAGGTCCTCAACAGCCTTGAGCTGCTCGGAGGACAGGGCCTCAAAGTGCGTGAAGTCAAAGCGCAGATGCTCGGGCGTCACCAGCGAGCCGGCCTGAGAGACATGCTCGCCCAGGACGTGCTTAAGCGCGGCGTCAAGCAGGTGGGTGGCGGTGTGGTTACGGCGCAGGAAGCCACGGCGCTCGGCGTCGAGCGCGGCGGTCACGGTAGCACCGACGGTCAGCGTGCCCTCGGCAACGTGGGCGACGTGGGCATACAGGCCGTTGTGGTTCTTGGTATCGGAAACGGTCAGCGAAACGCCCTCGGCGGAAAGCTCGCCGGCGTCACCCTGCTGGCCGCCCATCTCGGCATAGAACGGGGTGCGGTCGAGCACGACCTCAACATCATCGCCCGCGGCAGCGGACTCGACGGACTCGCCGTTGCGCACGATGGCGACAACCTTGGCGCCTTCGATCACATCGTTGTCATAGCCGTCGAACTCGGTCGCAGCGACCTTGTCCGAAAGCTCGACCCACACATCGTTGAAGCTGCCCCAGGCGTCGCCCTTAGCATTGGCGCGAGCACGGGCCTTCTGGTCCTCCATGCAAGCGGTAAAGCCGTCCATGTCGACGTCGTGGCCGGCGGTGCCGGCAATCTCGACGGTCAGGTCGATGGGGAAACCAAAGGTGTCGTGCAGCTTAAAGGCAACGTCGCCCGGAAGGACAGCGCCGTCGGCGTGCGCGGCCAGGGCCTCGTCCAGGTAAACGCGGCCGTTGTCGAGCGTCGTGGAGAAACGCTCCTCCTCGGAGGCAACGATGCCCTTAACGAGCGCGACGTTCTTGAGCAACTCGGGATAGGCCTCGCCCATCTGGGCGTTGACCTCGTCGATAAACTTGGTCAGGAAGGCGCCCTCGATGCCCAGCAGACGACCGTGGAACACGGCGCGGCGGAGCAGGCGGCGAAGGACGTACTCGCGACCCTCGTTACCGGGCAGGATGCCGTCCGAGATCATAAAGTCGACGGCACGGGAGTGGTCGGCGATGATACGCAGGGAGCGGCTGGCGCCGGAGTAATCGTCGGCGTCATAGGTCTTGCCGCTGATCTTCTCACCGAGCTTGATGAGGTGCTGCATCAGATCGCCGTCGTAGTTGGCGGTCTTGTGCTGCATGATGGCGGCCATGCGCTCCAGACCCATGCCCGTATCGAGGTTGCGGTGCGGCAGCTCCGGCATGGAGCCGTCCTCCTGGCGGTCGTACTGGGTAAACACGAGGTTCCAGAACTCAAGGAAGCGGTCACAGTCGCAGCCGGGCTTGCAGTCGGGGCTACCGCAGCCGACCTCCTCGCCCATGTCAAAGTAGATCTCGGAGCACGGACCGCAGGGACCGGTGGGGCCAGCGGCCCAGAAGTTGTCGTCCTCGCCAAGGCGCGAGATGTGATCCTCGGCAACGCCCAGGGAGCGCCACACGTCGTGGGTCTCGTCGTCCTCAGTAAAGACGGTGAAGTACAGGCGGTCGAGCGGCAGCTTGAACTCCTTGGTGATAAGCTCGAAGGCCCAAGCGCAAGCCTGCTGCTTGGAGACGCCGCCAAAGGAGAAGTCGCCGAGCATCTCAAAGAACGAGAGGTGACGGCCGTCCTCGCCGATGCAGTCGATGTCGTTGGTGCGGACGCACTTCTGGCAGGAGATCGCGCCGATCTCCTTCATGGTCTTCTTGCCCTGGTAGTACTCCTTAAACTGGTTCATGCCGGCGTTGGCAAGCAGCAGCGAGGGATCGTCGGGAACAAGGGACGAAGAAGGATAGAGCTTAAGACCGCGCTCCTCAAAGAAGTTGAGGAACTTAGAGCGGATCTCGGCCGTAGTCATTGACGGGTAGTCAGCACTCATAGAGGGAATCTCCTCGGTTTCACATCGAAACAGTTCAAACGTAACGATATTACCATCCCGCCGCGCAAGTGCAAAAAAGAGGGCCGACATAAAGCCGACCCTACAGCGAAAGTGCACGTTATTTAGGAGTATGCGATCCTTTGAAAAAGACTAATGTAGAATTACATATAAGATTCACCCGGAAGGAGCGATCGATGAAAAGCAAACGATTTGTCCTGAATGCACTTCTGGT
>CBCTZJ010000036.1:0-17378 GCA_965151385.1 uncultured Collinsella sp. | reverse complement strand
TCGTTCCGGTCGCGATGGCGAGCGCGGCGGCCGTGATGAGCGCCGTGGCGGCGAGTCCCGTGGCGGCAAGCGCTTTGATGAGCGCGGTGGCCGTGGCGGCGAGCATCGCGAGGGCACTCGTGGCAATGGCAGCCGCGGCGGTGCTGGCCGCTCTAACGAGTCGCGCGATCGCCGCGATCCGCGTGCCAGCCGCGATCGTCGCGATGACTGGCGCAACTACGACGATACCCGCGAGGAGCGTCGTGGCGGCTATCGTGGCGGGCGTGGCGGCAACCAGGCCGGCTCCCGCGGCGGCCGTGCCGGCGGTCGCGATAATCGTGGTAGCTATGGCAATAGTCGTGGCGGCAAGCGCGGCGGCAGCTCCCGTCGCCCCGGTGACGGCGGCGGCAAGCGCAAGTAACATACGCATCGCCCGCTAGAGCGAGGTGAACCAAGGGCCCCGAGCAACTACGCTCGGGGCCCTTTTTGTTTGCCGTATCCGATCGCTAGTTCAAATGTGATTTCCTCGGGAATGCATCTAGAGGATGCCGTGGGCCTGTTTCCTACCATGCGGCAATGGGTCCCATGGGGTGCGCCGTGCATTTTTTGGAGTATTCTGCAGTTCGAGTTGTCTGCATATGATTTGACGTCGCCAACGGTGGCTTTCGGATATCCCTAGCGAGCGTTCTGAGTCAGATTTCGTCGTTTTCCGGAGCAGGGGCGCGTCATTCTCGCCATGTCGGAACCCAAAATGACGCAGCGCCCTAAAGGTTTGCCCGCTCGGGGTATTGCTGGCGCGGTCACGTTGCAGAATACTCCGTTTTTTGCACGGGCCAGGATGGGGTACCTCGGGAGAACACGGCGGTATCCCGTAAATATATACAATCTGTACCGTAATTTATACAAAACGAAGAGGTAGACAGCGTAGGGTTGGTGCATTGGGGTGCTTGATGCACCAAAATGGGGATCCCACGTGCCGTATACTCTGGCTGGATGTGAAAACGGCTTGACGCGTTGCCAGACGTAGGGGGAGGGTGTCTCGATGAGCGTATTCGAAATTGTGTTTAGTCCGACGGGTGGAACGCAGAAGGTGTCTGGCCTTGTGGCCGGGGCACTGGACAAGAATACCGTTACCGTCGATCTGACCGATAGCGGGCTAGATTTCAGCGCTGTCTCGATGACTGAGGACGACGTGGCCGTAATCTCTGTGCCGGCGTATGCCGGTAGAATCCCGGCTGTGGTGGCTGACCGGTTGGGCATGGTTCACGGCAACGGAGCGCGGGCCGTTCTGGTGTGCGTCTACGGAAACCGCGCGTTTGAGGACACGCTCGTAGAGCTGGAGGACGTTGCGAAGCATGCGGGATTCCGGGTGATCGCGGCAGTTGCAGCCATTGCAGAACATTCCATTGCGCGACAGTTTGCTGCCGGTCGTCCGGATGCGCAGGATGCGGCGCAGCTTGCTGAGTTTGCTCAGCAAATTCAGCAAAAGCTGTTGGCTGAGGATGCGTCCGAGCCCTCTATCCCCGGCAATCGTCCTTATAAACAAGCTGGAGGTCACCGCATGGCGCCCGAGGCAACAGAGGATTGCGTCTCCTGCGGTGCATGCGCCGCGGCGTGCCCCGTTTGTGCTATCGACAAGGGTGACCCCAAACGAGCAGCTGGCGAGGCGTGCATCTCCTGCATGCGCTGCATCGCCGTATGTCCGCGAGGTGCTCGCAAGCTTGATTCCAGCAAACTATCCGCTGTTTCCCAGATGCTGAGCAAGGTTTGCGTCGTGCGGAAGGAATGCGAGCTCTTCATCTAGCGCATACGAAATTGGCGCAATGGGGCCAGGTTAATCTGCACCGACCTGGTGCAAACAAACCTGTCCCCAATGCACCAGAGCAAGGAGTGTCCCCGGGTGCCGGCAGAAAAGGAACGTCCCTAAGTACCGCATAAATACCGTTTATCGGAGAAAAAATACCGTTCGCCGGTCATAATGATTGTTCCGGCTTTGGGCTTGTCTACAATAACCCCCGTAAAAGAAATGCGGAAGGTTACCGAGTCCCCTCGGACGTGGGCCTAACCAAAGTCTTTGATCGCGAGCGTCTCAATGGGCGCATTCGATTGATTTTGGTTGGGCTATATTTATGAAGGGACATGTCACCATGGGTTTCTTTTCTCGCCTAATGGGTGGCTCGGATAAGCAGACGACTGCGGCTTCCGAGTTCGAAATCCTCGCTCCCGTTTCCGGCGAACTTGTTCATCTAGAAAATACCAATGACCCCGCTTTTAGCAGCCGTGCAGTGGGCGATGGCGTTGCCGTGGTTCCCCAAGAGGGAACGGTGTGCGCTCCTGTTTCCGGCACCGTCGCGGCGCTGTTTCCGACTGAGCACGCGCTGGGCATCATGTCCGACGACAGCTCTGCTCAGGTGATGCTGCATATCGGAATCGACACTGTTAAACTTGAGGGCAAGGGCTTCCATGCGCTTGTTGCCCAGGGTGATCACGTTGACGCGGGCCAGCCCCTCGTCGAGGTCGATTTCGACGTGGTCCGCGCCGCCGGCTTCGATCCCACGGTCTTCGTTATCGTGTGCGAGCGCTCGGAGAACTCGACTCTTCGTGAGCATGCTTCCGGCCCTGTTGCTGTTAAAGAGCCTGTCGTCTGGCTTTCCGAGTAAATTCTTGTGGTGGGTACCGTGGTTATCAAGCGAGTTTTTAACAACAACGTCGCAATGGTCACTTCGGACGATGGCTCCGAGCTCATCGTCATCGGTCGAGGCCTCTGCTTTGGCCGTCATGCCGGCGATGCCATCGACGAGGCGTCGATCGAAAAGACCTACGCGTTGCAGGAGGGAACTTCTCAGGATTCGCGTACGATTGACCGCTTGGCACATCTTTTGGAGTCCATCCCCACCGTCAACCTCGTGATTGCCGAGGACATTGTTCAGATGCTCCGTCGAGAGCTCAATGTTGATATCAACGACAAGATTCTCATTGCTCTCGCAGACCATATCAGCCTTGCTTTGGAGCGCGAGCGCAAGGGCGTCTCCTGTGAGAATCCGTTGCTGCTCGAGATCCAGCAGTTCTATCGCAAGGAGTATGCACTTGCGGGCCGTGCGCTGCAGATTATCAAGGAGTATATGGGCATTCAGATGAGCGAAGAAGAGCAGGGTTTCATTACGCTGCATATCGTCAACGCCACCATGCCGCAACGCTCCGATCGTTTGATTGTTTCGGTCCAGCTTGTTCGCGACGTGCTCGCGATTGTTTCCAAGCGCTATGCTACGACCCTCGATGACACCTCGCTGCCTTACGAACGTTTCGTTCGTCACCTGCAGTTTTTCGCACAGCGAGCGCTCGATCCTACGGCAGGGCAAATCAACGGAGACGCGCTGTTCCGAATCGATGAAACGGCGTATCCGTGCGCATTCTCGTGCGCGGACGCCATAGCCGCCCACTTGTCGTCTACCTATAACGTTGTCGTTACCGATGCTGAGAAGAGTTATCTCGCATATCACATTGTTAACCTGCTTGGAGAACCTGGTCTCTAGGCATAACGTGCCCACACATCGATTGATATAAGGCAAGGCTCACGGTCTTGTCCAGGGCACATCTGTCTTAATTTGCGGAAAAGGAAGGGGAGTACCGCTATGACCGCAAAAAAGAAGTTCAATTTCAAAGCGCCGTTGGAGGTGTTCGCGAAGTCGATCGTTCAGCCGATGATGTATCTCTCGGTTGCCGGCATCCTGCTCATCGTGGGCATCATTCTGACCAACAAGACCATCTGCGCTTTGGTCCCCGTACTGGGCTCCGGTCCGTTCCAGCTTGTGGGCGCCGTTGTCTATCAGTCGCTGATGTTTATCATCAACAACCTCTCGATTCTGTTCTGCGTGGGCATCGCCGGCGCCATGGCAAAGAAGAACAAGGGCCATGCTTCGCTGATTGCCCTGATGTCGTTCTTCCTGTTCCTGCAGGCTAACAACATCGTGCTCAACGCCACCGGCTCTCTTGCCGATGCGAGCGGCATGCTCGGTCTTACCGGAACCGGCCAGGCCACCGTTATGGGCATTCAGGTGCTCGATACCGGCGTGTTCGGCGGCATCATCCTTGGTTGCATCACCGGTGCCGTGTTCAACAAGTACTCGAACAAGCAGTTCCCCATTGCCCTTTCGATGTTCTCGGGCGTCCGCTTCCCGTTCCTGATTATGATCATCATTTCCTGGATCATGGGCGCTGGCTTCTGCATCGTTTGGCCTCCGGTTCAGGGTGCCATCTCCTCCGTTGCCGGCATCATTAAGGAGTCGGGCAACATCGGTCTGTTTATCTACGGCATGCTCAACAAGCTGCTCGTTCCCACCGGTCTGCACCACCTCATCTACACCCCGTTCCAGTTCTCCGATGTGGGTGGCACCCTGACGCTGGGTGATCAGGTTATTGCCGGCGCCTATCCCATCCGTGTTGCCGAGATGGCAATGACGGGTCAGCCCTTCTCCGATAGTACGTATTTCAACAGCTACACCTTCAACAACCTGTGGCCCTACATCGGTATCGGTCTCGCCTTTATCGTCACCGCTTACAAGGGGAACAAGGATAAGACCAAGGCCGTTATTATCCCGCTGATCATCACCGCCGTGCTCTCCTGCGTGACCGAGCCCATGGACTTCCTCTTTGTCTTTGCCGCTCCCGTGCTCTTTGTCGTTCACTCGGTTCTTTCCGGCATCTTCCTGGTCCTGCTCAAGGTCCTCTCCGTGCCCGCTTCGACTGCAGGCGGCATCATCAACATCGTGGTTTCCAACCTGGTCCTCGGTGTCGATAAGACCAACTGGCCGGTTATGCTGGTGCTTGGAGTCGTCAACGCCGCTCTGTACTTCTTCCTCTTCACCTTCCTTATCAAGAAGCTCAACCTCCACACGCCTGGTCGCGAGGAAGAGTCCGAGCTTGCCGAGTCCGTTGCCGAGGGCGAGGCCGCCGCGTCTGTCGCGGTGAAGCAGGGCGCTGTTGCCGCGGCTCCCGCAGAGGGCGTCGATGCAGGTATTGCCGACCTGGTCGCAGGTCTTGGTGGCAAGGACAACATCGAGGAGCTCGAGAACTGCTTTACGCGTCTCCGCGTGAACGTTAAGAACCCGGACCTCATCAATGAGGACCTCATCAACCACGTGCCCAACAGCGGCATCAACCGCAACGGCAATAATATCCAGATCATCTTTGGCATGAAGGTCGCCGAGATGCGCGACAAGGTCGAAAACGCAATTGAGAAGGAGCAGTAAACAATGATCATTACTCTGTGTGGTGGCGGATCCACCTTTACCCCCGGCATCGTCAAGTCCATCGCCCTGCGCAAGGACGAGCTCGACGTTGACGAGATTCGTCTGTACGACATCAACGAGGAGCGCCAGCGCAAGATCGGCGTGCTCGTGGACTGGATTTTGCACGAGGACCTCGGCCTGGACATCAAGCTCACGGTGACCACCGACAAAAAGACGGCTTTTACCGACGCGAGCTTCGTGTTTGCCCAGATGCGCGTGGGCGGCTACGCCATGCGCGAGCAGGACGAGAAGATTCCGCTGCGTCACGGCTGCGTGGGTCAGGAGACTTGCGGTTGCGGCGGCCTTGCCTACGGCATGCGCACCATCTTCCCCATGGTCGAGCTGATCGATGACGTTGAGAAGTACGCCAAGAAGGACTACTGGATTCTCAACTACTCCAACCCTGCCGCCATCGTCTCCGAGGGCTGCCGCGTGCTGCGTCCCAACGCTCGTATCATCAACATCTGCGACATGCCGATCGCGATCATCGACGTGGTTTGCGCCGCGCTCGATATCGACAAGAAGGATGTCGAGTACGATTACTTTGGCCTCAACCACTTTGGTTGGTTCACCTCGATCCGCCACAAGGGCGAGGAGGTGCTCCCGCAGCTGCGCGAGTACATCAAGGAGCATGAGATTCTGCTGCCCGACTCTTACCTCAAGGGCATGGGCTCGCTCATGGCAAAGAAGCCCGAGGAGGCCGTCGACGAGCACCCCGAGCAGAACCGCCACACCAAGGGCAGCTGGTACTACGTCTGGAAGGGCGAGTACGAGATCATGGAGTGCTTCCCGGAGTACCTGCCCAACACGTATCTGAACTACTACCTGCAGCAGAAGGAGTTCGTCGAGCACTCCAACCCCGAGCGCACCCGTGCTAACGAGGTTGAGGAGACGCGTGAGAAGAACCTCTTTGATGGTATCGACCATTACGAGAAGACGGGCGAGATCGACGAGAGCACGTTCTATGCGGGCAGCCACGGCGACTGGATTGCCGATCTGGCTATCGCTCTGAAGAACGACACCAAGCAGCGCTTCCTGGTCATTTGCGAGAACAAGGGCGCCATCCCCAACATGCCCTACGACGCTATGGTCGAGCTGCCTGCCTACATTGGCAAGAACGGCCCCGAGGTCATCAGCCGCGACAACATTCCGCTGTTCCAGCAGGGCCTCATGATGCAGCAGCTGAACTCCGAGAAGCTCATTGTCGAGGCTACGATCGAGGGTTCGTACGAGAAGGCGCTTAAGGCCTTTACGCTCAACAAGACCGTGCCGTCGATGAAGGTCGCCAAGGAAGTTCTTGACGACATGATCGAGGCCAACAAGGGTTACTGGCCCGAGCTTAGCTAAAGACAGAAGGTCGCTGGCGCAAAAGAGTCGCTGACCGCAAAACTTGATTAATGCCCCGTTCGCGTGCTTGCGCGGACGGGGCATTGTCGTTTGGTGCAAAGGGCTGATATGGGGGATGGGCTATCCGACATCGGCGCAGGGCATGAGGTCTTCTGCTGACGCTCGACGGCCGCATGCTGTTGCTTGCTACGCACGATGCCGTCGACGCTCAGGCCCTCAATATCTCGGACATCGTCACGCTCAAAATACTTACTCAGCAACAAAATGATCCGTTTTTTTCTCCGTCCCCATAGGGTTGGGTATGGTATTCTATCTGCGGGGTAATACTTAGGACTACCAAGTAATACCAACGTAGTAGAAACAAACTCCAGATGCGGGCCAATCGGGTTGCCTTCACAGCCCGTCGCCCAGCCGCGTGGCCCGCATCTATCCACACCACCGTCGTTTCAAAAAGGAAGCGCCATGGCAGAACACATGACCCCGGTTGTCGCGAAGGTCTTGCCCGAGGAAAAGGCGGCCTTCGCGGCGGCAACCCAGCTCGTGGGTACCACGCCGTCCAACGCCATCCGCATGTTCATCGCCGCGTTCAATCGCTGCGGCACCTTTCCGTTCGACATTTCGCCCAGCGGGGCCTTTGGCGCTGCGCCCGATTCTCATCAATAAGTGATCCGTTTTCCTCCGTCCCCATGGGATCAGCTCTCTGCCGAGTTGTGGTAGAACTAGGGAACGGTTTTGAGGAGGTTGGCATGCTCAATGCGCTGGTTTGGGCACTTGCCTGTTTTGGCGTTGTCGCTGCCGATATAGCCCTGAGCGTGGTTCTGTTTTCGGTTCTCGATGCCCTGTCGGTGCTGACGGGCTATCCGATCGACAATCTCGATATCCAATGGTTCCAGGCTGCCGCTCAGACGGCGTCGTTTTTGATGGCGCTGCTGTGGTGGCGTTATCTGTGGCCGCGCTCGTTTATGGCGCGCTGGCAGGGCGAGCGCCCGCTTGGCGGGGGAGCGCGTGGGGCGTGGAAACGCATCGCCTGCGTTATCGTGATTGGCCTGGCCCTGCAGGTGGTCGTTGGCTACGTGACCGACGCCGTGCTGTCGCTGTTGCCCGACGCCGCGGCCGACTACAGCGAGCTTGTCGAGGAAACAGGCATGGGCGACACCAGCTATCTCGCCGTCCTGACTACGGTGCTCGGCGCCCCATTTTGTGAAGAGCTGCTGGTGCGCGGCATCATTTTTGAGTTTTCGCTCCGAGCGTTTAACCCGCAGTGCCGTCCGCTCTGGAAACGCCGGCGTCGCGCGCGGGCGCAAGACGGCGCCATAGTGCCCTGGGCGGCCCCAAGTACGTGGGGCATCGCCGCGGCGATTGTGCTGCAGGCGGCAATCTTCGGTTTTATGCACATGAACTGGGTACAGGGCTGCTATGCGGGCGCTGCCGGCCTCATTTTTGGTTGGGTACTCGTGACGACCGGAAAGCTTCGCTACACGATTCTGTTGCACTTTGCCTTTAACGCCGGGTCGTACCTCATGGGCCTGCTGTGGTTTGTGAACACGCCGCTCGACGTGGTGGTCACGGTTGCCATTGCCGGTTTCGTACTGGTAGAGGCGATGCGGTCGCTCAGGCAGGCGTGCCAGCTGGCTCGCTCCCGTCAGTAAATGTGATTCCCCTAAGGAAAACACGGCTAGGTGCGTCTGAGCGTGTTCCCCCTAGGGAAATCACGACTAGAGACAGCCTAAGCGTGTTCCCCCTAGGGGGAACACGCTTGGCCGATGAGGAGACGCCGGCCGGCCCTCGCCACGCTAGTTGCGTCTGCCGCCGCCGTTGGCGCCCTGACGTCCCTGGGCCGCGCGGCTCCGGCCGGCGGTGTTCTGTGCGCGCGACATGCCACCGTGGCCCTTGCTGCCTTTGGGTCCCTTGCCGGCGGCGCCACCGTGGGCCTTGCCGCCCTTCTTGCCGGTGCCATGGCCACCGCCAGCAGACGTCTCGCCCGGACGCGGGGGCACGGGACGAATCAGACAATGCTTGGTGTAGCCGATCAGATCGCGGCGGCCGGCTTTTTCCAGCGCCTCGCGCACGAGTTTGTAGTTCTCGGGCTTGCGATATTGGATGAGCGCACGTTGCATGGCCTTCTCGTGCGGGTCGCGCGCCACGTAGATCGGCTCCATGGTGCGCGGATCCACGCCGGTGTAGTACATGCAGGTCGACATGGTGGACGGGGTGGGGTAGAAGTCCTGCACCTGCTCGGGCATGTAGCCCATGTCGCGTACGGCCTCGGCGAGGTCCACGGCTTCCTTCATGGTCGAGCCGGGGTGGCTCGAGATCAGATACGGCACTACGTACTGTTTAAGTCCGTATTCACGGTTCAAGCGCTCAAATTTGCGACAGAACGCATCGTAGACGGCGCGGCTCGGTTTGCCCATTACGGAGAGCACCGCATCGCTCACGTGCTCGGGTGCCACGCGGAGCTGGCCCGAGACATGATGTTCCAGCAGCTCGCGCAAAAACTCGTCCGAGGCATCGGCCATGGTGTAGTCAAAGCGGATGCCGCTGCGGACGAAGACCTTCTTGACGCCCGGCAGTTGGCGCAGGTCGCGCAGCAACTGCGTGTAGCCGCTCTCGTCGACCACCATGTTCTTGCACACGCTCGGCCACAGACAGCGTTTGTTCTTGCACACGCCGTGCTTGAGCTGCTTGTCGCAGGCCGGGCGGCTAAAGTTTGCCGTCGGTCCGCCCACGTCGTTGATATAGCCCTTAAACTCGGGGTCGTGCGTGAGCAGCTCGGCTTCGCGCATGATCGAGTCGTGGCTGCGCATCTGCAGCACGCGACCCTGGTGGAAGGTGAGCGCGCAAAACGAGCACTCGCCAAAACAGCCGCGGTTGGAGCTAATGGAAAACTTGATCTCGGCAAAGGCCGGCACGCCGCCCGCCGCGTCGTAGTCGGGATGCCAATCGCGTGCGTAGGGGAGCTCGGCCACCTCGTCCATCTCGTCGGTCGTCAACGTCGCCGATGGCGGGTTCTGCACCACATAGACGTTGTTGGGGTAGGGCTCTACCAGGCGGTGTCCGGTGATGGGGTCCATGTTTTGCTGCTGCACGTTAAAGCTGCGTGCGTAGTTGAGCTTGTCGGCGGCAAGGTCGTCCCAGCTGGGCAGCAAATCGTAGTCGTAGACCTCGTCGAGTGAGCCCGTGCGGTAGACGGTGCCGTTGATATAGGTAATCTGGTCGACGGGCAGTCCCGCGTCGAGCGCGTCGGCGATCTCGACGATTGCGTGCTCTCCCATGCCGTAGATGAGGATGTCGGCGCCCGAGTCGAGCAGCACCGAGCGCTTGAGCTTGTCCTGCCAGTAGTCGTAGTGGGCCAGGCGGCGCAGGCTTGCCTCGATGCCGCCGATGATGATGGGGGCATCCTTAAACGTCTGGCGGATAAGGTTGCCGTAGACCGTGACGGCACGGTTGGGACGGCGCCCCTCCTCGCCACCGGGGGTATAGGCGTCGGTGTGGCGGCGGTGCTTGGTCACCGAATAATGATTGACCATGGAGTCCATGTTACCGGCACTGACCAAAAAGCCCAGGCGCGGCTCGCCGAGCACGGTGATGCTGGCGGGGTCGGTCCAGTCGGGCTGGCAGATGATGCCCACTTTGTAGCCGTGCGCGTCGAGTACGCGGCTGACGATGGCCATACCAAAGCTGGGGTGGTCCACGTAGGCGTCGCCGCAGATGTAGACAAAGTCGCACTGGTCCCAGCCGCGCGCGTCCATATCGGCGCGGCTGACGGGGAGGAACTTGTCGCGGCCCGGACGCCAGGGGCGTGTGGGCGCTGCTGGGGTATGCGTGGTGTGCCCACCCTGCGCCTTACCGCCGCGCTTTTGCTGCTGGCCCTGTTTGCCCTGCTGGCTGCGCTGGTTGTTCTGAGCGTGCTGAGGCTTTTTTGCCACGATCCCTCCCGATGTTTGTATGCTGCACGTAATTGTAACCAGTCTTTTTGGGACGGGGCTAAAAAGACTGGTGGAGTACATGAGCTGGCGGATCGGCGCGTCGATGCGGGTGTCGTTTGTTTCCAGACTGTGTATCCCTGTGTCGAAGGGGTCGTCTCGCGCGCACGCCATGTTGTCAATGGGTTACAGTATGAACGGCGGCTATGTTTCCGCCAACGCACGAGAGAGTCGTCAACAAGGAGGATGCACGACGATGCAGCGTGCCAAACAGATATCGGAGTCTATTGAGCTGGGCATCATCTTGGCGCTCGCCGGTGGCTTTATGGACGTGTATTCGTACATTGGGCGCGACCATGTTTTCGCCAACGCGCAGACAGGCAACATCCTGCTCGTGGGCGTGAGCATCTCGGAGGGCAACTGGGCACTTGCGGGGCGCTACTTCTTCCCTGTGGTGTCGTTTGCCGTGGGTATTATGCTTGCCGATCTGGTACACGAGCGGTTTGGCAGCGTGATCCACTGGCGTCAGGTGACGGTGTTCTTTGAAGCCGTCATCTTGCTGGGCGTGAGCTTTATCCCGGGCGGCAATTTCAACCTGCTCGCCAACTGCCTCACCTCGTTTGCCTGCGGCATGCAGGTCGAGAGCTTCCGCAAGATCCACGGTCACGGCATCGCTACGACCATGTGCATCGGCAATTTGCGCAACGCGCTGCAAAACGTGGATGATTACATCATCACCCACAGGCGCGGCTTTTTGGAAAACGGCCTGCTGTACTTTGGCGTGATCTTTACCTTTGTGTTTGGCGCCGTGTTGGGCAACTGGTGTATTGAGCGCATGGGCCTGCACGCCATCGTCGTGGCGAGCTTGCTGTTGTTTGTCGCGTTTGCCATCATGTTCATCGACCGCGAGCGCGACTTGCGCTTACGCTGGAAGGTTGCGGCCGAGGCTTGGAAAGAGGGCTGCCGAAAGTAACCGAATGCGGCAAAGGGGCTGTCCCTTTGCCGCAATCTTTTTCATCATATGTTGAAACGCTTTAACACTTTTGACGTTCTCACGCGTTTTTTGTTTCAAAAGCGTTAGGATGGGACTCATAGCGTGGGGCGTAATGGATGCCCCGCACACGATGGGAGGCTATCAATGGCTAATCGTTTCGTTCTCAATACCATCTCTTATCATGGTTCCGGCGCCATCAAGGAGATCCCCGGCGAGCTCCAGCGTCGTGGCTACAAGAAGATCTTCGTCTGCTCCGACCCCGATCTGGTCAAGTTTGGCGTTACCGCTAAGGTGACCGACGAGCTCGACGCCGCCGGCATCGCTTGGAGCCTCTACTCCGAGATCAAGCCCAACCCCACGATTCAGAACGTCAAGGACGGCGTCGAGGCCTTCAAGGCCGCCGAGGCTGACGCTATCGTGACCATCGGTGGCGGCTCCTCCATGGACACCGCCAAGGCCATCGGCATTATTATCAACAACCCCGAGTTCGCCGATGTCCGCAGCCTCGAGGGCGTTGCTCCGACTAAGAACCATGCCGTGTTCACCATCGCCGTGCCGACGACCGCCGGTACCGCCGCCGAGGTGACCATCAACTACGTCATCACCGACCCCGAGAAGGTCCGCAAGTTCGTGTGCGTCGACACCAACGACGCCCCCGAGGTCGCCGTCGTCGACCCCGACATGATGGCTTCCATGCCCGCCGGCCTGACCGCTTCCACTGGCATGGACGCTCTGACCCACGCCATCGAGGGCTACACCACCAAGGGCGCTTGGGAGCTCTCCGACATGTTCCACTTTGAGGCTATTAAGCTGATCAGCGAGAACCTGCGCGACTCCGTTGCCGAGGCCAAGTCCGGTCAGCCCGGCTCCGGCCGCGAGGGCATGGCTCTTGGCCAGTATGTCGCCGGCATGGGCTTCTCCAATGTTGGCCTGGGCATCGACCACGCCATGGCTCACACCCTGTCCGCTCACTACGACACCCCGCATGGCGTCGCCTGCGCCATGCTGCTGCCGATTGCCATGGAGTTCAACAAGCCGGTTTGCGCCGAGCGCCTGGCCAAGGTCGCCGTCGCCATGGGCGTTGACACCACGGGCATGAGCACCGACGAGGCCGCCGATGCCGCCATCGCCGCCGTTAAGCAGCTCTCCGCCGACGTGAACATCCCGCACGTCTGCGAGGCCATGAAGGCTGACGAGATCGAGGTCCTGGCCAAGGACGCCATGGCCGACGCCTGCTTCCCGGGCAACCCGCGCGAGGCGACGCTCGACGACGTCATCGAGCTCTTCAAGAAGATCTGCCCGGCTGCCTAGCCTCGTTTGGCGTTCTTTCGCCTGTAGGTGTGCGGTCGCTTTTTGACTTGCCGCTGGCCCCGCCGCGCTACGCGCGGCGGGGCTTTCTGTGCCTCGTCGATGCCCCGAGATGGGCAAAACCAAGGCATGCTGCCCGCTGCGGATAGGTGGTGCACTTCCCAGCGTGCATTTTTGGGAGTATTCAGCAAGCTCTTAAAAATGCATAACGTTTTGAATGGCCCGTAGTGGTCCGCAGGCGCCCATCGACAGCCATTGTGGGCGGACTATCGATGAGTGGAGGGGGTTGTTACTGAGTTTCTGCTTTGCGACGACCTGCAACACTGCTGTAACCGCGTCGTTTTGTGGTTCGCGATGGGGTCGTTGGGGCCCACGGTGCTGAATACTCCGTTTTTTGCACGGCCCAAGGTGGGGTACCCTGAGACGAAGCAAAAAGATTCCTCATTTCTATGCAGATACCGATAGGATTTATGCAAGATTGGGATTGTAAACCGTGCGCGTGCGCAAAATCGGCGCGAGGACGTCTAGAGGTGGCTCGACTCCCAGAGCCTTGCGCGTGCAGAACGGTTAAAATCGGGACTCGGTCTTAGTTTTGCTTGGAAGGATGCACATGGCTTCTGTAATCGATGCTTCTCTAGAGGAGACGCTCTCCTATATCGCGGGACAGCTTAAGACGCTGACTTCTATTGCTTCGCCGACGGGCTATACCCGCGCGGCGACCGATTATCTGATGGAGACCCTGCGAGAGATGGGCTTTGGGCCCGAGCGCTCCAATAAGGGCAACGTGCTCGTTGAGCTTGGCGGCGAGGGCGAGCCGCTTGTGTTGGCGAGTCATGTCGATACCCTGGGCGCCATGGTACGCTCCATTAAGGACAATGGTCGCTTGCGTCCCACGACGCTTGGTGGGCACCAGTGGTCTACGGCCGATGGCGAGAACTGCACCGTTTATACGCGCGATGGCAATGTCTACACGGGCGTGGTCCTCAATACCGAGCCTTCGGCGCATGTGGCCGATGAGCCGGTCAAGACCATCGAGAAGAACATGGAAATCCTGCTCGACGAGAACGTTGACAGCAAGGACGATGTGCTCGAGCTGGGTATTCAAACCGGCGACATCATCGCTATGGATCCGCGCACCACGGTGACGGAGAGCGGCTACATCAAGAGTCGCTTCCTTGACGACAAGCTGTCCGCGTCGATTCTGCTGGGTCTGGCCCGCGCCGTCGCCGCTGGCGAGGTGACGCTTTCGCGCAAGGTGTCGCTGCTCTTCACCGTGTACGAGGAGGTCGGCCACGGCGGCGCTTTCGTGCCGGCCGACACGCGCGAGATGATCAGCGTGGACATGGGCTGCGTGGGCGACGACCTGGGCTGCACCGAGCGCATGGTTTCGATTTGCGCCAAGGATTCGGGTGGCCCCTACAATTACGACCTGGTAACCACGCTGTCCAACATCGCGCGCGAGCTGGAGCTCGATTACGCCATCGATGTGTACCCGCACTACGGCTCCGACGTCGAGGCCACGCTTTCTGCCGGCTACGACATTCGCCATGGTCTGATCGGCCCCGGCGTGTACGCGAGCCACAACTACGAGCGCAGCCACATCGACGGCGTGCGCAATACCTACGAGCTGGTTCGCGCCTACGTTCAGCGCTAGGGGAGCAGCGGCCTCGGCTGACACAGCAGTACCGACCGAGGCCGTCCTCTCTAAGTTGCGGTGAAATAGGGACTGTTTGGCGGTTTTAAACGCTTAAACAGTCCCTATTTCACCACAACTTATGAAGGGGATGGGGCTACTTGATGGCGGCAGTCACCGTACCGCCGCCCAGGACGATGTCGCCGCGATAGACTACAACGGCTTGGCCGGGGGCGATGGCTCGTTGCGGCTCGTCAAAAGTTAGCAGCATTTGCCCGTCTTCGCCACGCGTGAGGGTCGCTGCCTGGTCTTTCTGACGGTAGCGGTACTTGGCACCTACGCGAATGCCGCCGGCGTCGAGCTCCGCCTCCATGCGCTCTGCCGGCGCGCTCCAGATCCACTCATCGGCAGTTAGCGCCGCGGCGGCCAGGTCCTCGGCTTCGCCCAGATGCACGGTGTTGTTGGCGGCGTCGACGTCCGTCACATACACGGGATGCGCCATCGCGACGCCCAGGCCCTTACGCTGGCCGATGGTGTAGCGCAGCGCGCCGTTGTGGCGCCCGACCACGCTGCCGTCGCGCCACACAATGTCGCCCGGTGCAGCGGGATGTCCGCAGCGGCGCTCGATATAGCCCGCGTAGTCACCGTCTGGAATAAAGCAGATGTCCTCGCTTTCGGCCTTCTGGGCGTTGGTAAAGCCCTGCTCGGCGGCTATGCGGCGCACGTCGCGCTCTTTGTCTAGGCCTGCCAGCGGAAAGATCGTGTGCGACAGCCGCTCCTGCGTAAGCGAATACAAAAAGTAGCTTTGGTCCTTTTTGGGATCTTCGCCGCGATGGAGCTGCCAGGTGCCGTCTGCCGCCTGGTTTGTTTTGGCGTAATGCCCCGTTGCGATGTAGTCGCAGCCCATATCCAGCGCCGCATCGAGCAGCGCGCCAAACTTAATGTAGCGGTTGCAGATAATGCACGGGTTGGGCGTCAGCCCCTCCTGGTAGGCGTTCACAAAGCGCTCGATAACGCTGTGGTCGAAGGTCTGCTGCAGGTCGAGTACGTGATGGGGGATCCCCAGGCGCTCGGCGACGGCCTTTGCATCGGCGATGTCGCGGTCGACCTTACTCATGCCCGTGGCGGGGTCGGGTGCGGGGCGGGTGAGGCGCATGGTGGCGCCGACGCATTCGTAGCCCTGGCTTTTGAGCAGGTACGCGGTCACGCTGGAATCGACGCCGCCGCTCATGGCGACGAGCACGCGCTTGTTGTGCATGGGGAGGTTCTCCTTGGTGGCATGTGGCCAAAAAAGAAAAGCGGCGCGGGAGGCTGGTTCCGCGCCGCAGACATTGTAGCAAGTTCGGACGTCCTGTGGGACACCCTAACGAGATGGACTCAGGCAGCCAGAAGAGAGGGTAGACCGGCGTGCCTTGGGCCTATCGACAAGTGACGGGCCCTTAGTCCTGGAACAGTGCCGTGGACAGGTAGCGCTCGCCGGTGTCGGCAAGCAGGGCCACGATGGTCTTACCCTCGTTCTCGGGGCGCTTGGCCAGCTGCAATGCGGCCCACACGGCGGCACCGGACGAAATGCCTACGAGCACGCCCTCCTTGTGGCCCACGGCGCGGCCGGTGGCAAAGGCGTCGTCGTTCTCGACGGGGATGATCTCGTCGTAGACCCGGGTGTCGAGGACGTCGGGCACAAAGCCGGCGCCGATGCCCTGGATCTTGTGCGGGCCGGCCTGGCCCTTAGAGAGCACCGGGGAGGTGGCGGGCTCGACGGCGACTACCTTAATCTCGGGGTTCTGCTCCTTGAGGAACTCGCCCACGCCGGTCACGGTACCACCGGTGCCGACGCCGGCAACGAAGATGTCGACCTTGCCGTCGGTGTCGTCCCAGATCTCGGGGCCGGTCGTTGCCTTGTGAATGGCGGGGTTGGCGGGGTTCACAAACTGGCCGGCGATGATGCTGTTGGGAGTCTCCTTCTGCAGCTCCTCGGCCTTGGCGATAGCGCCCTTCATGCCCTTGGAACCGTCGGTGAGTACGAGCTGTGCGCCATATGCCTGCATAAGCTTGCGGCGCTCGACGGACATGGTTTCGGGCATGGTGATGATCACCTTGTAGCCGCGGGCGGCCGCCACCGAGGCGATGCCGACGCCGGTGTTGCCGCTCGTGGGCTCGATGATGGTATAGTCGCCGCCGCGCACGAGCTTGCCTGCCTTCTCGGCCTCGTCAATCATGTTCTTGGCGACGCGGTCTTTAACGGATCCGGCTGGGTTGAAGTATTCCAGTTTGACGAGCACGCGGGCCTTGAGGTCCTCGTCGGCCTCAAAGTGGGTGAGCTCCAGAAGCGGGGTGTGGCCGATAAGCTGATCGATGGACGTGTAAACCTTGCTCATGGTGAACCTCCAAAGTGTTCAAGTTGCTGGTTGCCGTGTGGTTTTACGGCGTGTCTAGCAGCTAAACCCATAAACCTTATAGGTTGTTCGTTTAGCTGTTGGCAAGCATAGTAGACACTAAAGCCTAGTAATGCAATAGGAAATAGAAGATTATTACAAGCTGATTAACCATCTTGACCGGAACGGGTATTTCCAAAGCTAATTTTTCGGCTAGAATTTCAACGGACTAAAAGACCGAAAGGCAGCACTATATATGTTGGTTTCTACTAAGGGCAGGTACGCCCTGCGCGTTATGGTTGACCTGGCCGAGCACCAGGCGGCCGGTCGCATCCCGCTCAAAGAGATTGCGGCGCGACAGGGGATTTCCGAGAAATATCTCGAAAACATCTTGGCTACGCTCGTGCGCGCCAACATGCTCTCGGGCATGCGTGGCAAGGGCGGCGGCTACGTGCTCACGCGCCCGCCCGAGCAGTACACGGTGGGCGAGATCTTGCGCCTGACCGAGGGCAGCCTGGCGCCGGTCGC
>CBCTZJ010000035.1:0-17599 GCA_965151385.1 uncultured Collinsella sp. | reverse complement strand
TAATTCCAGCCAGGCCCCGGATAGAGCGTGGGCGAAAGCATGCGCGTAGAGCAGGTGTGGGTGATCACGTAGTCGACCTTCCAACCCACGCTGTCGAGCTTTGCCCGCGCCTCCTCAAAGTTGCGCTCGTCCGGCAACTCCTGCGGCCACCAGCTGGAATACGGGATGCGGTATTCCTTGTCCACGCTCGTGGCGCCGCCCATGATAAAGATCGTTGAGCCGTCGAGCTCAAAAACCTCGCCACGCGTCAGGCGCCGTATGGGAGAGGTATCCGACAGGCGCTGCGTCAGCCCACCGTGCCACAACTCCATGGGGCGCTCCGCCCAGTGATCGAAACGCTCGTGGTTGCCGTCGACGAACAGCACGGTATAGGAGCGCGACTCCAGCCAAGCGATGTCGGCGCACTCCTCGGCAGAGAAATCCCAGGGAAAGCCAAAGTCGCCGGAGACGATGAGATAGTCGTGACTCGTCAGACTATCCCCAAGCTCCCAGTCGCGCAGCTTTTGCATGTCGAGGCCGCCGTGAATATCGCCCGTCACATAGACCGTCATCGGATTACCACTTCCCTCTTATAGGCTTCGAGATCGTGCTCGATCTGCTCGTCACCCGTGGCGTTGACCCACCACGGCCATTTAACGCACCGCATCGGCTCGTCTACCTGCGCAAACCACGACCTGAGCTCATCCAGACTTACCGGGGCGTAGCTGTTAGCGTCCATGCCCACGTCATAGCGCAGCAACCCCTGTCTGAGGTTGAACTTGTTGTACGCGTCGCCGCAGCTGTGGATATGCCCGTGCAGATGCCAGCTGCCGTGCGACATGCCCCGCCAATCGACCATGGGATAGTGGTTCAGCACGATTTTTTGGCGGTCGATCTTGAGCACGCAAATGGGCGGCTCAACGATAAAAGCATCCGCTACCGCAGGCTGCGTCCAGTCTTTGTCGTGATTGCCGGGCAGCAGATGAACGCGCTTGCATGTAATGCTTTTGCGCAGCTCGTAGGCATCCTGGGCGGTCATCTTAAAGCTGAAATCGCCCAAGATGTAGAGCTCGTCATCCGCAGCGACCTTGCTGTTAATGTTGGCGACCATGGCGTCGTTCATCTGCGCTACAGTCGACCAAGGCCTATCGCTAAGCCGTAGCATGTTCTCGTGCCCAAAGTGAGCGTCGCTGGTAAACCAGATCACGGGGACCTCCTGTTGCTGCGGGGCATCCATCCCTTAGGGCTTACCCTTCATTTTTCCATCCAAACGGGTCAAGCACCCAAAAAATCAGATCGAGCACGCCGCCGGTTATCATGGCGCCGGCAAGGGCCATGCAAACGTGCAGAGAGCTGACACTTCGGAGCACGTCGAACGGCCCCAGAACAGCCAGCAGCGCGACCGCTGCGCCGGCAAGGCACAACGCGAGGCACGGCCCCGCGTCCTTGACGCATTTCTTTGCGAGATGCTTGGTGTTGTCACTCATCAAAATCGAGCTCCTTAGAGGGTCGTTGTTCAGGTACATGCCGCCGCGGCAGAGCAGGGCGGCAGGGTAAGTGTCCCATGCCGTGCGGACACGTGTGCAAGCTCATGCCAAACTGCCAACCCCAATCGTCATACATCTAAAATACGAACGATCGATCTGTTATCCTGGCGCCAACATAGTCTTTCGAAAGGTTTGCCGGGATGACTACGCAGCGACAGATTGATATTGAATTCGACTCGCTTACACGCGAGAACGATTCACCCAAGCTCATCGCCAACTCGAAGGCGACAGGCGGAACACTACTATCCGTTATCAAGGAGCAGCTCTCAGCCTGCGGCTCTTTTGACTTTTGCGTAGCGTTTGTTGCAGACGGCGGCCTTCAAATCCTGGTCGAGACGTTCCAGGAGCTCAAGCAGCGTGGCATTAAGGGCAGGCTGCTCACGTCCACCTATCTCAACTTCAACTCACCCGATGTCTTTCGCAAGCTCCTGGAATACGACAACATGGAAGTTCGCGTATTCCAGGGTAATTTGCATGCCAAGGGATACATTTTTGATAAGGGCGAAACCAGCACGGTCATCGTCGGCAGCTCGAACATGACGCAGACCGCCCTCACCTGTAATAAAGAATGGAACGTGCTGTACCAGACCGTTGAAAACAGCCGCCTACTCGGCGAACTGAGGGGCGAGTTCAATTCGTTGTGGAACGACACCTCAACCATTACGCTTTCGCGAGAATGGATTGAGAACTATGCCGCATATCGATCGGCACGTCCGTCAAAGCCCAAATCGAAACCGACATTCAGATCTGCGGAAACGCCGGCGCAGAATGACCTCGAAGAAATCAAGCCCAATAAAATGCAGCAGCGCGCCCTTGAGGCGCTCGGCGTAATCCACCGCAAAGGCGAGACCCGCGCCCTGCTGGTCTCGGCAACCGGCACCGGCAAGACCTTCCTTTCGGCGTTCGACGTGCTCGCAACTAAACCCCGGCGCGTCCTCTTTCTTGCGCACCGCCGGCGCATTATCGACGCCTCCCGCGCAAGCTACGAACGCCTCTTAGGTAGTACCTATACGTTCGATACCTATCAAACTGGCAAGAATATAAGCAATGCTACCTGCGTTTTTGCCATGTGTTCTTCGGTCGCCAAACATCTGAGCGATTTCCGCCCCGATGAGTTCGACTACATCGTCATCGACGAGGCCCACCGAACGGGATCCCAGGGTTACCAATCCATCATGTCGCACTTTGCGCCTCGGTTTTATCTGGGTATGACCGCTACGCCTAATCGCACCGACGGCTATGACGTCTTTGCCCTTTTCAATCACGTCATCGCGTTCCAGATCACGCTGCAGGACGCTTTGGCCGAGGAGATGCTAGCCCCCTTCCATTATTTTGGCATTCACGATCTGGAGATTGACGATGAGACAATCGAAGATACCGCCCTGTTCGGGCGCTTGACATCCGATGAGCGCGTGCGTCACATCACCGAGAAAATCGAAGAGTATAGCGTCACCAAAAGCAACCGCAGGGGCTTAATTTTCTGCAATCGAAACGCCGAGGCAAAAGAGTTGTCATGCAAATTCAACGCTCTCGGATATCGAACGGCTGCGATTAGCGGTCAAGATTCCGATGAGGTCCGCGATGCCGCGATCAGCCGACTTGAAGCCGGCGAGCTCGAGTACATTTTCTCGGTCGATATCATGAACGAAGGCGTCGATATTCCCTCGCTCAATCAGATCATCATGCTTCGACGCACCGACTCCGCAATCATCTTTATTCAACAGCTCGGACGAGGTTTGCGCCTGAATGATGGCAAGGAATACGCACTGGTGCTCGACTTTATTGGCAACTACCAGAGCAACTTCTTGGTGTCCATCGCGCTTTCGGGTGACAAGACGTATAACAAAGACCGCCTGCGCCGTCTTGTCCAAGAGGGCGATTCGGCGATCCCCGGATGCTCGACCGTGAGCTTCGATCGTATTTCCGAGGCACGCATTTACAAGGCCATCGACGGCGGCGATTTTACCTCCGTCAGATTTTTGAAGAACGAATATCTCGACTTGCGTCAGAAACTCGGCAAGATTCCCTCGCTGCTCGAATTTGATCGTAATGGCTCCATCGATCCGCTGCTTATCTTCAAGAACAGCGGCCTGGGGTCCTACCACGCATTTCTTTCCAAATACGAGCCGGGCTACACAGTCCATTTTTCCTCTGATCAAACCAAGATTCTCAAATTTATTTCGCAAAAGCTCGCCGCGGGCAAGCGATTCGAAGACCTCTATTTGCTTCAAACGCTCGTCGAAGCCGGACACGAGGGCTATCGACATATGCGCGAGGCCGCGCTTAGGAACTACCGCGCACAACTTAAGGACAGCGCCGTTAGGTCGGCAATCGCCGTCCTTAAGGGCGACTTTGCCACTCCTAAGGATTTCGTTTCCATGTTTATTGACGACGGAACCGGACCTCGTCTGACCGAAGTGTTTGCGAGCGCCCTGCGCAACGCAGAGTTCAAGCGTCAGATTCTCGAGGTGCTGGATTTTGGCATTGCGCGCAACCGACTCGACTATGCCGAGACGTACGAAAACACAAATTTCGTTCTCAATGCCAAGTACACGTACGAAGAGGTTTGCCGCTTGATGAACTGGGAAAAGAACATCAACGGCCAAAATCTTGGCGGCTACTTCTACGACGAGAAGACCAATACATTCCCCGTGTTTATTAACTATGACAAGGCACCCGACATTAGTGAGTCAATTCAGTATGAAGACCGCTTTGTTTCGCCGAGCAAGCTAGTTGCAATCTCTAAGAACAACCGCACGCTCAACTCCCCCGAGATTCTGCGACTGCAGGCATGGCCAGAAAACGGCTTGAAAACGTATTTGTTTATGCGAAAGAACAAGGACGATAAGGGTGGCAAGGAGTTCTATTTCTTAGGCGAAATACATCCGACCGGAGAGTTCGAGGCTATTAAAACTAAGAGCAACGACAACGCCGTCGAAATCGAATATGAGCTCAACGCACCCGTGAGGCAGGACATTTACGAGTTTATGCTCAGCGATCTTAGTGAAGCCGAGTAACAAAAAGGAGCGAGGCACCATGCAGCGCCCGCTCCTTTCTTACTTAAGCCCGAGTTTCTTTTCGAGTTCCCTAACGACTTTAACGTCCGCTGGAAGCCAATCGACATCCCACAGGTTATTGGTATCGAGCCACTTCATGTCCTCGTGAGCGTGCTCTTTGAACTCCCCCGAAAGGATGTTAGCTTGATAGCACTGCATCGACAGGTGGAACGTCTCGTAATCGTGTTCGACCGTGCAAAGATAGTCGAGGTTGCCGATCGCGACCTCGAGCTCTTCTTGAATCTCGCGCACGATTGCCTGCTCGCCGGTCTCGCCCGGCTCGAGCTTTCCGCCCGGAAACTCCCAGCCGTCTTTAAACTCGCCATAGCCGCGCTGGCAGCTCAGGATTTTCCCATCCTTCTGAATAATCGCTGCTGCAACATTGATTGATTTCATAACTAGTTATCACCTCTCCAGTTGAGCCCAACCAGTATAGGTGATCGACCGCCCGCCATGTCACAGTCGCCTAAAAACCGCCCGCTCGACCAACCCTTGACACCGCTTTACTACCGGCACCCCATCCCCCGCTATCGAGGTCTGATACTTTTCCGCGAAGTGAACGTCTGTTTTAGGACCCCTGAAGCATCCACATTTTTCGTCGGCAAAATCGCAGGATTCCAGCACCGAAACCGCAGGAAACGGCACCTCTAAAGTGTCGATGCTTCGGGGGTCCGATTTAGCTCGTTCACTTCTCGGAAAAGTATCAGACCTCGCTGCTAGCTACCCAGAAGGAAACCTCTCCCTTTCCCATTGCCACCCAAAAACTCATCCAACATTAATCTTGGCTCAAGAATCGCTTAATCTATAACCTGCACTATAGAGTTCGACCAAGGGCGGGGCGGCGCAACGCAGACCGCCGAACGCAACGCTCGCGCCCGGGCAGATCGCCCGGCGTCGCGCCCATCGAACGAAAGGACAGGTCATGGACGACCTCGAAAAAGTTGAAACCATCCGCACCAAGTGCAGCGTGAGCTACACCGATGCCAAGGCAGCACTCGATGCCGCCGACGGCAACGTCCTGGATGCCATCATTTGGCTCGAGTCGCAGGGCAAGACGCAGACCACGTCGGCGCACGCCGCCACCGAGTCCGCGCCAGTCGATGAGCCCTCGGCCGAGATGGTCGCCGCGCAGGCCGCCTACGAAAAGTCGAGCGAAAAGACCGACTTCTCCAAGAAGATGGACAGCGTATGGGAGTACCTCAAAAAGCTCTTCCGCCTGAGCCTGGACACCAAGTTTATCGCCACGCGCCGCGATGCGATCATCCTCAACATCCCCATCCTGATCCCCATCGTCGCGCTGTTTGCCTGGGGTGCCACGATATGGCTGATGCTGATTGGCCTGTTCTTTGGCATGCGCTACCGCATCGACAGCGACGGCGACGTGCCCGGCAGCATCAACAACCTTATGAATCACGCTGCCGATGCCGCGGACGACATCAAGCAAAATCTGAACGACGACAAGTAATCGCAGACGGGGGCACGCATGGCACGGATCCTGATCGTAGAGGACGAGGAGAAAATCGCCCGCTTTGTGACGCTCGAGCTGGAGCACGAGGGCTACCAGGTGGAACATGCCGCCGACGGCCGCACCGCCGTGGACCTGGCGCTGGAGCGCAACTACGATTTGATTCTGCTCGATGTGCTGTTGCCGCAGCTCAACGGCATGGAGGTCTTGCGGCGTGTCCGCAAGCACAAGGATGTGCCAGTGATTATGGTCACCGCGCGCGATGCCGTGATGGACAAGGTGGCCGGGCTCGATGCCGGCGCCGACGATTACCTGACCAAGCCGTTTGCGATCGAAGAGCTGTTCGCACGGATCCGCGTGGCGCTGAAGCGCACGGAGGCCGTGCGGGCGGCTTCGGGCGTTGGCGGCGCCGGGACTGGGGCGGGCGCGGCAGGTGGCGCGAGTGTCAGCTCCACTGCGATGCCCCCGGCCAGCGACTCGACTCAGGCTTCCGCCTCGCCCTCCCCCGCCACACTCACCGTGGGCTCGGTCGCGCTCGACCCCGACCGCCGCGAAGTCACGGTCGACGGCTCACCCATCGTGCTGACTGCCCGCGAGTTCGACGTTCTCGCCCTGCTTATGGCGCACGCCGGCACCGTGCTCACGCGCGAGCGCATCGCGCACGAGGCGCTGGGCTACGAATACGTGGGCGACACCAACAACGTCGACGTACACATCGCGCACCTGCGCGCTAAGATCGAAGACGCCGGTGGCACCCGCATCATCCAGACCGTGCGCGGGGTGGGCTATGTCTGCCGCGCGTAACGCCGAGGCCAAGCGCGTCACCTCCATCGCCCGTGCCATCAACTGGAGCTATATGTGGCGCCGCTTGATTAGCTACGTCTGGCTCGATCTGCTGCTGATGGTGATTGCGGCGACGATCCTCGTCTATGGATACAACCAGACGCTGCCCGATAGCGCGTTTACCGCAGGCTGGATTCCCGGCGCCACCGTTCGCGGCATGTCGCTGACGCCCGCGCGCGGCTGGAACCTGACAACGCTCACCTATACCGTCGAGCTTGCGCGTACCACCAAGACCTTCCCCCTCGCGCAGGACCTCGTCACGCTATGGCCTCTCTACCTTGTCGTTGTAGGTTGGCAGGTCATCACCGTGCTCAACATGCTCGGAGGCGCCCGCCGCGTGCGCCGTACCATGGCGCCGCTCAACGACCTGGCCTTGCGCGTAGACGAGCTCGGCCGCATGCAGCTCTCCAGCGGCAAGATGGAAACGCTGGAGCAGGCCATCGAGCGCGCAAGCGTCGACTCGCCGAGCGTCACCACCGGCGACGCCGACCTGGCAAGCATCGAGGTCGCACTCAACCGCCTGCTGCGCCAGATGCAAGAGGCCAAGCTGCAGCAGATGCGCTTTGTCAACGATGCAAGCCACGAGCTGCGCACGCCCATCGCGGTGATTCAGGGCTACGTAAACATGCTCGACCGCTGGGGCAAAGACGACCCGGACGTGCTGACGGAATCCATCGCGTCCCTTAAAGCCGAAAGCGAGCACATGCAGGAGCTCGTGGAGCAGCTGCTGTTTTTGGCGCGCGGCGATGCCGGGCGCACGGTCCTGCGGCGCGCGAATACCAACCTGGCCGCATTGGTCGGCGAGGTATGCGAGGAATCGCAGATGATCGATGCCGCGCACACGTATCGGCTGGCCTTTGACGCTGCGCTTGTCAGCGACCCGCGCTGCGACGCGCCCGTTGACGTGGCGCTCGTGAAGCAGGCTCTGCGCGTGATCGTGCAAAACGCCGCCAAGTACTCGGATGCGGGAACGACCGTCACATTTGGCATAACGCCCGATGCGGGCGTGGGCACGATCGACATAAGTGTTGAGGACGAGGGCATCGGCATGAACCAGGAATCCGCAGCTCACGCGTTTGAACGGTTCTACCGCGCCGACAACGCACGCGATGCCGGCGCGCAGGGCTCGGGTCTGGGGCTTGCCATTGCCAAGTGGATCGTCGATAGCCATGGCGGTGTCATTGGCGTGACCTCAGTCGAGGGCGTCGGTAGCCGCTTTACGATTCGCCTGCCACGGTAGGAAGCCCCTCGGCATAAATAAAGGGATAGGGCCACGCGTCCTATCCCTTTTTGCTAGCTATAGCAGTTTGTGCATTACTCGCGGCACAGATGCACGGCGAAGCCGGCGAACTCGCGCTTAAAGTACACGAGCTTGGTGCTACCGTCGGGCAGCAGCGCGCGCGACTCCTCGTTGACCTCGAGCCCGCGCTCGGCAAACCACTTCTCGGCCGCATCGATGTCGTTGACGGCAAAGCCGATGTGGCCCTTGGTGCCACGACCATTCTGCTTCATGATCTCGACCAGCGAATCGTTAAAGTACGAAACCGGGGTCTCGATGACGGGCAGGCCCATCATCGTCGAGAACAACTCCGCGATCTCCAGGGCGTCTGCCGGGTCGGCGGCATTAATGCCCACATGGGCAACGCGCATGCCAAAGAGCTCGACCGGGTTGGCGTTCTGCTCACTCATACAGGCAGTGCCTACTGAGCCATGACGTCGAGAACGGCCTTCTCGGCAGCGACGCGGTTCATGCCGGTCATGAAGGGCACGCCGCTCACGTACGGGCAGGTGAGGCCCTCGGGGGCAACGGTGGTGGCGATCAGCAGGTCAGCACCCTCGTCGCAAGCATCCTTGGCCTCGGAGATGGCGCACTGCACGATCTCGTACTTGCCGGCATAACCGTTGGCGTCGAGCATGGTGGCGACCTTCTGGGCAACGAGCGTGGAAGTAGCAGCGCCAGCACCGCAAGCCAAAACAATCTTCTTCATAGGTAATATCTCCCTTCATGGTTTACTTTAGGTAAGTGTACCGCAGCGAGCGATGGCACTCAGCCTCGATGAGCTTTTATGCCAGTTTGCTTGCTCGCTGCGTATAATACATCTAGTACGTGTTGTCATACCGCTCGCTTTATGAGCGACTAAGGACCCTAACATGCCCGATTCCCGCACCCTCTGGACCGCCGTCGTTATCATCTGCATCGCCGTGTCGGTGTTCTTTAGCGTCAAAAAACGCACCACGTTCAAGCGTCTGCAGCAGCTTATGGCTGCCAAGCAGTGGGACGAGTTCGATCGTTTGCTCGACGGCAAACTCACCAGCATGCTGTACCCGCGCTACAACCGCGACTACCTGCGCCTGAACTCCTATCTGCTGCGCGAGGACCACGAGCGTGCCAGCGAGATGTTCGACCTGCTGCTGGGGCTCAACCTCCCCAAGATGCAGCGCGTCGACCTGGTCATTAAGGCCTTTAACTACTACGTTGGCCAGGAGGACCGCAAAAAGTCCAAGGAGCTTCTGCACGAGATCAAGGGCTTTGAGGGCGGTCAGGCCGAGGCGGTCGCGCACGAGTGCCAGCTGATGTACGACACGATGATCCTCAAGCGCCACAACGACATTCCCGAGCTGGAGCGCATGCTCGAGGATGCCGGTGACGACAAGGTCAAGAGCTGCCGCCTGGAATACCTGCTGGCCCTGCAGTACAAGAACAAGGGCGACGAAGCCAAGTTCCAGGAGTTCCTGGAGAAGTCGGGCCAACACTCGATGGCCGTCAACGCGTAACGGACGGCTTGTGCTAGACTTCTAGTCTTACGGGGGCGTGGCGGAATTGGCATACGCAGGAGACTTAAAATCTCTCGCCGCAAGGATTGTGGGTTCGAGTCCCACCGCCCCTACCATTTGGCTTTTACGAGCTCGTGTCCCCCAGGGATGCGGGCTCGCTTCTTTTAGATGCCGGCGGGACTCGAACCCGCGAGGGGGCGAGCGTTAAGCGGACGCGCAGCGTCCGTAGCGAGCCGGCGAGGGCGCTGACAGGCGGCCGAAGCCGGTGCGTATTTGCGCAGCAAATACGCAGACGTCCCACCGCCCCTACCATATGGAGCTTTCGAGCCCGTGTCCCCCAGGGATGCGGGCTCGTTTCTTTTAGACGCCGATACAGATGGCGAGTTGCGGTGGAATAGTTCCTGTTTTGGCAGTTTACCAGCCCATTTAGGAACTATTCCACCGCAACTTAGGTTGGTGTTCCCACATTTTCCGATGGAAAAACGTGGCTGTCTCCCACATTTTCCGATGGAAAAACGTGGCTGTCTCCCACATTTTCCGATGGAAAGACCAAGACGGTCTTATACTAGCCATGATCGTTAGGGGGCAGTATGCAGCGACAGCTAATGGACGAACTCATCGCTTGGAAATCTAGGGCAAACCGCAAGCCCCTCCTGCTTAAGGGGGCCCGCCAGACGGGAAAAACCTGGCTTCTCAACGAATTCGCAGGCCAGCAGTATCAAAACGTCATCCGTTTTGACTTTATGCTCGAACCGGGCGCACGCTCGCTGTTCGATGGGGACCTCGACCCCAAGCGCATCATCTCCCAGATAGAGCTCCTGCGCGGCCAGACCGTAACGCCGGCAGACACGCTCATCATCTTCGACGAGATCCAAGAGGCGCCACGCGGGATCACCTCGCTCAAGTACTTCAACGAGCTGGCGCCGGAATACCACATCGTGGCAGCCGGTTCCTATATGGGCCTCGCGCTCCGACGCGAAAATGAGTCATTTCCCGTCGGTAAAATCGACCAGCTCACCATGCGTCCCATGGGGTTTGCTGAGTTCGTTCGTGCCGTCGATGGCGATCCGCTCGCCGACGCCATCCTTGCCGCAGACATGGACCTGCTGGCGAATGTTTCCGAAAAGCTCGAGCGCCTGCTCAAGGAATACCTCGTTGTCGGCGGTATGCCCGAAGTTGTCTCCGCTTTCGCCGCCTCCCACGATTTCATCGAGGCCCGCAGGCTTCAGCAGCAAATCATCGAAGCCTATGAATCCGATTTTGGCAAGCATGCGCCAGCCCGCATCGTCGAGCGCATGAGGCTGGTTTGGAAATCCCTTCCCGGCCAGCTCGCAAAGGAAAACAAGAAGTTCGTCTACGGCGCGCTTCGCCCCGGAGCGCGCGCACGCGATTTCGAGGAAAGCCTCCAGTGGCTCACGGACTACGGAATCGTTCATAAGGTGCCACGTGTTTCCGCTCTAAAGGCGCCGCTCTCGAGCTCCGAAGACCTCTCGGGCTTCAAACTGTTCTGCATCGACACCGGCATCCTCGGAGCGCTCTCCGGCCTCACGCCAGCCATTGTTCTGAACGGGCCCGCTGTTTTTACGGAGTTCAAAGGCTCGCTGACCGAGCAATACGTCGCACAGGAGCTTTTGCTCCAAGGCAATACTCCCGCGTATTGGTCATCCTCCTCCGGCAATGCAGAGACCGACTTTGCCGTCGACCATGCGGGGACCGTGCTTCCGCTCGAGGTCAAGACGGCAGAGAACCTTAAAGCGAAGAGTCTGAAAATAGCCTGCGAAAAATTCAAGCTCGAGCGTTGCGTGAGGAGCTCCCTGGCGGCATATAGAGACGAGGGCATGCTCATCAATATTCCGCTTTGGGAGATTGGGCAGATCGACAAGCTGGCATAGGCGCTGTGGGGACGCCCCGCAAGGACTGTCCCCAGGTGCCGGCAGAAAAGGAACATCCCCAGGTGCCGGCTGTTGAGTTGCGGTGGAATAGGGACTGTTTGGTGCCCGAAAGGGCGATTTTAGTCCATATTTCACCGCAACTTATTTAAAGGGCGCTGAGGTTGGGGGTCCAGGCGATGGTGGGGGTCGCGCCGTCGAGAACCTCGTTGATGGTGGCGGCCATGCCGGCGAGCAGGCTGTTCTCGCTTACGGTGAGCGTCTTGTAGCCGCCGGCTCGCATGAGCTCGCGAATCACCACGGCGCCGGCCAGAATCACGCCCGCGCGCTTGGGCTGCACGCCCGGCAACGCGGCAATGCCTGCAACATCCAACGCAGACATGCGCTCGATAGCGGCCGAAATCTGCTCCATCGAAAGCTCGCGCAGGTGCACAAAGTTCGAGTCGTACGGCTCCAGTTCGTGGACCAGCGCCACGAGCGTGGTAACGGTACCGCCCACCGCGACGAGGCGCTCGGCGCGCTCAAAGTCGACAGGCAGGCCCTCAAAGTAAGCCCCGAACTGCTCGCCCGCCCATACGCCAGCGGCGGCAAGTTCACTGTCCGTTGGCGGCAGCGCCGAGAAAAACCGCTCCGTCACGCGACGGCAACCGATGTCCAGTGAGCGCGTTCCCTCCAGCGCAAAGACGCCACGCTCCGGCGCATAGACGCCCGTCGCGAGCTCCGTGGATCCGCCGCCCGAATCGGCAACAATGATGCGCTCGCCGGCAAAGTCGTGCGCCACGCCAAAAAACGTCAGGCGTGCCTCGACCTCGCCCGGAATCACCTGTGGCTCAAGCCCCAGATCGCGCAGGCCGTCCAGCAGCAGTGCTGCGTTGGACGCATCACGCGCGGCGCTCGTGCAGGTGGTGCAGATGCACGCGGCCCCAAAGGCACGAGCCTCGTCCACAAACATGCGGCACGCAGCGAGCACGCGCTCAACGGCCGCCTCGCAAAAGCGGCCCGTCGCGTCCACGCCCTCACCCAGATCGGTAATCTCGGTATGCTTGGACGATTCCACGATTGCCCCGCCCTCGACCTGGGCCAACACCAGTCGCGACGACACCGTTCCCAGGTCGATCGCGGCCACCTTATAGCGTTTGCAATTTGTCATTGCGAGCTCCCCTCCGGGCGCTATTTGCCGTTGGACACGACCGTCTGACCCTCGACGCCGTTAAACCCAAACAGCATGTCGAGCGCTTGGATGTACCACGGCGCGTCCTTACCGACTTCTTCGATTTCCTTGGCCACTTCGCTGGCCTTCTTGGCGTTTGAGGACTTTTTGCTCGACGAGGCATCCGAATCGTCGTCCAGGCCCTGCACTTCAATCTTCTTCTCGCCGGGCATCACCAAGCCCAGGTCCTCGGATGCCGCATCCTTGATACCCTCCTCCGAGAGCAGCTTGTCGACGCTTTTTTGCAGCCCATCATTGTATTGCTGGCGAATCTCGACCTGCTTGGCCAAGATATCGCTCGAACGCTTTGCCACGTACAGGTCGCGCACGGGGAAATACAGGCTCACGAGCACCAGGGCAACGACGATGCCGATGAATAGCCCTCGCTGAGGACCGTGGGTAAAGTCGTAGATCGCCTTGACCACCGCGTTGTCGTTGGCGTAGTGCATAAAGTCCGAGCCCGAAAAACGGTTCGAGGGCCTGCTCGACCTATCGTGCGTTTGAGCCGACGAGCGCTGAGCATGCGACGAACGTGCCGGGCGCACTGGTCCATCTGTCGAAGTATTCACTTGAGCATTGGGGCGCGAGGTACTTGTCGGGCGCTGCATGGAGCGGTCGGCGCCGGCGTAGGCGGACCCACCGAGCTGCACCGTGCGCGCACGGCGAGGCGACGGCTCACGCGAACCGGCGGAATAGTACCTGTTGTCGTAAATCTGATCCATGTGCGCCTTGTGCGGTTGAGGTTTGTTTGCGCTAAGTATTCTAGTTATAGCACGAGCGCCCGCACCGCCTTCGCCAGCCTTTGCTCGACATAAAAAAGGCGCTGAGCCGTATGGCCCAGCGCCCATAGCGCTTTGCGGCATCCTGCCAAGGCGAGGCGGAACCGAGTCAGCCTCCCCCTCGCCAAATTCGCCCGTTTAGCGAATGTTGTAGAACGCGGCCTTGCCGGCGTAGCGCGCGCTGCCCTCGAGCTCGTCCTCGATGCGGATGAGCTGGTTGTACTTGGCGATACGGTCGCTGCGGCACGGGGCGCCCGACTTGATCTGGCCGGCGTTGACGCCCACGACCAGGTCGGCGATCGTGGAGTCCTCGGTCTCGCCGGAGCGGTGGCTCACGATGCAGGCGTAACCGGCCTCCTTGGCGGTCTCGATGGCCTCGAGCGACTCGGTGAGCGTGCCGATCTGGTTGACCTTGACCAGGATCGCGTTGGCGGCACCCAGCTCGATGCCCTTCTTGAGGCGCTCGGTGTTAGTGACGAACAGGTCGTCGCCCACCAGCTGCACCTTGTTGCCAATGCGGCGGGTGAGCTCAACCCAGCCGTCCCAGTCCTCCTCGGCCATGCCGTCCTCGATGGAGATGATGGGATAGGTGTCGACGAGCTTCTCCCAGTAATCAACCATCTGAGCGCTCGTATACTCAACGCCCTCGCCCTTGAGCTCGTACATGCCGGTCTCGGCGTTGTAGAACTCGGTCGAGGCCGGGTCCATGGCGTACATGAAGTCGACGCCGGGCTTAAAGCCAGCCTTCTCGACGGCCTTGGTGATGTACTCGAACGGCTCGGCATTGGCCTTAAGGTTGGGGGCAAAGCCGCCCTCGTCGCCCACGCCGCCGCCCAGGCCGGCCTCGTGCAGCACGCCCTTGAGGGTGTGGTAGACCTCGGCGCACCAGCGCAGGCCCTCGGCAAAGCTCGGGGCACCCACCGGCATGATCATGAACTCCTGGAAGTCCACGTTGTTGTCGGCATGCACGCCGCCGTTGAGGATGTTCATCATGGGCGTGGGCAGCAGGTGGGCGTTGACGCCGCCCAGGTACTGGTACAGCGACAGGCCCGCCGACTCGGCAGCGGCGCGGGCGACGGCCAGCGACACGCCCAGGATGGCGTTGGCGCCGAGCTTGGTCTTGTTGGGGGTACCATCCGCAGCGATCAGCGCGGCATCGACGGCGCGCTGATCGAAGGCATCGAGGCCCACGACGGCATCGGCGCACTCGTTGTTGACGTGCTCGACGGCCTGCGAAACGCCCTTGCCCAGGTAGCGGCCCTTGTCGCCATCGCGCAGCTCGCAGGCCTCAAAGGCGCCGGTCGAAGCACCCGAAGGCACCATTGCGCGGCCAAAGCTGCCGTCCTCGAGCACGACCTCGACCTCGACGGTGGGATTGCCGCGGCTGTCGAGCACCTCGCGACCGTAGACGTCCAAAATATCGCTCATGTTGTCTCCCTCTCACTTGGAAACGTAGTGGATGCAAGCGACCGGCTGACCGTGCACCGTCGGTGCGCCTCCGTAAGTTAGCCATGTCGCACTTTTTGCATTATGCCCTAAGTTAGCCGAGGGATACACTTGATTTTCGAAAATTTAGCGGGAACGATGAGGCGTGTCAGCCCGTCGTTCCCGCAGTCTTACTCCTCCGCCTTTGCGGCATCCCACAGGTCGTTGAGGCCGTGGGTCGAAAGCTCGGCAAGATCCACGTGAGCATCGGCCGCCATCTGCTCCATCGCGGCCCAGCGACGGCGGAACTTTGCCGTGCTGGCACGAAGGGCACTCTCGGCGTCAATGCCCTCTTTGCGCGCAACGTTGACCAGGGCAAAGAGCAGGTCGCCAAACTCCATTTCGCGCTCGGGCGTTCCGGGGGCCTCGGCCTCAAACTCGGCACGCTCCTCGGCGACCTCGTCCCACACGTCCTGGACCGTCTCCCACTCAAAGCCCACGGCAGCCGCCTTGCGCGACACCTTCTGAGCCTGCATCAGCGCCGGCAGATGCGTGGGCACGCCGTCGAGCAGACCCTCGGGCGCGGCCTCGCCCGCCGCCACGGCCTTGTCCTTGGCAGCCCTCTCGGCAAGCTTGACCTCGTCCCAAATCTTGAGTACCTCGTCGGAGCTGTCGGCATCCACATCGCCAAACACGTGCGGATGACGGCGAATGAGCTTGGCGTCGATATCGCGCGCCACGTCGGCCAGCGTAAACTCGCCGGCATCCGCCGCAATCTGCGCATGCAGCACCACCTGCATAAGCACGTCGCCCAGCTCCTCGCGTAGGTGAACCGCGTCGTCCGCCTCGATGCAGTCGAGCGCCTCGTAGGCCTCCTCGATCATGTTCTTGCCAATGCTGCGGTGCGTCTGCTCACGGTCCCACGGGCAGCCATCGGGCTGACGCAGACGCCAGACGGTCTGCACCAGATGCTGCAGCTCGGTCGACGCGTCTACCAGCGTGGACAGATCGCGCGAGCCCTCGGCATTTTGCTGAGCCATGTGCTGCGCCATGGCTACTCCTCCTCCATGACCACGTGGCGGAACGCGCCGCCCTCGTAGATGCCGTAGCTGTGCGAGCCGTCCTTGGGGATGCTCACGCTACCGGGGTTGAAGAGCCACAGGCCCGGGTGCGCAGCGCTTTCCTCGTTGACCTTGATGTGCGTATGGCCGTAGACGAGCGCGGAGCCCTCAGGCAACGCGGGCGCGTGGTCGACGCTGTTGTGCATGCCGGCGCCAAAGACATGGCCGTGCGTCAGGAACAGCTCGCGGCCGGTCTCGTCGAACAGTGTGGCGTAGTCGGCCATGACGGGGAAGTCGAGCACCATCTGGTCGACCTCGGCGTCACAGTTGCCGCGCACCGCGATGATGCGGTCGGCCAGGGCGTTGAGCAGCGGGATTACGCGCTTGGGGGCGTAATCGCGTGGCAGGTCGTTGCGCGGGCCGTGGTAGAGCAGGTCGCCCAGCAGCACGATGCGGTCAGGCTGCTCGGACTCGATGGCGGCGACCAGGCGCTCGGCCCAATATGCAGAGCCGTGGATGTCGGAGGCGATGAGGTATTTCATGGTGGTCCTTTCGGTGAGGTTGATGGGGCGGGTGTGGCGCGTCGCCGACCGTGTCACTCAAATTGCAGAGCCGCGGCTTGTGCTGTCTGTATCACGCGCTGGAGCGGCACACCGTGCTCGCGAGCGAGACGGGCGCAGTCCTCGTACTCGGGCGCTGCACGCTCGCTGCCGTCGGGCAGGGTGGCCACTTTAACGGACACCTCGCCCCATGGCGTCGTTACGCGCTCAAAGCGGCGTGGCAGGCAAACGCGCTCCATGACCTGGCGACGAATGCCGTTGGTCGTGGTTTCCAAAAAGATAATCGTCTGCAGGCGCTCGATATCCTCGCGAGCACAGATCACCTGTAACTGCCAACTGGGACGGCCTTTCTTGCAATAGAGGGGCAGCCAATGCACCTCGCGCGCACCCGCCTCGCGCAGGCGGTCGGCAGCGTAGGCGAGTACCTCAGGCGACGCGTCGTCGATGTCGCATTCCAGCTTGACGATGGTTTCGGGCGCATCGGTCTCGCGGGACAGCGGGGATGTGCTATCGCATGGCATACGGTCCGGCTCCTTTCCGCGCGGGCTCGTTTTGTTCATCCAAACGCTAGCACATCGGACGTGGCACAAGCGTGACTTTCGTCCGTCGCCGCCCTCGCCCCCATCCAAACGTGTACGTCAGTCTCCAAACATGTCATTATTTGTCGGTTTTGGAGGCTGACGTACACGTTTTGAGAGCAAGCGAGGCCGCACCACGCGCCGCGCAACCTTTCCAATCGATTTCGATCCCCGGTGTGCCCGGCGTGTTGAGAGCTGCGCCATTACAATGAAGCGGATTCGCTTGACGCAAAGGAGCCGCTATGCCCATGTGCCCGCTGGTCGATTGCCATACCCACACCTCGTTTTCGGACGGGCATGCCTCGTTTGAGGACAACGTCCGTGCCGCTGCTGCGGCCGGCTGCCGCGTCATGGTCTCGACCGACCATCTCACCCTGCCCGCCAGCATGGACGCCAACTGCGAAGTGCAGGTTACTGAGGGCGACCTGCCGG
>CBCTZJ010000034.1:0-19374 GCA_965151385.1 uncultured Collinsella sp. | reverse complement strand
TCCAACGTCCGCATGATCTGCACTACCGACGACCCCGCCGACAGCTTTGAGTGGCACAAGAAGATTGCCGCCGACGACAGTTTTGACGTTCAGGTCGTTCCCGCCATGCGCCCCGATGCCGCGCTGCGTATCGAGCGTGGCCAGGAGTTCGCCGACTACTGCAAGCGCCTTTCCGAGGTTGCCGGCGTCGAGGTCAGCGACTTCGAGGGCATGAAGGCCGCCATCTCCAAGCGCTACGATGTCGCCCACGAGCTGGGCTGCCGCGCTTCCGACCACGCACTCGACTACGTTATGTACGTTCCGGCCACCGCTGACGAGATCGAGGCCATCTTTGCCAAGGGCCTTGCCGCCGAGCCGCTTACCGAGGACGAGGTCCTCAAGTACAAGACGGCCTTTATGCAGTTCGTCGCCGGCGAGTATGTCCGCCTTGGCTGGGCCATGCAGCTGCACTTTGGCTGCAAGCGTGACAACAACCGCGCTATGTTCGCCAAACTCGGTCCCGACACCGGCTACGATTGCATCTCCAACTACACGCCGTCCGACCAGCTGGCCGATTTCCTCAACTCCATCCAGGAGACCTGCGGCTTGCCCAAGACCATTCTGTACAGCCTGAACCCCATCGACAACACCATGATCGATACCGTGATGGGCTGTTTCCAGGAGGCTCCGACTGCCGGTAAGATCCAGAACGGCTCCGCCTGGTGGTTCAACGACAACGAGGTCGGCATGCGCGAGCAGCTCACGGCTCTGGCTAACGAGGGCGTCCTGGGCAACTTTGTCGGCATGCTCACCGACTCCCGCTCCTTCCTGTCCTATCCGCGTCACGAGTATTTCCGTCGCGTGCTGTGCAGCGTGATCGGCGAGTGGGTTGAGCAGGGCAAGTATCCGGCCGACATGGAGCTGCTGGGAGCCATCGTGCGCGACATCAGCTACAACAACGCGGTCCGCTACTTTGGCTTTGACCTGGATACCGTCGAGGCCTAAACCCGCATCGAATCACACCGAACTCGGGAGCGCCGTTGCCACACGCGGCGCCCCCGTTTTGCCTGCACGCTAACAGCAATCTAAGGAGAGACATCGATGGAGAACATCAGCTACGAGACGCTCGAGAACATCGGCTACAAGGGCTACCTGCTGCCCAAGGACGCGCCCGAGAAGGTTCTGCAATTTGGCGAGGGCAATTTCCTGCGCGCCTTCGTCGACCGATTCTTCGATATGGGCAACGAGGCAACCGGCTGGAACGGCAAGGTTGTCATGGTGCAGCCCATCAGCGGCGCCTTTGGCTTTGCCGACGGCATCAATGCCCAGGACGACCTGTACACCGTGCTGGTGCGCGGCAAGGAGAACGGCAACACGGTTGACGAGTCCCGCGTGATCAGTGCCTGCAGCCGCTGCCTCAATCCGTATCGCGAGGACGACTACCGCGCCATGATGGAGGTTGCCGTCTCCGACGACCTGGAGATCATCGTCTCCAACACCACCGAGGCCGGTATCGCCTACGACCCGTCCTGCAAGGCCGACGACATGCCGCCCGCGAGCTTCCCCGCCAAGCTTGCCCAGGTGCTCCACACCCGCTGGGCTGCCGGCAAGCCGGGCGTCATCGTGCTCGCCTGCGAGCTCATCGATCACAACGGCGAGGAGCTGCTGCGCATCATGAACCAGTACGTGAGCGACTGGGGCTGGGAGGACGCGTTTGCGCAGTGGATGGCCAACGACTGCACCGTCTGCACCACGCTCGTCGACACTATCGTCCCCGGCCGCATCCGCGACCCCAAGGAGGCCGCTGCCGTGGCCGAGCGCCTGGGCTACGAGGATCCCTTCCTGGCCGTGCGCGAGCCCTTCCAGATGTGGGGCATCCAGGGCGACGAGTCGCTTGCCGAGAAGCTTCCCTTCGTAAAGGCCGGCCTGCCGGGCGTCTTTGTGACCCCCGATGTCACTCCGTACAAGAAGCGCAAGGTCCGCATCCTCAACGGCGCCCACACTGCCTTTGTTCCGGGCTCCTGGGTTGCCGGCTTTGACATCGTGCGCGACTGCATGCACGACGAGACCGTCCGCGGCTTCATGAACACCATGCTCTACGATGAGGTCATCCCGACGCTTGCCGCCGACCTGGATGTCGAGGACTGCAAGGCCTTTGCCGCCGCCGTCGAGAACCGCTTCGACAACCCGTTTATCGACCACGCGCTGCTCTCCATTTGCCTCAACTCCACGGCCAAGTGGCGCGCTCGCGATCTGCCCACGCTCAAGGACTATGTTGCCGAGACCGGCAGCCTTCCCAAGTGCCTGGCCACGAGCCTCGCTACGCTCATCGCCTTCTACACGCAGGAGCTTGTGTCCCGCGAGGGCGATGGCCTGCACCTGCGCCGTGCCGACGGCACCGAGTACACCGCTCAGGACGATGCCTTCGTGCTCGATTTCTACGCCGCCCACGCCGGTGCAGACGATGCCGAGCTGGTGCACGACGTGCTCACCAATGAGCAGATGTGGGGCGAGGACCTTACGCAGATCACCGGTCTCGAGGAGTTTGTCGTCAACGCGCTCACCGTCGTGCGTGTCGAGGGCGCCAAGCAGGCCTTCGCCAACGCTCAAGCGTAAATTCCCGGTGCGGGCGCCAGACGGCTTGCCCGCGCCTCGACTTCTGCTCAACCTGTAGGGTTAGGACCATTTGTAATGAACACTATCCAGATCAATCCGGCCGATAACGTGATCGTCGCGCTGTCGCCGCTTGCCAAGGGCACCGCCGTCGCGGTTCCCGGGGTGGGCGAGGTCGCTGCCGCGGAGGATATTCCGCAGGGCCACAAGATGGCCGTGCGTGCCATTGCGGCGGGGGAGAACGTTGTCAAGTACGGTCTTCCTATCGGCCATGTGACGGGCGACATCCAGCCCGGTCAGTGGCTTCATACGCATAACGTCAAGACCAACCTTTCGGGCGAGGTCGAGTACGCCTACAACCCCACGCATCCGGTCGTGGATCCCGTTGAGCCTGAGACCTTTATGGGCTTCCGTCGCGCCGACGGCCGCGCCGCCACGCGCAACGAGCTGTGGATCATCCCCACGGTCGGCTGCGTCAACGAGGTCGCACGTGCCATGTGCGAGCAGGCTCAGGATCTGGTCGAGGGTTCGCTGGAGGGCGTCTATTACTTTCCGCATCCGTTTGGCTGCTCGCAGACCGGCGCCGACCATGCCCAGACCCGTCGCCTGCTGATAGCGCTCTCGCGTCACGCAAACGCTGCGGGCGTGCTGTTCCTGTCGCTCGGCTGCGAGAACTGCACGCATCAGCAGGTGCTCGACGAGCTGGGCGAGTACGATCACGAGCGCGTTCGCTTCCTTACCTGCCAAGATGTTGCCGACGAGCAGGTCGAAGGCCACAAGATTCTGTCTGAGCTGGCCGACCTGGCCAAGCAGGCCAAGCGTGAGCCCATTCCGGCATCCGAGCTGGTCATTGGCCTTAAGTGCGGTGGCTCTGACGGTCTTTCGGGCATTACCGCCAACCCCACGATCGGTCGCGTGAGCGATATGCTCGTCGCCCGCGGTGGCACGTCGGTGCTCACCGAGGTCCCCGAGATGTTTGGCGCCGAGAGCATTCTGCTCGATCGCTGCGAGGACGAGCAGGTGTTTAACGCCGCCTCCGACATGCTCAACGGCTTTAAGGATTACTTTATTAGCCATGGCGAGGTCGTCTACGAGAACCCGAGCCCCGGCAACAAGGATGGCGGCATCACCACACTCGAGGACAAGAGCTGCGGCTGCGTGCAAAAGGGCGGATCTGCCCCCATCGTCGACGTGCTGCCGTACGCCGGTCAGGCTACCAAGCATGGTCTGAACATGTTGTGCGGTCCGGGCAACGACATGGTATCCACCACGGCCCTGACGGCTGCCGGCTGCCACGTGATCCTGTTCTCGACCGGCCGCGGCACGCCGTTTGGTGCGCCGGCGCCTACGCTCAAGGTGTTCACCAACCAGCGCCTGTGCGACCACAAGGCCAACTGGATGGACTTTAACGCCGGTGTGGTGGCTACGGGCGAGCGTACGCTCGATGAGGCTGCCGGCGATCTGTATCAGCTGGTGCTGGACACGGCGAGCGGCAAGCTTACCAGCGCCGAGCGTCGCGGCTGTCACGAGATCAGCATCTGGAAGGACGGAGTCTGCCTGTAGCGATGACACGTTGAGCGCGTGATTGAATAAGCTGCTGCAAAGACTGGGCGACCCCGCCGAGGACAATCTCGGCGGGGTCGTTTTTCGTTTCTCGTTGCGTTGTCGTGCACGGCTTTTTTGGAAGGGTGCCCGGCACCTCCCTCATCTCCAGAGAACAATGAACGTTCACCTAGTTGTTGCGTGGTGCTGAATCGACTTGATAATCAAAAATGCAGGGATTTTTTCATTTTCAGGCCCGTTCAACGGCAAAAAACGACCGTTCAAGGATAATATACAAGTGAACGTTCACCTATCATAAGCAATCGCGCATAATCTAGCTAAACGTTCACCCTGAACGGCATGCAGACAGACGTCGGTATGGACTCCAATGTCTTGTTCCAAGACAATCGAGAAAAGAGAGGGAGCTCGATGACTAACAAGATCGGTAAAAAGCGCAAGATCACATTCTGGACGCGCTTGGGCTTTGGTATGGGCGGCATGCTCAACTCCGGTGCCCTGACCTTTACGCACAGCTACATGGTGCTGTTCCTGTCCACGGAGTGCGGCCTGTCCGCAGGCGAGGCTGCGCTGATCAGCTCGTTCGCCATCTATCTCAACGCCATTCTGTGCCCGCTTATGGGCTTTGTGGCCGATAACTTCTACGCTACCAAGATCGGCCGTATCTTTGGCCGCCGCCGTTTCTGGATCTTGCTGGCAATCCCGATGATGGTCGCCGAGCCGCTCATCTTTGTGGCTACGCCGTTCGGTTTCCCGTACTACTTTGTGCTGTACCTGATCTACAACGTCGCGTATACGTTCTGCACCGCCAACCTGTCGCCGCTTACCATCGAGATGACCGACGACTTCAAGGAGCGTACGTACCTCACCGGCTACAAGCACCTCTTTGGTAACGCCGCCGGCTTCCTGATGGCAGCACTCGTCGGCTTTGGCTTTGGCACCTTCGGCGAGACCAACCCGTTCAGCTACTTCATCATCGCTACGGTCAACGCTTCGGTCATGGCAATCTCGCTGCTGTGCGTGTACCTGTCCACGTGGGAGCACACCCCCGAGGAGGTGGCTCAGGAGAAGATCGAGAGCGTCGGCGAGGGTATCAAGAAGTTCTTCATCGACGTTGTCTCTACCTTCCGCAACAAGTCCTTCCGCAAGGTCCTGTATGCACAGGTCTCCACGAAGCTCGCTGCTGCCTGCTGGTCTGCCTGCCTGTCCTTCTTCATCGTCTACTGCCTGCAGATTCCTAAGTCCTATGAGTCCGTGATGGAGATGCCCGGCAAGGTCGTCGCTATCGTCTGCACCGCCATCTGGGTTGCCCTCATGGCCAAGAAGGGCTTCCACAAGTCTTGGTACCTGGCCAACGTCGGTTGCGCTGCGTGCATCATCGCCTACAACTACTTCGCCTTTGGTCAGATTAACGGCACCTCCACGGTCGCCATCGCCATGATTGCCTACCCCATCATCTTCGCCATCTGGAAGTTCTTCTACGTTGGTTTCCAGTACCTGCCCGATGTTCTGCTCAACTACATCCCCGATGTCGATGAACTCATCACCCTGCGTCGTCGCGAGGGCATCTACAGCTCCGCTCAGCAGCTCTGCCAGCAGATCGCCCAGGCTATCGCCGTCAACGCATGGGCTATTGTCCTTGCTGCCTCCGGCTTCATTCAGACCGCCGGCAACAGCGACGCCGTAACCCAGCCCGCCACCGTGCCTCTGTACATCTGCGGCTACATGCTCATCGGCTGCGCCGGCTTCTTCCTGCTCGCGGCTGTCCTTGCCCGCGGCATCAAGATCGACAAGGAGCAGTGCGACATCCTTTGCGACGAGATCAAGCGCGTCAAGGAGGGCGGCAAGATGGCCGACGTCCAGCCCGAGGTCAAGGCTCTTTGCGAGGAGCTCTCCGGCTTTAAGTACGAGGACTGCTTTGCCCACAACAACGTTGGCTTCCAGGACGGTAGCGTAACTCCCGCCGAGTAAGGCCGACATATCGTCCAAATCACAGGGCCGTGCCACCGGAACTCCGCCGGCAGGCACGGCCCTTTTTCAACAGCGTACAATTTGCCTTTAGAGCATCTTTTTGAGGGAGAAACCCATGGAGACGAACGTTATCTGGCGCAACGCGCGCGCGGCGGTTATCGAGCTTGACGACGGCGGTTACTTTACCTGCGCCGATACGTGGGAGATCTTTGTCAACGACGAGCCCGCTGGTACCACGAATACGGTCGAGACCTATGTCGACGGCCTGACCCCCGGCAAGCGTAACCTGGTTCGTTTTGTTTGTGGCGAGCGTGAGCTGAGCGTAGGTGTCACCACGCCGGCTGAGCCCTTTACTATCAACGTTCGCGACTGTGGCGCCAAGGGCGATGCCGAGCACGACGACACCACCAACATCCAGGCTGCCATCATGGCTTGTCCCAAGGGCGGGCGCGTGCTGATTCCCGCTGGCAACTACCGCATCAAGTCCCTCTTCCTTAAGAGCAATATCAACATCGAGCTTGCCGAGGGCGCGGTGCTGCTGGCCCGTCACGACCGCGCGGCGCTTGCCTACATTCCGGGCACGGTCACGGGTGACAAGGGCACCGGGTATGCCGGCACCGATATGCTGCCCCTGGGCCGCTGGGAGGGCGAGAGCTTCCCGACCTACTGTTCCACCTTTACGGGCCTGAGCGTGCACGACGTGTGCATCTATGGCCGCGGCGCCATCGACGGCCAGACCGATTTTGCCGAGGACAACTGGTGGAATAAGGACTTTAAGAACATCTTCCGCCCCGAGGAGGGCCGCGAGATCGCCCGCCCGCGCATGATTTTCCTGTCCGAGTGCGAGAACGTGAGCTTGGCCGGCTTCACCGTCCGCAACAGCCCGGCGTGGAACATCCATCCCGTCTTGTGTGAGCACGTTGATGCGCTCTGCCTGTCAATCGAAGGTCCCAAGAACTCCCACAACACCGATGGCTTCGATCCCGAGAGCTGCGGTTTTGTCCGCGTCCTTGGCTGCCAGTTCTCGGTGGGCGACGACTGCATCGCCATCAAGAGCGGCAAGCTGGGCATCGAGCCCGAGCTTCGTCCCGCTACGCACGACGTGCTGATCTCGCACTGCTACATGCACGATGGCCACGGCGCCGTGGTCTTGGGGTCCGAGGCCGCCGGCGGCATCAAGGACCTCACCGTGAGCAAGTGCCTGTTCGAGCGCACCGACCGCGGCCTGCGCGTCAAGACCCGCCGCGGTCGCGGCAAGGACGCCGTTAACGAGGGCATCACCTTCGAGCACATTCGTATGGACGAGGTGCTTACGCCCTTCGTGGTCAACTCGTTCTACTTCTGCGACAAGGACGGCAAGACCGACTACGTGCAGTCTCGCGAGGCGCTGCCCGTCGACGACCGCACGCCCGGCTTTGGTGCCACGACGTTTTGCGATATCGAGGCCACCAACTGCCATGCTGCCGCGGCCTATATCACGGGTCTGCCCGAGAGCAAGGTGACACGTCTGACGTTCCAAGACGTTCACGTTACCTTTGCCGACGATGCCGAGCCCTTTGTGCCGGCCATGGCCTGTGGTGTGGAGCCGATGGTGCGCCAGGGCATCATCGCGCAAAACGTCAAGGTACTCGATCTGCAAAATGTGGTGATCGAGGGTCAGGATGGCGACGAGCTGCAGCTCGAGAACGTCGATAAGATTGTCCGTTCCTAGCTGGAATTGATGACCGGGGCCGCATTGCCGAAAAAATCGGCTATGCGGCCCTTGTGCCATGCGGCCGCGCTACGCATCATAACGAGAAGGTATACATGCTCAATAAAACGATTTGTGTCGGGGTCGATGGCTCGGATGCCGCGATCTCGTCCTATATTTTTGCTCCCACCGAGGATGCTTATGCCCTGGAACCCCGACCTGCAGTTTTGATTGTGCCGGGTGGGGGCTACGATCATATTTCGCCTCGCGAGGGCGAGCCGGTGGCGCTACGCTTACTTGCGATGGGGTATCAGGCTTTTGTTCTGGACTACTCGGTTGCGCCCGCCACCTATCCGCTTGCATTGCAAGAACTTGCGCGGGCGGTCGATACCGTGCGAAGTCATGCGACGGAGTTTTGCGTCGATCCCAATCGAATTACGGTCATGGGTTTTTCGGCGGGTGGACACCTGGTTGGATTGCTCGGGGCGCTTTGGGACAAACCTTGGCTTGCAGAGTCGATCGCGACATCGCCTGAGTCGATTCGGCCTGACGCACTTTGCTTGGGCTATCCGGTCGTAAGCTCGGGGGCCTATGCCCATCGTGGCTCGTTTGAACACCTAACGGGTGCCGATGACGTTTTGGCTCAAAAGTTGTCGATCGAGAACATGGTGGGCGAAGGTTTTCCCCGTACGTTCTTATGGCATACCGCCGAGGATGCATCGGTGCCAGTCCAAAATAGCCTTTTGCTTGCGCAGGCGCTTGCCGATCACGGGATTGGCTTTAGCTTACATATTTTTCCGCATGGAAAGCACGGAGCATCGCTCGCCACGGCCCAAACGGCATTTAAGGGTTGCGCCGAGCATATTCAGCCACAGGTTCAGGGCTGGCCTGAGCAGTTTGCCGCCTGGGAGCGTGATGGACGATGAACGAAAGTATCAATGAGCTGCGTGTTTCGAGGGCTGCGTCAGGAGCGTATCCAACGATTTCTGATGCCTTGGCGGCAACCGATCAACTCTATCCGGACGCCGAGCAGGCGGTGACGATCCATATTGATCCGGGTGAGTACCGCGAGCGGGTCGAGATCCATCGGCCGCATGTGACGTTGGCGGGCGAGACGGCTGACAGCGTGCGCATCGTGGGCAGCCTGGGTGCCAAGATGCCCTCGGAGGACGGCTCGGGTGTCGACGGTACGCTCGGCACGTTTAGGACCTATACCGTTTTAGTCGATGCCGACGACGTGCGGCTCGAGAACCTCACAATCGTCAACGATGCCGGCGACGGTCGCGAGGTGGGGCAGGCGATTGCCCTGTACGCCGACGGCGACCGTTTGGTGGTCGACGCCTGTTGCATTACGGGGCGCCAGGACACGCTGTTTTTGGGCCCGTTGCCCCCGCGCGAAGTCAAACCGGGCGGATTCATTGGGCCCAAGCAGTTTGCGCCGCGTCGGGTGGGCCGTCAGTATTTTCGACGCTGCCGGATTGAGGGCGACGTCGACTTTATCTTTGGCGGCGCGTGTGCCTATTTTGAGGGGTGCGAGATCCGCTCGCTCAACCGCAATATGGACGTGAACGGTTACGTGACGGCGGCATCGACGCCCGAGGGAGAGCCATATGGCTTCGTGTTCCACGGCTGCTCGTTTACGGCCGCGCAAGACGTGGCACCGGATTCGGTCTATTTGGGTCGTCCTTGGCGTGAGTGGGCCCAGACCGTGCTGATCGATTGCTGGCTGGGACAGCATATCAAGCGCGAAGGTTGGTGGGATTGGGCTAAGCCGGCGGCGCACGAGAGGGCGCACTACGTTGGTGCAAGCCTACATGGCCCGGCGAGTGATGCCGAAAACTGGGTGCCATGGGCGCACGAGCTCGATGCGACAGCCACTACCCGATACGCCCGCGAACAGGTGCTTTCCGGTGCGGACGGCTGGGACCCCGAAGGTGGCCCGGGCGACGCTGCGGAGACCGACAGTCTTTCCGATAACGGTCGCACGGTGCATATCGACACCTATTACGAAGACGAACTGGCGTTTCGTGAGCGCCTTAAGCGTGAGGGCCGCTCCGCCGCATTTAAGGGCACGACGCCCGAAGACTTTGAGGCATGGCAGATTGCGACGAGGGTTCGGCTGTTTGACCTGTTGGGCCTATCGATTATGGATCGCGTGTCGATTGAGGCGCGCGAGCTCGATCGGGTGCAGATTGCCGGCGGTATCGTGCGCACCCATGCGATGCTGCAGGTGGAGCGCGACGTTTGGATGCCGTTCTACCTGCTCGAGCCGCAGTCGCCTAAGCTCGATGCGCGCGGCCGCAAGTGTTGCTATGTCTGCCCGCATGGCCATCAGGGAGCAGGCGCCGCAAGTGTTGCGGGCGTGACGGGCGTGCCGGCGGTCGACGATGCTGTGCGTAAGTTCAATTACGACTACGGTCTACGTTTGGCGCGTATGGGTTACGTGACCGTCTGCCCCGACGCACGCGGTTGGGGATACCGTCGTGACTGGAAGGGTCAGGGCGATGACGAGAACAGCTTTCTGCGCGGCACGTGCCTAAACCAGGCGCGCATGGCCGAGCCGCTGGGACTTACCGTTGCGGGCCTCAACGCTTGGGATAACATGCGTCTGATCGATTACCTAGAGGCGCGCGGCGACATTGCCATGGACGACCTGGGCTGTTTTGGCTTTTCGGGCGGCGGATACATGACGCTGTATCTGGCGGCGCTCGACCCACGCGTATGCAAGGCGTTTGTCTCGGGCTACCTGTACGGTGTCGATGATTCGCTGCTGCATCTCAACGGCAATTGCAGCTGCAACTACACACCCGGACTATGGCGCTTGCTCGACATGGGCGATATTGCCTCGCTTATTGCGCCGCGCCCGTTGTTAGTGCAGAGCTGCGAAGAAGATCATCTGAACGGTTCGCGCGGGCTGAAAAATGTCGATGAACAGCTCAAGATCGTGCGCGATGCCTACAAGTTGCTGGGCCGCAGAGATGCTCTGAGGCACGAGGTATGTCCGGGTGGACACCATCTGGGAGTGACACATCTTGTCGAGGATATCGAATGGCTCGATTCGCACGTTGCGAAATGCGACCGTGCTTAGCCCCTCGGCATGTTGCAAATAAACGGTACGTACCTGTATGGCCGCCAATGGGCGGATGAGGAGAAGATTATGGAAACGAAGAACTTGAGTGAATCGACCATTTGCTGCTTTGGCGATTCGACCACATGGGGGGATAACGGATGCGGCGCAGGCGGCAACGACATCTCTTGGACTTCGCATCTGGGCGCGTTGCTGGGAGGTGCAGTCGTCGAGAACTTTGGCATCAAGGGTTCGCGTATCGCCATCAAGGCCGACCGTACCGATTCATTTGTCGAGCGCTTGGACGGCATCGACGATGCGGCCGATGTCTATGTTGTCTTTGGCGGCGTTAACGACTTTAGCCGCAACGTGCCGCTTGGCGAGTTGGGCAGCATCGATGTGCATGAGTTCTATGGTGCGGTCGACTATCTGATCCGAACCATCACGGCGCGCTCACCTCAGGCAAAGCTCGTGTTTATGACGCCATGCAAGACGAGTGGTAAGCACGAGAAGGATATCCCGGCAAGCGATGAGGCGAACCATTTGGGTCTGACGCAAGACGCCTACGTGCGAGCGATGCTGGAGGTCTGTGACCGTTACTCCGTTCCGGTGATTGACCTGTATGCGCAAAGCGGCATCAGCCCGTTTTTGCCGGAGCACCGCGAGCTCTATATGCCGGACGGCCTGCATTACAGCCCGGCTGGCTATGAGCGCCTGGCGCATCGCATCGCCGCGGGCTTAGCCGCCGTTTGCCGTTAAAAGTCTGCCGTTCGCGGGGAATATAGGGTTAACGTTCACCCTATATTCCCCGTTCGCGTTACACTAGGGTTAACGTTCACCTATCATTAACGTCAGAGGGGACAGCAATGGGTTGCAATCAAATCCTGGACCGTTATATCGAGCAGTTGATCGAAACCTCTACGCCGCAGGCGCCGGCTTGGAATATCGAAAAGATTCGCGCCGGTAAGGAGAACACCTGGAACTATATCGACGGCTGCATGATCAAGGCGCTCATCGAGCTGTACGAGATTACGGGTGAGCAGCGCTACCTGACGTTCGCCGACGACTACATCGATTTCTTTGTCCAGGACGACGGTACCATCAAACATTACAACCCCGAGGAGTACAACCTCGATAACGTTAATGCGGGCAAGACCCTCTACAAGCTCTATGACCTGGTGGGCAAGCCCAAGTATCGTGCGGCCATGGATACCATCTATCGTCAGCTCGAAACCCAGCCGCGTACCAAAGAGGGCGTGTTTTGGCACAAGGCCGTCTACCCCAACCAGATCTGGCTCGACGGCATGTATATGGCGCAGCCGTTCTACATGCAGTACGAGCTGAGTTTCCACAACCGTCGTGCCTGCTCGGACAGCTTCCATATGTTCCAGGTTGTGCATGACCTGATGCGCAACCCCCTCAACGGTCTGTACTATCACGCTTACGACGCGAGCCGCAAACAGTTCTGGTGCGACCCGGTCACCGGCCTTTCGGCTAACTTCTGGCTGCGCGCCGAGGGCTGGTTTGCCATGGCGCTCATCGACACCTGGGAGCTTATGCCGCCTTCGATGTCGGCTGAGAAGGACGAGATCCGCAAGATGTTCCACGACTTGATTGACGCCATGCTGCCGTATCAGGACGAGAAGACCGGCATGTGGCACCAGGTCATCAACCTGCCCAATATCGCCCCCAACTATCTGGAGGAGTCGGGCAGCGCGATCTTTGCCAACGCCATCATGAAGGGCGTGCGTCTGGGCGTGTTGGGTGAGCGCTACTACCAGTACGGCCGTCGCGCCTTCGACGGCATCTGCGAGACCTGCCTGTCCGAGTATGACGGGCAGCTGGCGCTCGACAACATCTGCCTGGTTGCGGGCTTGGGAAACACCGCGCACCGCGAGGGCACGTTTGATTACTACATGAGCGAGCCCGTGGTCAAAAATGATGCAAAGGGTGTGGCGCCGCTGGTGCTTGCCTATATCGAGACCATGCATCACGACAAGCTGGCCGGTAAGCGCGATCCGCTCGCCCCCTCGGGCGTGTGCTCCATCGAGGACCCGTTTGGCGGATACACCCCGGGCATCAACGCTCATAAGGGATGTGAATAACGTGGGGGCCATTACTCCGGGCGTACGTTTGCACGACCTTCCGCAGGGGACCGTCGAGGAACGCATTCGCATGGCGGGAGAGCTGGGCTTTTCGTGCATTCAGCTGCCGAGCAAGGTGCTCTACGCATCGATGGGGATCGATCGAGGCGGCCTGACCCGCGAGCTTGCCGACCATTTGCGTGCGGTGCTCGACGAGGCGGGCGTTTCGGTCGCCGTGCTCGGCTGTTATAAGAATCTGGCGACGCCAGATCGCCAACAGCTCATGGATAACTTTGCCGAGTACGAGGCGTGCTTGAACTTTGCCCAGATGCTCGGCGGATGCCCGGTTGGCACCGAGACCGGTCGTCCCAATGCGCAAAATCGCGTTGCTGGCGACCGCATGACCGATGAGGCGCTTGAGGCTTTTATGGACGGACTCGCACGCGTCTGCGAGCGCGCCGAGGCCGTGGGCGGGCAAATACTAATTGAGCCCGGCTGGAACGAGACGGTCAACACGCCGGATCGCTGCCGCGAGGTGCTGGAGCGCGTCTCGAGCCCGTCGCTCGGCGTGATCTATGACCCGGTATCGCTGCTGCACCCCAGTGTTGTTGACGAAGCGCAGGAAATCACAGCGCGCGTGCTCTACTTATGCGGCAGTAAGATCCGCGTGCTGCACGCCAAGGATTATGAGGTCGTCGACAACGAGGACAAAGCCGGTTGGTGCGACGGTACGGGTTCGCGCCTGGTGTGCCATGGCGTGGGCGAGACGGGACGATATGACTTTGAGCCCGTGGTGGCCTGGGCGGCTGCCGCCTGCCCTGGGATTCCCTGCGTGGTCGAGAACAGTGTGCCGGCGACGGCGGCTGACTGTCTGGCGACACTCGAGCACATGTCCGCTCGCTGCGGGGCTTCGCATCGCGAGTTATAGCATTGGCTTTTGCCGTGGCGGTCGATTAAGTTTGCCTGACTGGGGCAGCGGTGAAGGATCTTTATCGTCGCCCCATTGGATTGAATCAAAAAGGGGAGTTGCGTGGCTATCCACATTGTCGAAGAGGCGAATCGTTGCCTAGGTTGCAAAAGGGCATTCTGTCAGCTTAAGGGCTGCCCGGTTCAGACGCCTATTCCGCAGGTCATTGACCTGTTCAAACGGCGTCGTCTAGAAGAGGCGGGCGAGCTACTGTTCCAGAACAATCCCATGAGCGCGGTCTGCTCCATGGTTTGCAACCATTCGGGCCAGTGCGAGGGCGCGTGCATCCAGGGCCGCAAGGGCGCGCCCGTGCATTTTTCGAGCATCGAGAACTATATCTCTACGGCGTATTTGGACCGCAAAGAGTGGAAGGTCGCGCCGTCGTGCGGCAAGCAGGTCGCTGTGGTCGGCTCCGGCCCAGCCGGCATTACCGTGGCCATTAAGATGGCGCAGCTGGGTTGCGCCGTCACTGTTTTTGAGCAGCGGCCCGAGATCGGCGGCGTGCTGGAGTACGGTATCCCCGAGTTCCGTCTGCCGCGCTCGCTCGTGCAAAAGTACCGCCACGTGATGTGCTCGCTCGGCGTGCGCGTTCGCCCCTCGACCACCATCGGCGGTGCGCTCCACATTGACGACCTGCTGCGCGACGGCTACGATGCGGTCTTTGTCGGTACTGGTACCTGGCGAGCTCGAAAGCTGGGTATTCCCGGCGAGTCGCGCGGCAACGTGCTGTTTGGTATCGATTACCTGGTCGATCCCACGAGCGTGGCGATCGGGCAGAACGTGGCGGTCATCGGTGCCGGTAATGTGGCCATGGATGTGGCCCGCACGGCGCTGCGTTCGGGTGCTCGCAAGGTCACTGTGTATGCACGCTCGCGCCATATCTCGGCCATCGACGACGAGGTCGAGCTGACCGAGCTTGACGGTGCCGAGATTGTGTGCGGCAAGGCGATCTGCGCCATCGACGATAACGGTCCGGTGTTCGAGACGGCTATCTTCGACGAGGAGAATAACGTGGTGGGCTACGAGGAAGAGCTTGACCATGTGTCTGCCGATACGGTTGTGATTGCGGCTTCGCAGGTGCCCAAAGACAAGCTTGTGCTTACGACGGGTGGTCTGGAGACCGACCATCGCGGCCTGCTTTCGGTCGACGAGAACGGCATGACCACCGTGCCCGGCGTCTTTGCCGCCGGCGACGTGGTTAACGGCCCGCTCACGGTGGTTCATGCCGTAGCCGGCGCCAAGCTCGCCGTCGAAGGCATGACTACCTACCTGGGCCTCTAACTCCATCCCACCCATCGGTTGCGGTGAAATACGGACTGTCTTGGCTGTCAAAAGTCTCATCTACTCCGTATTCCACCGCAACTTTTTTGTGAGGGTCGGGATTGAAGGCGGGGAGTGCGAGCGTGTGCGAATGCAGCGGATACTGATACGATAGGTACGTTAGCAACTGCCGCCGAGCGGCTCAAACGAAAGGAAGCCTGTATGGAGTCCTCTGCCTACCCGATGCTCTTTAGCCCGATCAAGGTCGGTACAACCGAGGTCAAGAACCGCGTCTTTATGCCGCCGGTGTCCACCAACCTGGCCGATCACGGCTATGTGACCGATGACTTGGTCGATCATTACCGTGCCCGCGCCAAGGGCGGCGTGGGCCTCATCATCACCGAGGTCGTGACGGTCGAGCCCACCTATACCTATCTGCCGGGTGACATGTGCTGCTACGACGACACGTTTATCCCCGGCTGGGAAAAGCTTGCCGCGGCCGTCCACGAGTATGGCTGCAAGATCATGCCGCAGCTCTTCCACCCCGCCTACATGGCCTTTAACATTCCGGGCACGCCTCGCCTGATCGCTCCGTCCTTTGTGGGCCCGTCTTACGCCCGCGAGGCACCGCGCCCCATCACGGTCGACGAGATCCACGAGCTCACGCATCAGTTTGGCGACGCTGCCGTGCGCATGCAGAAGGCCGGTGTCGATGGCGTCGAGGTCCATGCGGCACACGCCCACGGCATGCTCGGCGGCTTTTTGACCCCGCTCTATAACAAGCGTACCGATGAGTACGGCGGCTCGCTCGACGCCCGCATGCGCTTCTTGCTCGAGGTCATCGCCGAGATTCGCGAGCGCTGCGGCAAGGACTTCATCATCGACGTCCGTATCTCGGGCGACGAGTACACCGATGGTGGTCTGACCCTCAACGACATGATCTACGTCTCGCGTCGCCTGGAGAAGGCCGGCGTCGACATGATCCACGTGTCGGGCGGCACCACCATCAAGCGCGGCTCCGCCATTCCCGCTGCCGGCACGCAGCAGGCCTCGCACGCCGCCTGCTCGCGTGAGATTAAGAAGCACGTGAACATTCCCGTTGCCACGGTCGGCCGCATTAACGAGGCCTGGATCGCCGAGGAGCTGATCGAGGACGGCGCTGCCGACATCTGCATGATGGGCCGCGCCAATCTGTGCGATGCCGAGTTCTGCAATAAGGCCGCTGGCGGCAACGCCGACGACATCCGCCCCTGCATCGGCTGCCTGCGCTGCCTGAACGGCATTATGTTTGGCAAGCGCATCTCCTGCACCGTCAATCCCGATGTGGAGCGCGACGAGGCCGGCTACGAGCCTGCCGCCGAGGCCAAGAACGTACTGGTTGTGGGCGCCGGTCCCGCGGGCATGGAGGCAGCCTACATTGCCGCCAAGCGCGGCCACAACGTGGTGCTCGTGGATAAGCAGGACGAGCCGGGCGGCGAGATGCGCATCGCAGCCGTTCCGCCGGCAAAGCAGGAACTCACCCGCGTGATCAAGTATCAGTATCGTCGTCTGGCCGAGGCCGGCGTGAAGTGCGTATTTGGCACCGAGCTTACTGCCGAGGACATTCAGCGTGACTACGCGGGCTACGAGGTCGTCCTGGCTTATGGCGCCGAGCCCATTGCCCCGGCCTTCATGCAGGGCTTTAAGCAGGTTATGACGGCTGACGACCTGCTGGGTGGCAAGGCTTTCCCGGGCAAGAAGATTGTCATCGTCGGCGGCGGCACCGTCGGTTGCGAGACGGCCGACTACCTGGCCCCGCTGGTCAACGACCTGTCGCCGGCCAATCGCGATGTCACCGTTATCGAGATGACCAAGACGCTCGCTGCCAACGAGGGCGGTGCCGGTCGCGCGGTGCTCATCACGCGCATGCTCTCCAAGGGCGTCCACGTGCTGACCGAGGCCAAGGTGACCGAGATCACAGAGGACACCATCAGTTATGAAAAGGACGGCGAGGTCCACACCATCACCGGTGCCGATACGCTGGTGCTTGCCATGGGCTATCGTCCCAATACCAAGCTGGCCGATGACCTTGCCGCTGCCGGTGTTGCCACCCACGTGCTGGGCGATGCCAACAAGTGCGGCAACATCCGCGACGCCATTGGCGATGGCTACAAGGTTGCCTGCGAGCTCTAGTCAACCCCTTGGTGCATGGGGGACCTGTCTCCGCGGCGTCAGTCGGTAAATAGCAAAAAGCGACGGCCGTCCCGTACGTTGGACGGCCGTCGCTTGCGTTAGCTGCAATGAGTCGTGCGATTAGAGCCCCAGGATCTCCTTGACCTTGGCGATGATGGCCTCGTCGGTGGCGTTGGCAAAGAAGTACTCCTGGAAGTGCTCGCCGGCAAGTGCGCCCTTCACCAGGTCCTGATCGATCTCGCCCAGGACGTCGACGAGTGGACGCATGGTCACAGCGCGCACGCCGTCGAGGATCTTCTTGTTGCGCTGCTCGGGCTCAACGCGCTCGGCAGGATAGCCGTTGCCCGAACCAAAGCCAAAGAGCTTCTCGAAGGTGTACTCGAGGTTGAGCTCCTGGCCCCAGCCGTTCTTGAGGGCGAAGGGCATGGCGACGGCGTTGCCATCGTTGACCTGGGCAAAGGTGTAGGCGTCGAGCGGGTCGGCAACGTGGCCGCACAGCACGCCGGGGAAGGAGTTACAGGCGAGCATGGCGCCCTCGCCGGTGCCGCAGCCGGTTACGACGTAGTCGGCAGCACCGGAGTTCAGCAGCACGGCGGCAAGGATGCCGTTCTGCACGTAGGTGAGGGGCGTGGAGTCGGCGTCGGCATACATACCATAGTTAAAGACGGTGTGCCCCATGGGCTCGACGACCTTCTTAAGCGCAGCCTCGATCATAGGGTTCTTGGAGTTCTGAGAGTTCTCATTGATCAGAGCGATCTTCATTGCGAATTACCTTTCTATTTCTAACTTGCGGTGAAATACGGACTGTTTTGCCTGATAGAAGCCAAAGCCAATCCTTATCTCACCGCAACTCAAATGAAAAACGAGTGGATGAAACCTGATGTGGGCAGTTGCGGCGACGCTTATTGAGGCTGCTTTCCAATGTATGCGAGGATTCCGCCGTCGACGTAAAGGATATGGCCGTTGACGAAGTTCGACGCGTCGGAAGCCAAGAACACGGCGGGGCCCTTCAGATCCTCGGGCGTGCCCCAACGGGCGGCCGGCGTCTTGGCAATGATGAACTGGTCAAACGGGTGACGGCTGCCATCGGGCTGCTTCTCGCGCAGCGGTGCGGTTTGCGGCGTGGCGATGTAGCCGGGTCCAATGCCGTTGCACTGGATATTGGCCTCGCCAAACTCCGAGCAGATGTTCTTGGTGAGCATCTTGAGTCCGCCCTTGGCGGCGGCATAGCCGGCGATGGTCTCGCGACCTAGCTCGCTCATCATCGAGCAGATGTTGATGATCTTGCCGTGGCCCTTGGCGATCATGCCGGGCAGGCAGGCCTTGGACACGATAAACGGTGCGTTGAGGTCAATATCGACGACGCGGCGGAAGTCCTCGGCGCTCATGTCGAGCATCGGGGTGCGCTGGATAACGCCGGCGTTGTTGACCAGGATGTCGGGCGTGGTGCCAAAGTCGGCCTCGATCTTGGCGATGAGCTCGGCAACGACGGCCTCGTCGGTGACGTCTGCCACGTAACCATGAGCCTCAAAGCCCAGCTCGCGGTAGTGCTTCTCGGCCTCGGCTACCTTGTCGGCGTGACGTGCGTTAAAGGCGATCTTGGCGCCAGCCTCTCCGAGCGCCTCGGCGATAGCCATGCCAATGCCATAGGTGGCGCCGGTTACCAGTGCGACCTTGCCGTCCAGACGGAAGCTGTCCATAAGATCAGACATAGCGATCCTTTCAAAAGAAACGTTCATCTATATAAGTCTTGCTTTTCATACAAGGTCAGTATAGGAGAAGAGGAGGATTTAAAAATCAGATTCTCCTAAAATCAGGTGAACGTTCACTTTTAAAAGGTAAACGGTGATTTCGCCCTTGCCGCGCGGACGTTTATTCGCTCTGTTCCTGCGTGCCCTCTGCGATCATGTTGCGGTTATACACCAGGTGCAGATACATCGCGTCGTGCGCGGCGGTGGGGTAGTGTCGAGAAAGTTGGTGTAAGGGCCCTTGCGGCCCCTGTGTCCGATAT
>CBCTZJ010000033.1:0-20881 GCA_965151385.1 uncultured Collinsella sp. | reverse complement strand
TAGGCAATGCTCCCCTTTCCAACCACGACCGCCAAAAACGCCGGCGCGGCATTCTAAGACGCGCTTTCCACTTGAAGCCATGTCGATTCTGGGACACAGTTTCCGCTTGAAGCCCATCCGGAAAGCGCGTCCCATTCCGAGGCTTGAATCCGGGACGTAGTTTCCACTTGAGCTCCTGACGGGAAAGCACGTCCCACTCTGAAGCTCGATTCCGGGATACAGCTTCCGCCAGAGACCTCAACCGGAAACGGCATCCCACTCTGGAGCCAGAATCCGGGACGCAGCTTCCGCTTGAAGGCCGATCCGGAAAATGCGTCCCAGTCTGAGCGCTCATTCCGGAATGCATTTTCCGCGAGGGGCCGATCCGGAAAGGCCATCCCACTCTGGAGCTATAATCCGGGACACGCTTTCCGCCGACATTCCGTCGGCAGCCAACACGACAAAAGAAGGGCCCCATTCCAGCAATTCGAGGACAGGCTCTTGTTCTCGAGCAGAGCTACCCCGCACTCACATCTCGGCAAACGAAATCAGCTTGGTATCTCCCCTGCTCGCCGCAGCTTCCTGACATCCTTGCGTAAAGCCACGCTTCGAGAAGATCACGTAGCTTTTATGCTGCCGCCTAAAGAGCTCGCTTCGGTACACGAGCTTTTGCAGCACGTCTTCGTCCACCGGTTCATTGCGCCATTTGCATTCCGCAAACAGTGCAGTGCCCTCGCCGTCGTCAACAATCAAGTCGATTTCTTCCTGCGTATGCGTGCGATTATCCGTCCCCCACCAGCGCCCGACGCTCGCCGGAACCACATCGAGCTGGCCCGCTCGCGCGAGTTCGTACACGTATTGTCTGCATATAAGCTCAAAGACCGTGCCCATGTAATCCGATACGTGCGGCTCAATGCGCTTATACGCCATCTCGGCCATATCGTTTTGAATCAGCCCGATGTTCTGCGGAACAAACTTGTACCAGAACCTAAACATCTGGTCGCTCAGCAGATACACGGCTCGCTTATTGCTCGTCTCGTTTAGGGGCAGCTCGCGCTCGACAATCCCAAGCGACGCCAGCTTATCCACATAGCTCTTTACGTTGCTCGCAGGGATTCCCGTAGAGCTCGCAATCTCCGAGATCTTCGAGCGCCCCTGAGCAATTGCTTGCACGATCGCATCATATTGCTCGGGATTGCGGCACTCTTGCAATAGCAGGTTACTCGGCTCCTCAAAGAGATAGCCCGTAGGAGTAAGAAAAAGACGTTTGATGTTGTCCTTGAGCGGTGCAGCAGGATCGACTTTCTCGATATATGCAGGAATGCCGCCCGTCATGCCATAGCAAACTGCAGCGTCTTCGCGACTCATGCTCTGCCACAGGCCGAGGGTCGTCATAAAATCGAGCGGCATGATCTTAAACTGGGCCGTACGCCTACCGTATAGCGGGCTCTCGTAGCCCAACACCTGTTCCTCCATAAACGAAAGAGACGAGCCGCATAGAATCAGCATGAGCCTGGTCTCTTTGTACAGGTGATCAATCTTGTCTTGCAGCAACGAGCTGATCTCGGGATTCGATTGGGCGAGATAGGGATACTCGTCAATCACGACAATCAAACGTTCCGTGCGAGCCATGGTGGCCAATGCATCGAACGCCTCGTCAAAACTACAAAACGACACGCCTGCAGCACCAACCGAACCCGCGAGTATCGCCTGGCTAAAGCCGTGCAGGTTTGCCTCCGCATTGGTACGACGAGCTTGAAAGTAAATAGCCTTCTTGCCTTGGATGAACTCTGTGATAAGGCGCGTTTTACCCACACGACGGCGGCCGTAAATCACAGGCATCTCAAAGGAGCCCGTGCCATACAGTCGATTGAGCTCGGACATTTCCGCTGTTCTTCCGATAAACATAGGGCCATCCTTCCCTTACGTTATAGCTAGCTATATTATACCTTCCTATAATATAGCTAGCTATAACGTAATTCGACAAGCGGCGCACGCAAAAGGGTCGATACACCACCGCACGTGGACCGTTCCGGAAAATGTATCCCGTTCTGGAGCCAAAAACTGGGCCGTAGTTTCCGCCAAACATGCCATCCGGAAAGTGCGTCCCGTTCTGAGGCTTGAATCCGGGACGCAATTTCCGCCTGCGGCCCCGTTGGGAAAGTTCATCCCGCTCTGAGCGCTCGTTCCGGGATGCAATTTCCGTTTGAGGCCCGATCCGGAAACGGCATCCCACCCTGGGGCCGAAATCTGGGTCACAGTTTCCGCAGATACCAGTCGACGATCCGCCGCCATTATCACATGCCTTCAAATATGCGATCCAGAAACACAAAACAGCAGATAGATTGCTCTTTTTCGGAAAAGTAAACGTCCCTAAACTTACCAAGGCTTCATATCTAGCTACCGTTCACGGATGCCGATTACCGCCCACCGATTCAGCTTCAAAAAATGACGTCAAAACCAGGCCATCTACCTGCATGGTTAGATTTTGGTCAGCTTTTGGTCAGCTGAGCGGCAAGTTCCGGCTGATACGTTTTTGCTACCCAAAAGGAGGCGGTAGCTCATGACCCATTGCAATGACCAACTCATCGACCAACTGCTCACCCAAGCCGAACAAGAGGGGCGCTGTCTGATTCCCCCGAGCGCGGCGATCCGAAAAGCGCTCCTGCGGCGCATCGGCGACATGGTCGTCTCCCCCATGCCGGGATTGTTCGCGCGCAAAATACGCTGGGATGAACTAAACCGAGCGCAACGCCATTGCGAGATTATCCGCGCCCTTGCGATCATCCACCCCGATTGGACGTTCTGCTCGTTTTCGGCTGCCTGCCTGCTGGGGCTCGAGGTCTCGTGGCGACACCTGAATGTCGTGCATGTCTGCAGCTCGACAAAGCCGTCGGCTCGTCCGGGCGCACATATTCAGCGGCACCAGATTGAGCCGGCCGGTGCAATACGCAGAGTCGGCATATCGGTAACGCCGCCTATCCAAACGGCCACAGATTGCCTGCTGCAAACTGGTTTTGCCGACGGCATGCCCATTGCCGATTCGGCGATCTCAAAGCTCGGCCTTACGCGGGAACAGCTGATGGAGGCCGTTGAGCAACGAGCGACTGCCCGCAATGGTCGCGCAATTCGCACCGCCCTCACAACGCTTCGATATGCCGACGTCCGCGCCGAGAGCGGTGGGGAATCGGTCGCCCGAGCCGTCATGATCGAGACCGGTTTTGCGCCCGACTGGCTTCAATACGAGCTGACGGACCCCTTCGATTCGACCGAAACCATGCGAACGGACTTTGCCTGGGAGACCCAGGCGCGGGAGCTCACGTTGGGAGAACTCGACGGGCTCGTCAAATATACCGACCAGGCCATGCTAGCCGGGCGCACCACCGCCGAGGCGCTCGTTGCCGAACGACAGCGCGAGGCGCACCTATCGCTCTACGGTCACCCTCTGCTGCGCTTTACCATAAACGAGGTCCGCTCGGCAGGAATGCTCGCCAAAAAGCTGCAGACGGCAGGCATCCGGCAGACCGCGCTGCCGGCGTGGCTCAACGAAGTGGAGCTGTAGGAGCTGCTAGGCCGCGCATCGCCGGATCGCATCCCCCCTATCTGGGCCGCGTTTTCCCAACGGCCACGCCAACGGAAAGCGCGTCCCAGTCTGGACGCTCAAAACGGGATGCACTTTCCGGATGGCGGGCCTAGCGGAAAGCGTGCCCCGGAATCCCGTCTCAGAATGGGACAGGCTTTCCGGTTGAGTCCTTCAGCGGAAACTGCATCCCGGAATAGACGCTCAAACTGGGACGCAGTTTCCGCTGAGGTTCTATCCGGAAACCGTGTCCCACTCTGAGCGTCAATTCTGGGATGAACTTTCCGCCTGAGGGTTCAGCCGGAAACGGCATCCCACCCTGAAGCGAAATACTGGGACGCAGCTTCCGGTTGAGGGCTGTTCCGGAAAGCGCATCCCATTCCAGGCGCGGATTCCGGGATGCACTTTCCATTTGAAGCTCCAACCGGAAAGCGCATCCCACTCTGGAGCCGAATTCCGGGGCACGCTTTCCGCCAGAGGCTCTACCGGAAAGTGCATCCCATTCTGAGCGCCAATTCCGGGACGTAGTTTCCGCTCCAAGCAAAAGGCCCCGGCTCGCGATGGAGCTGGGGCCAAAGGCGCAGCGTATGTAGTTGATGCTCAGTGCGAACAGCCCGTCAACAATGGCTGTCCGCACCCTACCCTACCCGCGGTGACGGGCGCGGCTGTAGGGCGTATCCACCATGGGCAGATTTGGACGCAGCTTGCCGTCAAACGCGCGGTAGGCGTTCTGTACGGCGGGCGCCGTGGGGATCGTGGCGATCTCGCCGATGCCCTTGCCGCCATATGCCACGGGCAGCAGCTCGTCCTTCTCCACGTAGATGGCGTGGATATCCGGAATCTCGGGCGCACGGAACAGCCCGAGCGTGCCGTACCTGGCCTGGGGCACGCAGTCCTTGAGCGGCCAGTCCTCGGTAAGCGCATAGCCCATACCCATGAGCACGCCGCCTTCGATCTGACCCTGGATGGAGATGGGGTTGACCACCTTGCCGGAATCGTGTGCGGCATAGACCTCGCTCACACGGCCGTCATCGTCCAGAATGGCCACGTGCGTGGCAAAGCCGTAGCAGATGTGGCTCTTGGGATTGGGAACGTCGGCGCCCAGCTTGTCGGTCGGCTCCAGATACACGTAGCCAAACTCGCATCCCTCGAGCGCCTTGATGGCGGCCGCGGGATCCTGGGGATGCATGCCCTGGCCGGCGACGAGTTCCTGCGTGCGCAGCTGGTAGGCGCGACCGTCGTCGTACTCGATCTTGACACCGTCACCATGCGCGCTCACGGGAGCATCGGGTGCGGGCTTGCCGGCCTCGATGCCAACCATGGCATCGCGCAGCAGGAAAGCGGCACCGCGCACGGCCTCGCCGGTCACGACCGTCTGACGCGAACCAGACGTGGTGCCGGAGTCGGGAGCGTTCTCGGTAGAGCACTCGCCGTTGGCAATACAGTAAAGCGGCAGACCGCATGCCTCGGCAACGTCCTGCAAAAAGACCGTGTTGCAGCCCTGGCCGATGTCGGACGTGGCGGCATAGACCACGGCCACGCCATTCTCGATGCGAATCTTGCAGCGGCCGGCATCGGGCAGGCCCACGCCCACGCCGGCGTTCTTCATGGCGCAGGCGATACCGGCGTGTCCGGGATGCGCATAGTAGGCATCCTTGACCTCGAGCAGTGTCTCCTTCAGCGCCGTGGAGCAGTCGGCAATCTGGCCGTTGGGCAAAACCTCGCCCGGCTCGATGGCGTTGCGGTAGCGAATCTCCCACGGATCCAGGCCGACCTTCTCTGCCAGCAGGTCGATCAGGCTCTCGAGCGCAAACTCGGACTGGCAAACGCCAAAGCCGCGGTACGCGCCGGCGGGCGGGTTGTTGGTGTAGTAGCCATAACCGCGAATGTCGGTGTTCTGGTACTTGTAGGGGCCGACGGCATGCGTGCAGGCGCGCTCGAGCACCGGGCCGCACAGCGACGCGTAGGCGCCGGTGTCAAAGTTGATCTCGCAATCCAGACCGGTAAAGTTGCCCTCGGCGTCGCAACCCAGTGTAAAGGTACCGTCCATGGCGTGGCGCTTGGGATGGAATGCAAGCGACTCGGCACGAGTGAGCTTGCACTTCACAGGACGCTGGAACTTATAGGCAGCGAGCGCGGCCAGGTGCTGGATGGACACGTCCTCCTTGCCGCCAAAGCCGCCGCCCACGAGCATGGTCTCGACGACCACACGCTCGGGTTCGCTATCCCAGCCAAACATGTGGGCGCACTCTTTGCGCGTATCGTAGGCGCCCTGGTCGGTCGACTGCACCTTGACGCCGTTCTTGTACGGGAAGGCGACGGCGCACTCGGGCTCCAAGAAGGCATGCTCGGTAAAGGGTGTGGTAAAGCGCTGTGTCACGGTAAACGCGCTCTCCGCCAGCGCCTTGGCGGCGTCGCCGCGCGTCACATGGCGGCTCTGGCACACGTTGTCCTTGAGCTCCACCGTGTTGCCAAAGGCAAAAAAACTGTCGTGCAGGCGCGGGGCGTCGGCCGCCTTGGCCTCGACAATGTTACGCACGGGCTCCAGCGGCTCGTAATCAATCTTTACGAGCTTCTTGGCCTTCTCGAGCGTCGCCTCGTCCTCGGCAACCACCAGCACGATGGCATCGCCCACGCAGCGGGTGATATCGCCCTGAGCGATCATGACGTCCCAGTCCTGGATAAGGTGGCCGACCTGGTTGACCGGCACGTCCTCGGCGCGCAGGATGCCCACCACACCGGGCAGGGCCTCGGCCTTGGAGGTATCGATGGAGAGCACGCGGGCGCGCGGATACTTGGAGCGCACGGCGCTGGCGTAGGTCAGGCCCGGCTGATCGAGCTCGTCGATGTCGTCGGGATACTTGCCCTCGCCGAGCACCTTCTTGCGCACGTCAATACGGAAGGCGCGCTTGCCCACGCCGTAGTCGTCGCCGCGCTCCAAGTCCTCGTCGATCTGTTTTTCGCCGCGGAGCACCGCGGCTGCCAGCGAAATGCCCTCAATAATCTTCTTGTAGCCGGTGCAGCGGCAGACGTTACCGCGAATGGCGTACTTAATCTGCTCCTCGGTGGGCTCGGGGTCCTCGGCGATGAGCGCCGCACCCGCCATGACCATACCAGGGATGCAAAAGCCGCACTGCACGGCGCCCACGGCGCCAAAGGCGTACACAAAGGCCTCGCGCACGTCCTCGGGCAGGCCCTCGACGGTCACGATGTTGCGGCCGGCGGCAAGAGCGGTGGTCAGTACGCAGGCCTTGACGGCCGCACCGTCCACGTGGATGGTGCAGGTACCGCACGCGCCCTCGGAGCAGCCGTCCTTGGCGGAGTGAATGTGCAGGTCGTCGCGCAGGTAGCGCAGCAGCGGTTTGTTTTGGGTCGTCGTGCGCTCGACGCCGTTAACGGTAAAAGTGAATTCCTGTGCCATGGTGATTCCCTTCTACACGCCGGCGGCGATGCCGGTGCGGTCGTGGATAGCGCCATGCGGGCAGACGACGGCGCACATGCCGCACGACAGGCAGTCCGCGCCGTCGATATGGGCGCAGTTGTCCTCGATGCGGATAGCGCCGGCGGGGCACTTTTTAGCGCACATGCCGCAACCGATGCAGCCGGTGTCGCAGATCTTGCGCGCAATGGCGCCCTTATCGGTGTTGTTGCAGCGCACCAGGATGTTCTGGTAGCCGGGAACGAAGGCAATCACGCGCTGCGGGCACGCCATGCCGCACAGGCCACAGCCCGTGCACTTGGAGCGGTCCACACGGGCGACGCCGTCGACCAGCGCGATGGCACCGTGGGGGCAGGCCGTAACGCAGGCGCCACAGCCAATGCAGCCTTCGCTGCAGCGGGCGTCGCCGCCTGCGGAAGCACAGCCGCTTCCGCAGGCAACGTAGGCCACGTGATGTTGAATGGATTTGGCCATAAGAGACTCGCCTATTTCTTAAGAAGGTACGAATAGTTGTCGCGCACGGCCCTGATGGTCAGGCGGACGGCCTCGGGCAGACCGGTGTTGACGGCATCGACCGAGACGGTGCGGACCGTGCCGGCGACGCGGACCTTAAAGTGGTCCTCGTCCACGGCCAGGAAGCCCTCGTTCTCGGAGTTCTCCATGTCCTGCTCGCTCCAGAACAGGGTGAGCTTGTCCTTGTAGGGACGGCCCTCCTGGTAGGGGCAGAACACGGCGCAGTTGCCGCACTCGTTGCACATACCGTCGACGTGGACGACCTGATGCTTGGCCAGGCCCGGCACCTTAATGGCCACGTTGGCGCGGTTGGGGCACACGTCGCAGCAGACCTCGCACACCGAGCCGCAGCCCAGGCAGCGGGTCTTGGTGCAGTTGCGCTTGTCGCGGCACAGCGACCCCTTGCGCTCGTAGCAGGTGTCCTCGCGGCCAGCCTGCTCGTTGCAATCGGCGTACTTGTTAAAGTCAACGCCGGCGATGGCACGGGCGACCTCGGCGGCGTCGGCGATAGCCTCGACCACGGTGGCAGGACCGCGACGGCAGTCACCTGCAGCCCAGACGCCCTCGACGCCGGTGGAGGTGGCGGCAAGGCGGCCGCGACGGTCGTGCTCGACGCCCGCGGCATCGTACAGGCTGGCATCGATGCCCTCGCCCACGGCGCAGATCACCGTGGTGGCGGGAAGCTCAACGGTCTCGCCCGTGGCGACAGGGCTGCGACGGCCGCTTGCATCCGGCTCGCCAAGCTCCATAACATCGCAGGTCAGCACGGCGCCGTTAAGTGCCTTGGGCGCCAGCAGCTCGCAGAACTCAACGCCATCGGCAAGAGCAAGATCGAGCTCTTCCTCGTCGGCGGGCATCTGCTTCTTGGTGCGGCGATACACCAGGCGCACGTTCTTCACACCAGCCAGGCGCTTGGCCACGCGGGCCGCATCCATGGCGGTGTTGCCGGCGCCAATGACTACGACGTCCTCGCCCAGCTCGAGCTTCTCGCCCTTCTTGGCGGCCTCGAGGAACTCCAGCACATCGAGCTCGGCACCCTCTCCCAGGCCCGCAGAGCCGGGCATCCAGGCACCGGTGGCCACGACCACGTCGGTAAAGCCCTGGGCCTTGAGCTCGTCGATGGACTCCACGCGAGCATTGAGCTGCACCTTGGCGCCAAAGGCCAGGCAGAGCTCGGCGTCGTGGGAGATATCGTCGCTGGCGATACGGAACTCGGGGATCACGTGACGGACCACGCCGCCGAGCGAGTCGCGGGCCTCAAAGATGGTGACGGGCACGCCGGCGCGCGTCAGGAAGAACGCCGTCGCCAGTCCGGCCGGACCGCCGCCGATAACGGCAACGTTGTGCTCGCCGTCGTTGGCGATGGCCTGGGCGCGCAGCTTGGGCAGCACGGCGGTCATGGCCTCGCGGGCGGCCTTGAGCTTGCTGGCGCGAATCTGGGCGCCCTCGGGCTCGTAGAACGCACGCTCGCAGGCACGGCCGCAGGGATGCGGGCAGATGGTGCCGGTAATGAACGGCAGGGCGTTGCGCTCGATGATGATGTTGAGTGCGTCCTCGTAGCGGCCCTCGTCAACAGCCGCCAGATAGGCGGGAATATCCTGCTGGATGGGGCAGCTCGTGCGGCACGGCGTGGTAAAGCAGTCGGAAAGCGGGCTCTTGCCGGCGACTTTGCGGTCGGGCAGCGGGCGCAGCGGCTTCTTGTAGAGCGGGTTGGTGAGCGAGTCGGTCTGGATCGCGGTCACGGCGTCGAGAGAGACGCCCGCGAACGGCTTGCCGGCCAGATCGGCAAACTCGCCGGCCATCTGGCTAAAGCGCTCGTAGCCACCGGGCTTGAGCACGTCGGTCGCCAGGGTGACGGGCCAAATGCCGGCATCATACAGGGCGCGAATGTTGTAGACCGTGGCGCCACCGGAGTAACTGATGCGCAGCTTACCGTCAAACTGCTCGGTAATGCGGCGGGCAGCCTCGATGGTCAGCGAGAACAGCGAACGGCCAGACATGTACATCTCGGTGGAAGGCAGCTCGTTTCTCGTCACGTCGACGGGGAAGGTGTTGGTGAGCTTGACGCCAAACTCTAGACCGCGCTCGGCGCACAGGGCAATCAGGCGCTCGAACATAGGCACGGCATCGGCCCACTGCAGGTCCTCGCGGAAGTGCGTGTCATCGAAGACGATGTAGTCAAAGCCCAGCTCGTTCAGACGCTGGCGGGCAAACTCATAGCCCAGCAGCGTGGGGTTGCACTTGATGTAGGTGTTGAGGCCCTTCTCGGTGATCAGATAGGTCGCGATGCGCTCGATCTCCGCCGGCGGGCAGCCGTGCAGGGTGGACTCGGTGATGGAGTTGGAAACGCGTGCCGGGATGGACTCGACAAACGCGGCGTCGACATGCTCAAACTTGTCCAGGTTGGCGAGCGCCCATGCGCGGCACTCGTTCCAGACGTCAGAGCCGCTGGCGTCCTTCATGCCCTCGATGTAGGCGTCGACCTTGGGGCTCTTGATGCCCTCCAGGTCATAGCCCACGGACATGTTAAAGACAAAGCCGTCCGGGCTGCCCAGGCCGTACTCGCGAGCGATGAGGTGGCAGGCGAACCATGCCTTCACGTACTCGGCAAAAGCCTGCGGAACCTCGAGCTCGGTCGACCACTCGCAGTTGTAGCACTCGTCCTGCGCCACAATGCAGGGCTTGTTCACACACTTGGAGAGCTCCTCGCCGTCCATAACCTGAACGGTCTTAAGCTCAAAGAAGCGGGAACCGGCCACGTAGGATGCCACGATGTTCTGGGCAAGCTGCGTGTTGGGGCCGGCGGCCGGGCCAAACGGAGTCTCGATGCGCTCGTCAAAAATGGGAAGCGCGCCCTCCTGGTTGGTCGTGACCATCTTGCGCACGCCAAAGACGGCGCCCTGAGTCTTGTGCTCCTCGATGATCCAGTTCATCAGCTGCGAAAACGGGATCGGCCTCATGATGTCGCTCATAATGAGCTCCTCTCTGTAACGCCCGGCGAGACCGCGCGGCGGGCGCAAATACGGTGTAGCGCTAGCACAGCGCCGGCGACCCCGCGGAGGTCGCCTATACGCGCGTCGGATGCGGCGAAACATCCGGCGCGCGTGAATCTACTTGTAATTAGTAGGCGCGATCGTTGAGCGTGCTCCAGAGCTTCTTGGACTCAGCCATGGTCCACGCGTTGATCTTGTCCTCATCAATGCCGACAAACTCGCGATCCTTGTACAGGACGCGGCCATTGATGATGGTGGTGCGGCAGTTTTTGCCCATCATGCCAAAGAGCATGTGGCCGTCGATGTTCTCCTCGCTCAGCGGCGTAAAGGGCTTGTAGTCCATGACGATGACGTCGGCGGCAGCGCCGGCCTCGAGCACACCGAGCTTGCGATCGAAATACTTGCTGGCCATCTTGGCGTTATTCTCGAACAGCATGGTCATGGCCTCGCACCAGCCCACGTTGGGCATGGCGGCGTTGTGGCGCTGAATGATCAGGAAGACCTTGAGGCTCTCGAGCATGTCGTGGGTGTAGGCATCGGTGCCCATGCACACGGGAATGCCGCGGCGGAAGAACTCGAGCACGGGAGCGCAGCCCACGGCGTTACCCATATTGGATTCGGGGTTGTTAACCAGCCAGGTGCCGGACTCCTTGACGATATCCATCTCGGCGGGCGTCACGTGAATGCAGTGACCCAGCATGGTGTCGGGACCGAGCAAGTTGTGCTGCAGCAGGCGCTCGACGGGGCTGATGCCGCCGCGGTTGAGGCGGGAATCCCACACATCGTTCATGCCCTCGCACACGTGGATGTGGAAGCCGGTCAGGCCGTTGTTGGCCTCGGCCATCTTATCCATAGTCTCGTCCGACAGCGTAAAGGTGGCGTGACCGCCAAACATTGCGGCGATCATGTGGTTGTCGTTATCGCGACGCTCCTTGGCGGCCCACTGGGCAAACTCGGCGTTCTCGGCAATAGCCTGGTCGCATTTTTCCTGACCACGGCGGTCGGAAACCTCGTAGCACAGGCACGAACGCATGCCCAGCTCCTGTGCGGCGTCCTTAATGGTAAAGAGGCTGCCTGGGATCTCGCAGAAGCTCGCATGGTGATCGAAGATCGTGGTGACGCCGTCGCGGATGGAATCCAGAATCGTGGCATAGGCGCTGGCCTTGGTGCCGTCGAGCGTCAGGTTGTCGTCGATCTTCCACCACTGCTGCTCAAGATTCTCCAGGAAGTTGGTGGGGTTGCAGCCCTTAATGGCAAGGCCGCGGGCTAGACCCGAGTAGATGTGGGTGTGGCAGTTGATAAGTCCGGGCATGATGAGGTTGCCCTGGGCGTCGACGTACTCGGCATCCGGGTACTTGGCCTTGAGCTCGCGCTCGGGGCCCACTTCGACGATCGTATCTCCGTCAATGGCGACCGCACCGTTGGGAATGAACGGAGTCTGAGCGTTGCGGGTAAAGACGGAACCGTTAGCGACCAGAAGCATAAATGCTCCCTTCAACATCAGAGGCGGGGTTTGACACCTCTGACATGGCGGAAGTGCGAAGCGCCGGCCTACACCGGAAACGGGCCCTCTCCCGTCAACGCTTCACCAAAGGGACAAGCCCTTTGAAGTGCGGCTTGGCGCCGCATGGCGCCGGCGGACGAGGCGATGCGTCCGCCGGCGAATAGCACCGAATTGGTTACTTCTTGCTCTCGGGCAGGACCAGATCCACAGCGGCATCCTTGGCGGCATCGATGTGCTGAGCCACGACCGGCGTCTGCGGAAGGATCAGGTTAAGGACAATGGCCATGATGGCGGTGGGGGTCACGGCGTTGGAGCCGATGACGGTGGACACCCAGGTGGGCATGCCCTCGCCGGCAAGGCAACCGCTGGCCATCCAGATACCCAGGCCAAAGACGACCGAGGTGCCGACGATGGTGGTGGTGCGCTGCGTGAGGCCCTCGCGGGTGAACATGCGCACACCGTTCATGGTGATGGTGCCAAAGACGCCGACGGTCGCGCCGCCGATGACAGGCTGCGGGATGGCGGAAAGGACGGCAGAGAGCTGCGGGAACAGGCCGGCGATGGCAAAGACGGCCGCGATGATCACAAAGACCCACTTGTTGACGACCTTGTTGGAGCAGATGATGCCCACGTTCTGGCCAAGGGCGCTGGTGGGAAGACCGCCCAGCAGGCCGCCGACCATCGAGGTGAGGCCCTGAGACACAATAGCGCCGGAGAGCTCGCGCTCGGTGGGCATACGGTCGATGGAGCCCAGGCAGGCGGCGGAAACGTCACCGATAACCTGGATGGCAACCATGGGGAACACGACAGCGAGGGTAATGCAGACCTCGGGATCAAACTCGAGCGCGTAGGGCATAAGCTTGGGAAGGGCGAAGACCTGAGCGGTGGCGACGCTGGAGAAGTCGATCATGCCAAAGGGGATGGAGACGATCATGCCAACGATCATGCCAAAGAACACGGATCCCAGCTTGAGCGTGCCCTTGCCAAAGTTGGCGAGCGCAAAGACCACGGCGAAGGTGATAAGAGCGACGCACCAGGCCTGCGGGGTGCCCCACAGCGGCGTACCCATACCGCCGGCCATGTACTTGACGGCCGTGGGATAGAGAGAGACGCCAATGGAGAAGATGACCGTACCGGTCACGACGGGCGGGAACAGCCACTTGATCTTGCTGTAGGCCAGACCAAAGAGAACCGCAACGGCACCGCCGACGATCTCGCCGCCCAGCAGCGCGCCAAAGCTAAAGCCCGAGGCGCCCATGGCCTGAAGGGCCGGCAGGAACGCGAACGAAACGCCCATGACGATGGGCAGGCCGCCGCCGATACGACGGAAGGGAGCGAAGGCCTGAAGGGCCGTGTCGATTGCCGAAAGAATGAGTGCAACCTGGATGATGTCGGTGCTCTGCTGGCTATTAAAGCCGTAGACACCGGCCATGATGACCGCCGGTGTAATGATGCCGGCAAACGATGCCAGTACATGCTGAAGGGCACACGGGATCATTTCCTTAACGGGCGGCATGCCTTCGCGAGTGAACAGGGCTTCAGTGCCGTTCGTAACCGTCTCCTGGGTCATTTGACCACCAATCCTCGAAATAGTTGTTTTCGCATCTAACGCTCTATTGTGACGCAGCGCGGGGTTGAGGTTGTGCCTTCGTTGCATATCGTATTAAAGATGATTCTCATTCTCAATAATAATTTTTTGTTATCAGACTATTCTTCAGCTGAGATAACGCATTTCCGCAGGTCAGGAAAGTGTCTGGTCAAAATAACATCTAACTTTTCTTTTGGTCAACCGTTTACCGCCAAATTCCTACCGTTCGTCTGTATTACGCAATGTACCTGCTGATATACGAGATGATGAGCAGCGTGTTACCATGATAAAAAATTGTTATGAACACTTCGATAGAACCAAAAGGAGTTGCCCGTGAACGAGACCGTACGTCGCTTTTTGCCGATGGTCGATTTCCTGGAGCAGATACTCGGCAAAAACAGCGAAATCGTGCTGCACGATTTCTCGGATCCCGACCACGCCATCGTCGATATTCGCAACGGCATCGTGAGCGGCCGCAAGGTCGGCGGTCCCGCCACCGACCTGGCACTCAAGATCATGCACGACGCCAAGTATCGCGACCTGCCGTTTATTACGGGCTACGAGGGGCGCGGTGCCGGTGGCAAGACGTTGGAGTCGGCGACGTACTTTATCCGCGAGAATGACGAGATTGTCGGTATGCTCTGCGTCAACACCGACCTCTCGACCGTGCGCTCCATCAACGCCATGGCGCAGCAGCTCATGGCCTGCTTCGACGCGGCGCCTAGACAGGCGGAGCCCGCGTCTATCGAGGTCGAAAGCCTTTCGGAGTCTACGCAGGAACTCATCGACCGCAGTATTTCCGAGTTGCTGAGCGCGCGCGGGCTGGATGTAGCGTCGCTTGGTCAGAGCGACCGCGTGGACGTCATTCGCCACCTCAACGGCAACGGGGTGTTCATGCTCAAGGGCGCCGTGGCCTGCGCCGCCACCGCGCTGGGCATCTCGGAGCCCAGCGTCTACCGCTACCTGCAAAAAGTCCGCAAGGAAGGCTAAACGTTAACCCTTGGGGACGGAGGGAAACGGATCATTTTTGTCGCATCGCTTGACAAAAGACCCTGCAGTTCACACGCACTGCAGGGTCTTTTTGCATGTCATGTTTTGTTTTCGCCAACGTCTTAGAGAGCGGCGACGACCTCGATCTCGACCAGACCGCCGGCCGGAAGAGCGGCAACCTGGAAAGCGCTGCGCGCGGGGAACGGAGCCTCGAACTTGGAAGCGTAGATCTCGTTCACGGCAGCGAAGTCGGCAATGTCGGCCAGGTAGACCGTGGTCTTGACGACATCGGCAAAGGTGGCGCCGGCAGCGGTCAGCAGAGCCTCGACGTTAGCAAGGGACTGCTTAGCCTGGGCCTCGACGCCCTCGGGCATCTTGCCGGTTGCGGGGTCGATGCCCAGCTGGCCGGACAAGAACACCATGTTGCCGGTCTGGATGCCGGGGGAATACGGGCCGATGGCTGCGGGTGCGTTATCGGAAGACACGACGGTCTTGCTCATGTTTTTCTCCTTACGATCAGATAGAGAGCGTGAGCGCGGCGTTCACACCGGGAGGCACAATTCGGTCTGAACACCGCGCTTGATTTGGGATAGTACTCAAGGTTTCCGCGCGATGCAAGATTATTATCACGTTGCGAGAATAATTTATCGCCCAACGGCGCCTGTCGGCCGCTGAACGGCACGAACGGACGGTGAAGTTCAAAATGATCTGTTTCCCTCCGTCCCCATCGGATTAGGTGATCCATAGGGGACGGAGGGAAACAGATCATTTTTGCTGCAAGGGCTGCTGAAGACTTTATCCTGCTTGGGCCACAGGGCTCGTCCGCCGCAACAGCACCACTATACTTTTGAATATCTGAGCATTTTGAAAGGCAGGATATGACCGCAACCGCCAGTCGAACCACCAACCGCAGACCCGAGCTCTTGGCCCCCGCCGGAGGCCCGGAGCCCTTTGCCGCCGCACTCGCTGCCGGGGCAGACGCCATCTACTGCGGCATGGGAAGCTTCAACGCCCGCCGCAAGGCCACCAACTTTACCGACGAGGCCTTTGAGCAGGCCTGCCGCGCCGCACATCTGGCCGGATCGCGCGTCTACGTCACGGTCAACATCGTCATCAAGCAGTCCGAGATGGGCGATGCGCTGCAACTCATCCATCGCTGCTCCACGCTGGGCGCTGACGCCTTCATCATCCAGGACTGGGGCCTGTTCTTTGAGGTCAAACGCACCATGCCCGGCATCGAGACGCATATCTCGACCCAAGCGAACATCCACGATGCTCGCGGAACCCTTTGGTGCCGCGAGCAGGGCGCCGACCGCGTGACCCTCTCGCGCGAGCTTTCCATCGACGAGATTGCCGCCATTCACGATGCCGCGCCCGATGTGGACCTGGAGGTCTTTAGCCACGGTGCCATCTGCTTTTGCTACTCGGGCCTGTGCCTGCTGTCAAGCTTTGCCATGGCGGGCCGCTCGGCCAACCGTGGCATGTGCGCCCAGCCCTGCCGCCTGCCCTACGAGCTGATCGACGAGAACGGCCGCACGCTCTCCCCCGCCGGCCGCGAGCGTGCGCTGTGCCCACGCGACACCAACACCTCACAGCTTGTTCGCCGTCTGTATGACGCCGGCGCCGCGTCGCTCAAGCTCGAGGGCCGCATGAAAGCGCCCGATTACGTGTACTCCATCGTTGATGTGTATCGTCACGAAATTGACGACATGCTATCCGGAGCCACCGTTGCCAAGGACGAGGAAACCGCCCGTCAGCGCCAGCTCAAGCGCTGCTTCAACCGCGACTTTACGCACGCCTATCAGGACGGCACCTCGGGCGACGAGATGATGAGCTACGAGCGCTCCAACAACCGCGGCCAGATCGTGGGCACGGTGCTGGGCAGCCGCCTGGCCAACCGCGATGTGCGCGGCCTCAAGCCCGACGACCGCCGTCGCCGCGCCGCCATCGCCCGCATTGAGCTGTTTGAGCCCGTGGACAAGGGCGACTTGCTGGAGCTTCGTCACGACGATGAGTTCGACCAGTTCCTGACCACCATTGCCGCCGATGATGCCGCCACCGGCGATGTTATCGAGTGCCGCGTGCCCCGTAGCATGCCCGAGGGTTGCCGCGTGCGCGTGATTCGAAGCCAGCGCGCCATCGACGCCGCCGGCGCTGCGCTCAAGCGCGACGTGCTGCGCCGCCGCGCCGTAGACGTGTCCGTTGTGGCGCGTCTGGGCGAGCCGTTTACCGTTACGCTCACCTGCTGCGACGACCCCGCGCTTACCGCCACCGCCACCGGCTTTACCGTCGAGGCCGCCAAGACCCGCGCCGTCGAGGCGGCAGACCTGGTTGAGCATGTGGGCCGCATGGGCTCTTCGCCCTTTGAGGCAGCGAGCTTTGACATTTCGCTCGACGCCGGCTGCGGTATGGGCTTCTCCGCCGTGCACAAGGTGCGCGCCGCCGCCTGCAAAGCGCTCGAGGAGGCCATTCTGGCACCGTACGAGGAGCGTGCGAAAACGCTCGAGTTGCCGGCGATTGTAACCAGTGATTCCCGCCCCGCGCCCGAGCATTACCGCGATGAGCCGCAGATCTGCGCCGCCGTCACCACGCTCGAAGCCGCCGAGGCAGCGCGCGTGGAGGGTGCAACGCGCATCTACATGACCACCGACGCGCTCGATGCGGCCAGGCTCTCCCCCGCCGATGCATTTGAGCAGGGTATCGTGCCCGTACTCGACGAGGTCTGCCGCGCCGTCGACCACGAGCGCGTCGATCCCTGGATCAATGCTGGAGCCACCGTCGCCGTCGGCAATATCTCCGAGCTTGCCCTGGCCGCGCAGGCTGGCGCCACGGTCGAGATTCGCTCTTGCCTGCCGGTGCACAACACGCCCTGCATGGAGGCGCTTGCCGAGCGCGGCGCCGGTGCGTTTTGGCTCTCGCCCGAGATCACGCTCGACGAGATTGTCTCGCTCGGCGCCGCCGCGCCCGCTGCTCTGGGCATCACCGTCTTTGGCCGCCCGCGCGTCATGACAAGCGAGCATTGCATTCTGCAGGTTGCCAATGGCTGCATCCACGATTGTGCCAACTGCCGCCTGCGTGCCCGCAAGCTCTCGCTCAAGAATATCGACGGAAAGGTCATGCCCGTCCGCACCGACATCCACGGCCGCTCTCGCCTGTACGATGCCTACCCCATCGACCTCACGCCGCAGGTTCCTCAGCTGCTCGACGCCGGCGTGCGTCGCCTCATGGTGGACGGAACGCTGCTCGAGACGGATGAGGTGGGCCGTGCCGTCGCCCGCGTCCGTCGTGCCGTCGAAGCAGCGCAGACCGGCCGCAAGCCCGCCGCCCGCCTACGCGGGGCGACCTCGGGCTGCATGTTTGTGGGAATCAGCTAACCGAAAGGCTTACACGTGAACGAAGAACCTCAAGTCCTCTACTGCGACGCCTGGCTCATGGCCATCGACAAGCCCGCCGGCATGATCGTCCACGGCGACGGCACCGGCGAGCGCACGCTTACCGACTACGCCAGCGACCTGCTGTTGGCGATGGGCGACGGCTTTGCCGCAACCGACATGCAGCCGCTCAACCGCCTGGACCGTGACACCACCGGCGTGGTGCTGTTTTCGCTCGACAAGCAGACGCAGCCCGCCTTTGACCAGATGGTCATCGACCACGCTTTCGAAAAGCACTACCTGGCGCTCGCCGAGGGCAAGATCGACTGGAACGAGAAGCTCATCGACAAGCCCATCGCCCGCGACCGTCACGACAGCCGCAAGATGCGCGTCGGCGCCAGTGGCAAGCCGTCTCAAACGCGCGTGAAGGTGCTCAAGCGTCTTAAGAGCCGTCGTGGCCTGCCCACGCGCTCGTATATCGATGTCGAGCTGCTCACCGGCCGCAAACACCAGATCCGCGTGCATCTGGCGAGCGAGCGTCATCCCCTGGTGGGCGACGAGCTCTACGGCACGCCGCGTCCCTGCGGCCTGATGCTCCATGCCCACAGCGTGTCCTTTACGCATCCCGTAACCGGCGAGCACATCCACATCGAAGCCCCCTGCCCCTGGGAGCCCTAAAACCTGCCAAAAAGGGCAGGCACCTTCGTGGTGGTTTTGCCGCAATGGCTCAGCCACGGTCCCAAAACGTCTCGATCTGTAACAGTTAGAACCCATTTTCCGGTCTATCTGTTACAGATCGAGACATTCGAATCCCCCTCAAGGGAAAATCTCAATCTGTAACAATAACTCGTCAAAATCGGCCCAAGATGTTACAGATTGAGATATTCGGATCCCACCGGAGAAATCATCTCGATCTGTAACATCTGGAGCCCGCATTTTGACCTTCCTGTTACAGATTGAGACGTTATGGGACCACCAGGAAAAACATCTCAGCTTGTAACATCTGGAACCCATATCCCTCTCTCCCTGTTACAGATCGAGACAAATCCCCAAACAGCAAAAGGCGGTAACGTCCCTGGTGGACGTTACCGCCTTTCCATTGGCAAGACCCTTCCGCTCCCGCTACTCGGTAACCTTGTCGAGAGGCTTCTTAAGGAAGCTCAGAACCAAGCAGCCGACCACAGCGCCGATAGCAAGGGCCAACAGGTACTGCACCGGGTTCGTGATGACCGCGATAACCCAGGCGCCACCGTGCGGAGCGGGGCTCGCGCAACCAAAGAGCATCGACAGACCGCCGGCGGTCGCAGATCCCAGGATGCAGGCGGGCAACACGCGAAGCGGATCGGCCGCGGCAAAGGGAATGGCACCCTCGGTGATAAACGACAGACCCATGATGTAGTTCACCAGGCCTGCCTTGCGATCGGCCTCGGTCCAGCGGTTCTTAAAGAACGTCGTGGAGAGCGCGATGACCAGCGGCGGTACCATACCGCCCGCCATGACGGCAGCCATGATCATATTGCCCTGCAGCGTTTGCTCGGCAAGGGCCGCGGTGCCAAAGACATATGCGGCCTTGTTGATGGGACCACCCATGTCGGTCGCCTGCATGCCGGCGCAGATAATGCCCAAAAGAACGATGCTCGTGCCCGAAAGACCGTTGAGCGCGCCGCTAATGGCGGTGTTGATAACGCCCATAATCGGGTTAACGGCCATCATAAAGAGACTCGTAAAGAGAATGCCCAGCACGGGGTAGATGAGCATGGGCTTGATACCGTCGAGCGACTCGGGTAGCACGCTTGCGGCCTTCTTGAGCGCATTGACGATAATGCCGGCGGCAAAACCGACCAGCAGCGCGCCCAAAAAGCCAGCAGAGACAAGCTGAGTCTGGGCATCGGCATCCATTGCCGTGGTGAGATAGCCCAACGTAAAGCCCTGCTTTGCAATCCAGCCACCCACAAAGCCCGCGGCCAAGCCCGGACGGTCAGCAATGGACATGGCAATATAGCCCGCAAGGATGGGGAGCATAAAGTTGAACGCCTGGTTGCCCGCAAGGTTAAAGAAGGCCGCGACCGGAGTGCTGTGGCCGTATGCGCTCGTGCCCAACCCCGCCTGGTCCAGCAAGAACGAAAGCGCCATGAGGATGCCGCCGCCAACAACAAAGGGGAGCATGTGCGAAACGCCGTTCATCAGGTCCTTATAGACCCTGCGGCCCAAACCCTCGGATTCGCCCTCGGCAGCCGCCTGTACCGCGGCGCCGCCGGACACATGATGAATAGGCGCATTGCCCGCAAGCGCAATATTGATAAGTTCCTCGGCGTCATTAATGCCACGCGTCACCGCACAGGAGTAAACCGACTTGCCATCGAAGCGATCAAGCTCGACATTTTTATCCGCCGCAATGATGACACCCTTGGCACCAGCGATGTCTGCCGCGGTCAGTACATTTTTAGCGCCGCCCGAACCCTGAGTCTCGACCTTAATGCTCACGCCCATCTTGGCTGCCTGGTCTTCCAACCCTTTGGCCGCCATAAATGTGTGAGCAATGCCCGTTGGACATGCCGTGATGGCAACGACATCGTAAGTGCCGCCCCCCACCTTCTCGTTTGCAGCTGACATGTTTCCTCCTTTTGCACAAGCAGGCCCAGCCCTCCCCTTCTGAGGGTCACAACCTGCGTATTACCTTGTGTTTGAGTGATTGATAGCGCCGAAGCGACGGCGCTTTTAAGCGATATCTATACGATGGCCCCGGCGGGCATGATCACGTCGTATGGAAACAGGGGTACTGGGAAATCATGCCCGACGGGGCCATCGGAACCACCACAATGGGGACAGTGAACTGCGCCCCGAAACTTGGACTGAACAAATAGCGACTACTGGAGTGGGTATGATGAATTGGACACCTAGTTAAGAGCGAAAGGTGTTCAAGA
>CBCTZJ010000032.1:0-21726 GCA_965151385.1 uncultured Collinsella sp. | reverse complement strand
GCCCGCCCGCGTCAAATGCGCCGAGTTAGCCTGGCGCACCCTCGACGGCATGCTCACGGAACAAAATAATCAGTAGTAGTTGTCTCAAATCTGAAGAATTCTGTTGGCCGAATCGCTTAACTTTCGCGATTCGGCCATTTTCTTTTCTGCCTTTATTTCGAGCTCTCGGCCTGCGCGTCCACCTGCGCATAAGCGCGCACAATGCGAGAAACGGTACTTTTGCCAATACCCGTATACCGCTCAATCTGGCGCACCGTAAATCCCGTATCGTGCAATCCGAGAATAACGATATTGCGCTGCGCCGGCGGTGCGGCTTTAACCCCGCGGAGCGGAACCCCGAGGCTCTTCGCCAACTTGTCGGCAAAGGCGTGGCGTTCCCACTCCGTCTCTTTCATATCGCACAGCGCTGGCTCGCCGCCGCCAGACATCGCTAGCGAATAGGCAATAAAGCCCTCGGCAGAACCAAAAAGCTCAAGCACGCAAGAAGGATCGGAAAATCCCCTCGTGACATCAGCCGCATCGCTGTCGTAAGCGCGCAGATGCTCCGCAAAGCTGCTCCAGGGATAACGCTCGATTAGGCTAATGCCCGCCTCCTGCGGATTGGCGTACACGGAGCGAATAGCCTCCATCACCTGCCAGTCGGTATCGAGCGAGCGGCGCTCAAAACGCTCACGAAATAGGCAGCCCGCGCGCCCGGTACGCTTATTGAACCGACGAGCATACGTCAGCAGCAGCCGCTGCATGGCTGCGCTCATTTTGTCCTCGTAATCCAAAAGCACCAGATCCACGTAGTCGCTCATGAGACACCACGCCACAATCGTCACCCGGGCATCACGGCAGCACTCACACATCAGCTCCAAAAACTCCCACCGGTCCTCGTCGCTCTCAAAGATCAGCTGCCGGCCCATACCGCGGGCACAAACATGGTAAAAACCGGTGATCGTTTTCCAAACGCGCTGCATGGCGCTCCCTTCGCCGGGACCTGCTTGCCATCCAATACATCACGATTGAAACGTGCCATCAAAACATTCACGCAAAATGGCACCCGTCGACGGTAAAAGGCGGCAAACCGACGGCGAACGGCTACATATCAACAGGTCAGGCAACGCAGCCTTGCCAAAAGCTTGACCACAACCGAGCCCCTTCAACGGACCGCACAACCACAAACAGTTTAGTTAAATCGTTTCAATTGAAAGTTCCGCGCTTCTCGCTACGAAAACTGGCCGTTCGCCGAATATTCCGTGCATTTCGCGGTATTATAAGGACTGCATGTCATGTCCCTTTCGAAGGGTCGACCGGTAAACACCAGCCACGACCCCCAGACGGGACGCCAACACGATAGAGAGGAGAGGCATGCAGTACTCACAGGAAGTGGAGAACATGTGCCCCGTTGCCAAGGGTGCATACCACGGCCCCGCACCCATCCCCGAGGAGGGCAAGTGGGTCCAGGCTAAGGAGATTTCCGACATCTCCGGTCTTACGCACGGTGTGGGTTGGTGCGCACCTCAGCAGGGCGCCTGCAAGCTCACGCTGAACGTCAAGGACGGCATCATCGAGGAGGCCCTCGTTGAGACCATCGGCTGCTCGGGCATGACCCACTCTGCCGCCATGGCTTCCGAGATCCTTCCCGGTAAGACCATCCTCGAGGCCCTCAACACCGACCTCGTCTGCGACGCCATCAACGTTGCTATGCGCGAGATCTTCCTGCAGATCGTTTACGGCCGCAGCCAGACCGCGTTCTCCGAGGGCGGCCTGCCCGTGGGCGCCTCCCTCGACGACCTCGGCAAGGGCCTTCGCTCTCAGGTCGGCACCATGTTCGGCACCAAGGCCAAGGGCGCTCGTTACCTCGAGCTCGCCCAGGGCTACGTCACCCGCATGGCTCTCAACGACAAGAACGAGATCATCGCGTTCGAGTTCCTGAACCTCGGTAAGTTCACCGACGCCGTCAAGGCCGGCAAGACCCCCGAGGAGGCCATCGCTGGCGCTATGGGCCACTATGGTCAGTGGGAGAACGCTGCCAAGTACATCGACCCGCGCACCGACGAGGAGACTCACTCCGTCGCCAGCGTGTTCCCGGTTCACGAGTAGAAAGGGAGGGAAATAACTATGACTGTTACGTTCGAAGGTTACGAGCGCCGCGCTGACAAGATCAACAAGTGCCTCGCCGACAACGGCATCGCCTCCCTCGAGGAAGCTCTGAAGATCTGCACCGACAAGGGCTTCAACCCGCGTGAGATCGTCAACAACACCCAGTCCATCGCCTTCCAGAACGCCGAGTGGGCCTACACCCTCGGCTGCGCTCTCGCTGTCAAGCGTGGCGCCAAGACTGCTTCTGAGGCTGCCGCCATCATCGGCGAGGGCATCCAGGCCTTCACCGTTCCCGGCTCCGTCGCCGAGGACCGCAAGGTCGGTCTGGGCCACGGCAACCTGGGCGCTATGCTGCTCTCCGACGACACCGAGTGCTTCGCCTTCCTGGCCGGCCACGAGTCCTTCGCTGCCGCTGAGGGCGCTATCGGCCTGGCTCTGAACGCCAACAAGGCTCGTAAGAAGCCGCTGCGCGTTATCCTCAACGGTCTGGGCAAGGACGCCGCTCAGATCATCGCCCGCATCAACGGCTTCACCTACGTGAAGACCCAGTTCGACTACTTCACGGGCGAGCTCAAGGTCGTCGAGACCATCCCCTACTCCGATGGTCCCCGCGCCGCCGTCAACTGCTACGGCGCCGATGACGTCCGCGAGGGCGTTGCCATCATGTGGCACGAGAACGTCGACATCTCGATCACCGGCAACTCCACCAACCCGACGCGCTTCCAGCACCCCGTCGCTGGTACCTACAAGAAGGAGCGCCTCGAGGCCGGCAAGAAGTACTTCTCCGTCGCTTCTGGTGGCGGCACTGGCCGTACCCTGCACCCGGACAACATGGGCGCAGGCCCTGCCTCTTACGGCATGACCGACACCATGGGCCGTATGCACTCCGACGCCCAGTTCGCCGGTTCTTCCTCCGTGCCTGCGCACGTCGACATGATGGGTCTCATCGGCATGGGCAACAACCCCATGGTCGGTGCCACCGTCGCCTGCGCTGTCGCCGTCGAGGAGGCCCTCAAGGCCTAATCGCGCCCGCGCGATGCTCATATAGTTGAGCTTTAGAGCCGCTACCCACCCGGGTAGCGGCTCTTTTTTGTTGCCATAAAACGTTCGAGATCCGATATATCAGTTCTGATGGAACATGAAGTGTGAGGAGAAGGAGCCGCCAAGTGGCTTCAACGTCCACGTGCCATATTTGCCCTTTGCCGATTTATCCCATCTTTGCGATGCCTTTGCCGATCACCCATGCGACAATGCGCGAACGAGAAAGGAATCCTATGGAATCAACTGATGTACTGGTAATCGGATCGGGCATCGCGGGCCTTTGCGCCGCCATAGAAGCAGCACGCGCGGGCGCGACCGTTGCCATCGCATGCGCCGGCAAGACCATGAGCGGATCGAGCTTCTTCCCGGGCACCTGGGGCCTCGGCCTTATTGGCCCCGTCGACAAAGACGACGAGCAAGACCTCATCGACACCATCCAAACCGTCGGCGGCGGCGCTGCCGACCCCGAACTCGTCCAGACGTTCGTCCACGGCATTCCCCAAGCGATTGACTGGCTCGAACAGGATCTGGGCGTAGAACTCCAGCGTCCGCAAAGCGCCGAGAGCGCCCAGCAAAAGCAATTTATCCCCTGCTTTGACCATAAGACACGCATGTGGCGCGGTCTGACCCGCAAGCCTCTTGAAGACGCGTGTGCGGCCCAGATCAAATCTCTTGACATTCGTCTGCTCCCCCGCCACGAGCTCATCGATCTTGTTGAGGATACGAACGGAAAGATTGCCGGCGCCTTGTTCTACGACCGCGCAAACGAGCATCTCGTGCCTATGGCAGCCAGGACCACTATCATCGCTGCAGGCGGCACGGGCGGCCTGTTCGAGCGCAGCCTCACTTCGGTCGATGTACTCAGCTCCTCGCAGGCTATCGCGCAATCGCACGGCGCATCCCTTACCAATATAGAGTTCATGCAGATGATGCCCGGCTTCATTAAACCTAAGCGTAACCTGGTCTTCAACGAAAAAACCTGGCGCTACGTCACGTTCGACCAACCGGTCGACATTGCCAACGAAAAGTTAGACGATCTGCTTGAGCAACGCTCCGGATATGGCCCCTTCACTTCGCGCCTGGCTTCCCGCGCCATCGATCTTGCCATCGATCAAGCGGGTGACGAAGGTCTGGCGCTCCACTACGACTTCCCTCGCAAGGATGTTCCCGAGTTCGTGGAGACCTTTGCCACTTGGCTACAAGACGAGCATGGTATCGCTCCGAGCGACGAGATGCGTGTGGCGATGTATGCCCACGCGGCCAACGGCGGCATCAAGATCGACAGGACCGCGTACACGGGAGTTGAGGGCCTCTACGCCTGTGGCGAGGCAACAGGCGGCATGCACGGCGCTGACCGCATCGGAGGCCTGTCGAGCGCCAATGGCATCGTATTCGGGCGCATCGCAGGCGCATCAGCGGCTCGAGCAGCGCTGGGCGCTTCCGAGGCGGCCGCCCCGATGGATACCGCCCTCCCCCAGTATGGCATCGCTACAGCAGACGCTGAGCGCCTGACCCGCAGCCTCAGACACACAATGAGCACCTACTGCATGATCAACAGGACCGAAGCGGGTCTATCCAAGGCGCTACAAGAGCTTGAAAGCCTACAAGACGAGGCGACGTCGCTGCATAAGCCGCACGCCAATGACAGCGAAATCGCCGCCCTCGCCCGCCTGCAATCGCAGATTCAGCTGGCAACGGAGATGGTCAAAGCCATGCGCAAACGGACTGAAAGCCTCGGTTCGCACTATCGAGCAGACTGAATCGATTCACACTTTGAGTTTGATCACAATTTCTCAACATGCATCGAGCCCCGTAAGTATGATTCCCCCAAGGAGAACACGCTTACGGGGCTTGAGCCGTGTTTTCCCTAAGGGAATCACGGTGCAGACAGCTCAGCTCCGCGCCCTTTCGGGTTCGACCCCATGCGAGGTCAACAAAAAGACGGCCAACTTTCGTTGACCGTCTTAACATGCTTTGGGTGGGCCGTCAGGGGTTCGAACCCTGGACCTTGGGATTAAGAGTCCCCTGCTCTACCAACTGAGCTAACGACCCAAAGCTAAAGTCCGTTATGGCGGACTTTAGAGGAGATATCGTGTGGTGGGCCGTCAGGGGGTCGAACCCTGGACCTTGGGATTAAGAGTCCCCTGCTCTACCAACTGAGCTAACGACCCGATATCAACACGAAGCAAGAACTGGGGTGGGTAAAGGGACTCGAACCCTCGACCTACGGGACCACAACCCGTCGCTCTAGCCAACTGAGCTACACCCACCGTGTCCTGTGCGCTTCGCGCTCGACTATTATTGCAAGGAACGCCATGCGATGCAAGCCCCAATTTTCAAGAATTTTGAAAAGAGTTTTTTGGATCCATTTCGGGCAAATCCTACCGGTTCCATAGGAGTAAACTTGCCCCACCCCGATGTTCGAAAGGACAAGCATGAAAGAACTCTCCAATCGCACGGCATCATTCACCGATTCGGTCATCCGCCGCATGACGCGCATCTCCAATAAGTACGGTGCCGTCAACCTCTCGCAGGGCTTCCCCGACTTCGATCCCCCGGCGCAGCTGCTCAACAGTCTGAGCGCCATCGCCAGCGACCCCAAGCCGCTCTATCACCAGTACTCCATCACCTGGGGCTCCCAGGCCATGCGTGAGGCGCTTGCCGCCAAGCAGGAGCACTTTATGGGCATGCCGATCAACCCCAACGAGAACATCGTGGTCACCTGCGGCTCCACCGAGGCCATGATGGCCGCCATGATGACGGTCACGAACCCCGGCGACAAGGTCGTCATCTTCTCGCCGTTCTACGAGAACTACGGCGCCGACACGATCCTTTCGGGTGCCGAGCCCATCTACGTGCCGCTCAACCCGCCCACGTTCGAATTCGATCGCGAGGTCCTCGAGGCGGCCTTCCGTGACAATGATCCCAAGGCCATCGTCCTGTGCAACCCTTCCAACCCCTGCGGAAAGGTTTTTACGCGCGAGGAGCTCACCTTTATCGCCGACCTCTGCAAAAAGTACGACGCCTACTGCATCACCGACGAGGTATACGAGCACATCGTCTACGCGCCCCACGAGCACGTCTATATGGCCACGCTGCCCGGCATGTTTGAGCGAACCATCAGCTGCAGCTCGCTGTCTAAGACGTACTCCATCACCGGCTGGCGTCTGGGCTACACCATCGCCCCGGCCCAGATCACCGAGCGCATCAAGAAGGTCCACGACTTCCTCACCGTGGGTGCCTCCGCTCCCCTGCAGGAAGCCGTTGTCACCGCCCTCAACTTCGACGACAGCTATTACGATGAGGTCCTTGACCTCTATACCGCCAAACGCGACCTGTTCTGTCAGGGACTCGATAGCATCGGTCTTGAGCATAACGTGCCGCAGGGCGCCTACTACGTCATGATGGACATCTCTGAGTTTGGCTATGACAGCGACCTCGAATTCTGCGAGGACCTCGCATCTAAGGTGGGCGTGGGCGCCGTGCCCGGCTCGAGCTTTTTCCGCGAGCCCGTCAACCATCTGATTCGTTTCCACTTTGCCAAGCGAGACGAGACGCTTAACGCGGCGCTGGAGAACCTCAAATCGCTACGTGATAAAATCAAGCCGCGCGGGTAAGGACGGCCCGGCAACTAAAGCAACCAAAGAAGCCTCGTACCGCCCGCCGCGTTGCGAGGCTTCTTTTTATAGCGCTTTCTAAAATGGTTTAGAGCTCTATACTTTAGTCACGGAGCAACTCGTCCCAGAGAGAGGAATACTATGGCAGAACAGCAGCTTATCGGAGCGCTCGAGGCCGGCGGCACCAAGATGGTCTGCGCCACGGGCTATGCAGACGGTACGGTCCTGGAGCGTGAGCAGATCGCGACCACGACCCCGCAGGAGACCGTTGAGGCCGTCAATGCATGGTTTGCCAACAAGGGCATCGCCGCGCTGGGCATCGGCGCCTTTGGCCCCACCGCGGTCAACCCCGCCTCGCCCCAATACGGCAAGATCCTGGAGACGCCCAAAACGGCATGGCGCTACTTCGACCTGCTGGGCACCATCCAAAACGAGCTCAATATTCCCTGTGGCTACGATACCGACGTAAACGTCGCCTGCCTGGGCGAGGTCACTTTTGGTTGCGCCCAGGGCCTCACCGACGTGGTCTACCTGACCATCGGCACCGGTGTGGGCGCCGGCGTGCTCTCGGGAGGCAAGCTCGTGCACGGCATGATGCATCCCGAGGCCGGCCACATCCTGGTCACACGCGACCCGCGCGACACCATCGGCGAGCACAGTGCCTGTCCCTTCCACGACAACTGCCTCGAGGGCCTCATCGCCGGTCCCGGCGTTAAAAAGCGTTGGGATGGCAAGAGCGCCGGAGACATGGCCGATGACCCGGAGGCCATGGACCTGCTCGCAGGCTATCTGGCACAGGCGCTCATGACCTACACGCTGTGCTACGCACCGCAAAAGATTATCATCGGCGGCGGCGTGGCCGACCACACCCCCATCGTGCCGCTTGCACGCAAAAAGTGCGCCGAGATGCTCAACGGCTATATCGTCACGCCCGAGGTCAACGACATCGATACCTATATTGTCAACAACAGCCTTGAGGGCAAGCAGGGCATCATGGGCTGCCTGGCCCTGGGCGCCCAGGCGCTCCAGTAAAGGGTGCATCAACGGCGCACGGCGTAGCCAAACTCGCAAAACGCCCGGACATCGCCGTCACGCCCCGCAGAAGCCCTCAAACGCGTAAGGACGCCTAGGACCAAGCAAAACGTCCTAGGCGGCCTTTTTGGTGTAAATCAGCGACCGTAAGAGATATCGGAGCACGACGCCTGTCGTCGCCCCGCAGCAGTCGATCATCACATCGGTAATCATGCCGGCGCGACCGGGCACAAAAAGCTGGATCGTCTCGTCGATAGAGGGAACAAGCAGCAAGAACACCGCCGTGGGCAGCAACACATCAAACGTGCGCCGGCCTTCGAGGTCAAAGGCGTGCGTCGCCAAGATGCCAAGCACCATGTACTCGGTAAAATGAGCGCACTTGCGCACGACGAAGTTGGTCACCCACTCGTATGGAAGCCCCAGGGCCTGCAAAAAGCCGCGAATGGATTCCATGATCGACAAGCTCAACGAACCAGACCCCGTACCGGGAACCAGCGAATTGCCCCAAATGACGAGCACCATGGCGCAGGCGGCAAGCGCCCATTTTCGATCGAGCTTAACCATGAGGCAATTATGCCTCCGCGCGCAGCGGTGTAAAGCTGGCGGTACCGCCCTCGATAACGCTCAGATAGGCACGGCCCGTGCGCTTGACGGCCGCAGACTGCAGACGGTTGATCTCTTCCTCGAGAATCTGATTGACGCGCTCATGGCGACGGTTTTCCATAACGCCGGCAGCGATAGCCTCGGCACGCTCGATACCCTCGCGCGAGATACGCGCGGTATCCTCGGGAAGCACGGAACTGTGGCGACCGACATAGACGGGAGCAGCCGAGACAGGTGAGGCTGCAGGCGTGGGCACCGCCACGGGGGCGGGCTCGGCAGCCTCGGCCATGATCGCCATAGCGGCGGCCCACATGTCCTCGTGGCCCGAATAATCGGCCATGGGGATATCTTCCTCAAGAGAGGCATCGGGGAGACTGCCGGTATCCACGCGATCCTGGGCATCGATAGACGCAGTGATGGCGGCAGGCTCGTCCAGATCGGAGAGATCAACACCCTTGGCATCGGAAATGATGGGCATGCTGGCGAGCTTGGCGTTGTACGGCGCCGCCTCCGCGGCCTGCATTTGGGCCGAAGCGCCCCAAAGCGAGCTTTCGGCAGCTCGGCGAGCGGCAATGGTCTCCTCGTCGACAGCCAGGGGCTCGTCGGCAAAGGGATCGGAGACAGGAGCCGGCTGAGCTGCGCTCTGCTGGCCGGCCGAAGTGGCAGCCGCGGCAGAGGTGTACGCAGCTGACGACGTGCCGTTATAGGCGGCACTATTGGCGGCGTTGGCTACAAGCGCCACGAAGGCTGCGGTGCTGCCCGCAGGGGCTGCATGAGAGCCCGAGACGGCGCGTGCGGCAGCGGCGATGTCATCGCGATTGTAAGAACCGGTCTTTCCACCGTTGGTGAGCTCGTCGATTGCAACCTGGTAGACATCGCGCGAACGCACGGGATCGCAGCTGACCGGGGAATCGTCATCGAGCATGCTGTCGATCATAGACCAGGCCTCGGCCTCATCCATGGCGTTAGCCGCGCGCGCGATGGTGGGAACGCCATCGTCGGCGTGGCGGCGCTGGAACGCACCGGTCAGGCCGGAGAGAAATGCGGAAGAAGGCTGTGCGGCATTGGCCTGATCGGCCGGGGCCGCAGGCTGAGGCGCCGCCCCCTGCTGCTGCGCGGGAATCGAGGCGGTCTTGAACTCGTTATGGGTCCGGCCAAACTGAGCGGCGCCGCCCACGGCATCGGGCTCAAACAGGCGGCCATCATGCTCAGCGCGATACTCGGAGATACCCAGCGAGGCTGCGTAGATGCCCACGCCCGCCACCGCACCAACGGCAAAGGGAACCGCGCCCGCGACAACCGTCTCGTTGACCGACGAGAACGGCAACGTCGCGGCATACATCACCACGGGGGCGGCAAGGCCGATCCCGCAGGAAAGTCCGGCAAGGACTGCTCGTTGTGTTGCATCAGAAGAAGCCATGAGCTCTCCCCATCTTCCAGCACCCAAATCGCATCATTTAGTTGGCTGCGCGAGAGAAGATGAAGCGGGACATGCGTCCCAAAGCAACGGTATATGGTTCGTTTCATCTGCGTTTTCCGTCGCGAAGCTTAAAAGTTATTATGCGAAACCGACCCTCCGATTGCAAGCGATGAGGCCGGATTATGGCTCGAAAACTGCTGCTTGTCGGTCATAAGGTCAAAAAATGTTGCCGAGTGGCGCCGTAAAGAAAGGGCCGGGACATAAACCCCGGCCCGATTGCCCGTTCTTATGGCGATATAGCGTGCGGCTTTTGGTCTAAAACGTCTGCTCGTAGTCGCTGTGCTTTTTGGCCGAACGCACCAGGAACTCCTGGTTGGTGTTGGTGCCCTTAAGACCCTTAATAAACGACGCCGCCGCGCGCTCGGTGTTGTTCATACCGGCGAGAATGCGACGCAGGCCAAAGACAAACGGGCGCATCTGCTCGTCGACCAGCAGGTCCTCGTTGCGCGTACCGGAGGCAACGGGGTCGATGGCCGGGAAGATGCGGCGATCGGCAAGATCGCGGTCGAGCTTGAGCTCCATGTTGCCGGTGCCCTTGAACTCCTCAAAGATGACCTCATCCATCTTGGAGCCGGTGTCGATAAGGGCGGAGGCGAGGATGGTGAGCGAGCCGCCGTTTTCGATATTGCGGGCTGCACCCAGGAAACGCTTGGGCGGATAGAGAGCTGCCGAATCGACGCCGCCCGAAAGGATACGGCCCGAGGCGGGTGCCGCCAGGTTGTAGGCGCGCGCAAGACGTGTGATGGAGTCGAGCACCACCACGACATCGCCGCCCAGCTCCACAATGCGCTTGGCACGCTCGATGACGAGCTCGGCCACGCGGGTGTGGTTGTCGGCGGGCATATCGAAGGTCGAGGCCACGACCTCGCCCTTAATGGAGCGCTGCATATCGGTGACCTCTTCGGGGCGCTCGTCGACGAGCAGGCAAATGAGGTGCACCTCGGGGTTGTTGATCGAGATGGACTGGCAGATCTTCTTAAGGATCGTTGTCTTGCCGGCCTTGGGCGGCGACACGATCAGGCCACGCTGGCCCTTGCCGATCGGCGACACGATATCGATGGCGCGACCGGTGATGGAATCCTTGCCGTGCTCCATGCGCAGCGGCTCGTTGGGATAGACCGGGGTAAGGTCGCCGAACTTGGGGCGGTTGCGGATCTGCTCGGGATCCATGCCGTTAACGGTCGTGATCTTGGCGAGGCCGGCTCGCTTGTCGCCGCCGCGCGAGGGGCGCAGCGAACCCTCGATGACATCACCCGTGCGCAGGCGTGCGGAGCGGATGAGGTAAGCGGGGACGAAGGCGTCTTCATTGGACTTCATGTAACCGTGGGCATGGATGATGCCGGAGTTGTCCGGGCGAATCTGCAGGATGCCCTTAATATCACGGAAGCCCTCGGCCTTCGCGGCGGTCGTGTAGATCTCCTCGACAAGCTCGGCCTTCTTCTTGCCGGTCGTCTCGATCTCGAACTCTTTTGCCTTCTCGCGCAGCTCGGCTACCTTCATGGCCGCAAGCTCCTCGCGCGAAAGCGTGGGCTCGGTGGGGGCGGCGTTGCGCTCCTTGTTGCGCTGTTTGCGGTCGCGCTGACGGCTGCGGCGGTCGTTGTTGCGATCGTCCTTGCGGTCGTTGCGCTCGTCGTTGCGCTTGTGCTGACGGCGGCTGGGGCGGGCGCCCTCTTCGGTCTCGGTGCCTTCGGCAGCCGCGGCTGCGGTTGCATCGGTGCCGGACGGAGCCTCGCCCTCTGCCTTGGCGTCGGCGTTGGCATGGTTGCTGGGTTCGGCGTCGCCCTGCTGCTCGGCACCCTTGGCCCTCGCGGACTTCTTGCGCGTGCGCTTGGGCTTCTCAGTTGCCGGCTGGTCGACGTTCTCGGCCTCGGAAGCGGCATCGGCGTTTGCCTGGGAGGACTTGTCGTCGACGGGCTTGGCCTCAGCCTTGACCTTCGCCTTCGTCGAGCGCTTTGCCGCGGTGCGACGGCTGCGGCCGGGACGGACATCGGCGGGCTCGGCATCGGCAGATGCGGGAGCCTCGGTGGACGGAGCGTCCTGGACCGGGGCATCAACCGTGGCCGTAGGCTCGGCCGTCACCGCTGCGCCCTGGGCAGCAGCTGCTGCGGCAGCGGCTTTCTCGGCCTCAACATACGCCTTGGGCTTGCGGCCGCGACGATGCGGGCGCAGAGCCGGATCAACGACGGGAACCTCGTTGACCTCAGCGTGCACGACGGGCTCAGCGGAGGAAGCGCCCTCCCCTGCCGCAGAACGAGCCGGAGCTTCAGCGACCTCAGGAGTCAGCTGCTCGACGGGCTGCTGCGTCTTGGCTGCCGCACGGCGACGCGTGCGCGGTGTCGGCTTCTCGGCCGACTGTTCGGCAGCAGGAGCCTCGGGGGCGACCGGCGCAGCGAACTCAGTCAATGCCGCGGCCTCGCGCTCGGCAGCGCGACGGCGGGCACGCACAACCTGGGCCTCGCTAATCTGCGCCAGTGCACGGGCCTGCGCGACCTCATCGGAAATGGGGGCCGAAGTATCGGTGGCAACGGGGCGCTTCGCGCGCGTGGTGCGCGTCGTACGACGCTTGGGCTTTTCGGCATCCTCGCCGTCCGCAGCAGGCTTGGCCAAACGACGCGTGCGCTTAGGCTTAGCGGGAGCAGCCTCCTCGCTAGCAACGGGCGTGGTGGGCGCGGCGGCCTTAGGCGCCTCGGGGGCCGAGACCTGCGCCGGCGCGGACAGCACGGCCTGGTCCGACGTAACCGGTGCAGCGGGAGCCGTTTGCGTCGTCGTTATTTCGTTTTCTTGTTGTTGATCAGACACAGTGTTTGCTCAACTTTCTTTTCAAGCCCTGTGATCACATGCTCCCTGCATAAACCTTCAGGGCGGCTAAACAGTCTAGCTCCGTCCAAAAAGCGACGAGCATCATTGATCTGTATCGAGATGATTGCGTCAAATACGCAGCGTTAGTGTAACACAACCGCCGCCACCTGCAACTTAGTCATCGGGGGCGTTCTTAAACGACTAGTCAAAAGGAACACTCTTTACAAAGTTCCGGCGCACACCATCGCCACATCATAAGCTGCGGTGAAATAGTTCCCAAATCCCGGCCGACACCTCTCAAGCAGGAACCATTCCACCGCAACTCATAAGAAGAAGGCAGGTCAAGCCTCAAGCATCGAGAAAACGGAACAGCTAAGGGGCAAGGGCATCGGCCCCAAGATCGACACGCCACGAATCGCGCCCATCTACTACGTTTGCCCCCGCACCCCTGACCATACTCACTATTTTTCGAAAGTCGCAGACCTGCTACCTGCGGTTTTAATATTGCGATTTTCGGCGTGGTTCGGGGTACGCACTTAAACGTAGTAGATGCCCCCGATTCTTGGCAGAAGGTATCCCACCGCTCCTCCACGGGACAAAAATGATCCGTTTTCCTCCGTCCCCTAGGGTCATTTTCAAAACTATGGCTGTTTACTACGATGAATCGCTCAACCACGACCACGCCAAAAACCGAAAAAATAAAACCCCAGCTAGATGGCTTGCACTTTTCGTTGAAAAGCCCGTGTGATTGGAATCCCTCGATTCATCGTAGTAAACCGGTATAGTTGCGATTTGGTAGCATTTTCCAGCAAGCCAAATTGTCTCGCTAAACGCAAAAAGCCCGACCTCCGCATGGGAGATCGGGCTTTCGAGGCTCAGTCAAACCAAACCAACGCAGTCAAACGACCAGCGCTTACATCTGCTCGGGGGCAGAAACGCCAACGAGGGTAAGCACCAGGGCGAGCGTCACACGGACGGCGTCGCAGGCGGCCAAACGGGCGCGCGAGAGCTCAGGGTCGACGGGACGGCCCTCGCTCGGAAGGACCTGGCAGGCGGCGTAGAAGCTGTGGAAGTCGCCAGCGAGCTCCTCGGCAAAGTGCGTCAGGCGGAACGGGGCGCGATCGCGAGCACAGCTACCGATGAGGTCGGTGAGCTCGTTGAGCTTACGCGAAAGGGCAAGCTCGGTCGGGTCGGTCAGCAGCGAGTAATCGACGTTCTCGCCAATAGCCTTCTCGGCGACGGCCTTCATGCCCATCTCGGCGGCCTGCTCGGCGGTAACGTCGGCGGCACGGCGCAGGATGGAGCACACGCGAGCGTGAGCGTACTGCACGTAGTACACCGGGTTGGAGTTGTCGCGCTTCTTGACGGCCTCGATATCGAAGTCGACCATCTGGTTGGAGCTCTTGGAGATGAGCGTGTAGCGAGCGGCGTCGGAGCCGACCTCGTCGACGAGCTCCTGCAGGGTCACCATGGTGCCCTTGCGCTTGGACATACGGACGGGTTTGCCGTTGCGCAGCAGGTTGACGAGCTGGCCCAGCAGAACCTCAAACTTGCCGGGATAGCCAAGAGCGTCGCAGACGCAGCGGACGCGCTCGATGTAGCCGTGGTGGTCGGCGCCCCAGATGTCGATGACGTGGTCGACGCGCTGGAACTTATCCCAGTGATAGGCGACGTCGGAGGCGAAGTAGGTGTACTCGCCATCGGACTTGATCAGGACGCGGTCCTTGTCATCGCCCAGGTCGGTGGAGCGGAACCACAGGGCGCCGTCCTTGGTATAGAGGTAGCCCATCTTGTCGAGCTTCTCAAAAGCGCGGTCGACGGCGGAGGTGCCGGCGGTCTCGCCCTCGGTGTCCTTCACGTACAGAGAGCGCTCGGAGAACCAACGATCGAAGTCGCAGTTAACGGCGTGGCAAAGGTCGCGCATGTTGTCGACCATCTTTACGTAGCCGCGCTCGCGGAAGCTCTCCATGCGCTCCTGCGGATCGGCGTTGACCCACTTATCGCCGTCGGTGCGCCAGAACTCGGCAGCCTCGTCGATGATGTAGTCGCCGCCGTAGGAGTCCTTGCCCAGAGTCTCGGCAAAGTTGTCCTGATACGGATGGGTCTCGGGATGCTCGTCGCTCTCGTCGGCAACAAAGGCGTCGCGGTCGGCGATCAGAAGCTTGTGAGCCTCGTCGATATCCACGCCCTGCTTGGCGATGATGTCGGCAAGCTGCATATAGCGCGTGCTGATGGAGTTACCGAAGGTGTTCATCTGAGAGCCGTGGTCGTTGATGTAGAACTCACGCTGGATGTCGTAACCAGCGTGGTCCATCACACGACAAAGGGAGTCGCCCAGAGCGGCCCAGCGACCATGACCGATGTGCATGGGGCCGACGGGGTTAGCGGAGACGAACTCGACCTGGGTCTTCAGGCCGCCACCGACGTTGGACTTAGCGAAGTCCATACCCTTCTCGCGGGCCTCGCCAAAGATGGCGTTCTTGACGGCGACGGAGAGGTAGAAGTTGATGAAGCCAGGACCGGCGATCTCGACCTTCTCGATTGCGGGGTCCTCGGGCATATGGGCAACGACGGCCTCGGCGATCTTGCGCGGGGCGCAGTGAGCCAGCTTGGCGGACTTCAGGGCCATGGTGGAGGTCCACTCGCCATGAGAAGTATCAGCCGGTCGCTCGATAGCGCAATCGTCAAGTTCAAATGCGGAAAGGTCGCCGGCCTCCTGGGCCGCAGCAAGCGCAGCGCGTACCAGCTCTTCAATCTTCTCGGGCATAGATCCTCCTTGTGTTAAAGCCCCCGAGCTCTTGGTCACTCGTAGGGCAAAAGCCAGAGTTTGTAGCACTCTATCACAAGCGGTAACTACTGTCGCAGGGTAAAGCTAATAGATATTGCATATGCACAAAAATGACTACCGCTCTTGCGCGGCGGTACAAAGTTGGCGGTTTGCCTGCTGTTTATACACGTTCTAGAAATGCATAAACGTATGAATAAGTCGTTCTATTTATCGAATACTCTTACCTATCGGAGTTGTGTGCTTTTCCTGCATAAAGTGATGGTTTGCGCACGTCAACGTGGTATTCTTAACATACGTAAATTCGTATAAGTTGGAGGTAGCATGTTCTCAATCGGTCAACACGTCATTCATCCGGGTCAGGGAGTCTGCACCGTCGTCGGCTTTAGGGACGACACACCGCAGCCCATGTTGTTGCTCGAGACCAAGCAGGGACATGCGCAGACGATTCTCATGTACCCCGTGGCGCAGGCCGACCGTCTGCATGCCGCTATCTCCCAGCAAGATGCAGAGCACCTGCTGAGCCACTACGATGAGCTGGAGTGCGACACCTTTACCGAGCGCAATAGCTCGCTCGAGGAGACGCACTTTAAGCAGCAGCTCAAGCTGGGCGCGCCCGAGACGGTTCGCGTGGCAAAAACCATGATGCACCGTATTCGCCAGGCCGAGGAAGCAGATAAAAAGCCCAGCTCCTACTACATGCGCGTACTCAAGGAAGCCAAGCGCCGCTCCATCGAGGAGTTCGCCGTGGCCCTGGGCGTCACCGAAGAGGCCGCCGAAGCCCGCCTAGCCCAAGCCGCCCTCAACTAACCTGCCAAAAAGGGACAGGTTTATTTTGGCAGGTTTTATCTGGCCAAACGTCAACAAACAATCAGTAAATGGCCGGGTGCTCCGTTTTGTTTGTGAGCGCCCGGCCATTTTTCTATATCCGTAGAATACGTGAAGCCCATTTGCGATGACATCACGCGGGGGCCGTCCAGATCGACGCAACCAACGGCCGCATCCACAACAAGCGCGCCTGTCTTGCTCAATTACCATTAAAAAGCATCAATTTGAAAACGCAATAGCATTTCGGCAGGTAGCAGCTATAGTCGGTGAACTGAATCTCGACAACCGAAGCCTCCGAATGAGGTATCTTCAGCCCATCCAAGCTAAAGGAGGGGCCATGCCGAGAAAACCTCGTTCAAAGTCACCAACCGGTTATTTCCACATCACGTTGCGTGGAAACGGAGGGCAATTGCTGTTTGACGATGCCGAGGACCGAATCGCCATGCTTCAGATCCTCGATGCGATCCTCCCCAAACACAATATCGAGCTTATCGCTTGGTGCCTTATGGGAAACCACATTCATCTGCTCATCGACGATCCGGACGACCGCAAGAGCGACGCGATGCACGCGGTAGCAGTATCGTATGCGGGCAGGTACAATGCGCGGACGGGGCATATCGGCCACGTGTTTCAGGAGCGGTTTTGGGATTCGCCCATTAAGTCAGAAGTATATTTACTCGAGGCAATTCGATACATTCATCTGAATCCACAAAAAGCGGGACTGGCGGCATACGACGAATATCCCTGGAGCAGCCATCGCGAGTATCTAATGAGTGCCAGGTCACGGCCGCATGTTACCGGCAGCGTTGTCGGTGTTTTATTCCCAACACCTCGCTCATACCTTCGGCTCATGGAAAGTACGCCGTCGCTTCCCTATCGCCCCAGCGCAACAGCCAAGGTTCGCGAGGAAGATCTATGCGAATTTGGCACGGCAATCGTGCAGAGTGTCGCAGGATGTGCTCCGACGGAACTCAAATCCGTCTCCAAGCCACTTCGCAATGAGGCGATTCTCGCGCTTCGAAAACAAGGGCTAACGGTTAAGCAGGTTCAGCTGCTGACCGGACTGGGAACATGGATTATCAAGAACGCGTCGTAGCGTCGCGTTTGCCGAGTTACGGATACGGCGAAGCGCAGCTGTCTGCCGCGAGGCGCCGCCATTCGCCAGCGTCACCATGTCAAACAGAAAACGCTTCCGCTGAATAACATCCAACGGAAGCGTTTTCCCAGATAAAACCTACCAAAATAAACCTGTCCCTTTTTGGCAGGTTAGGCCTGGAAGGTGTCGCGGTCGGGCGCGAAAGACTGCATGGCCGCGATGGTGCGGTCGAAGAGCTCGGGAAGCTCCCAGCCCAACATCTCGGCGCCCTGCGAAATCACGTCGCGCGAGCAGCCGGCGGCAAAGCGCTTGTCCTTGAACTTTTTCTTGAGCGACTTAGTCGTAAAGTCCATGACGCTTTTGCTCGGACGCATGATCACGGCAGCACCGATCAGGCCGGTGAGCTCGTCGCAAGCAAACAGGATCTTCTCCATCTGAAGCTCGGGCTTGGGCAGCGAGGCATTGAAATCGGACGTGTGCGTCTGAATAGCGCGAATGAGTTCGGGCGATGCGCCCTCGCCCTCGAGGATTTCTGCCGCATAGATGGTGTGGTTCACGGGGTCGTCCTCATGCTCCTCCCAATCCAAGTCGTGCAGCAGGCCGACGATGCCCCAAAACTCCTCGTTCTTGGGATCGAACTCGCGCGCAAAGTAGCGCATGGTGCCCTCGACCGTCTCGCCGTGGGTGATGTGGAACGGGTCTTTGTTGTGCTCGTTAAGCAGTTCGAACGCACGGTCGCGGGTGATTCCGGCGGAAAGCATCTGGGACATGGCAATACCTCCAGGTGAGTCGGTGCTAGGACACGGTGTCATTATCGTATATCGCCGTAGCTCAAGCCGAAAGGCAGAAAAGGTATACGGAGAAAAAAGCCGGGCAAACGTGTCGCCCGGCAAAACCGCAGATAAAACCTGCCAAAATAAACCTGTCCCTTTTTGGTAGGTTTAGGGGCGAACCTGACCGGTGCCGCGGAGCTTGTATTTGTAGGTGGTGAGGGCCTCGGCGGCGAAGGGGCCGCGGGCGTGGAGCTTTTGGGTCGAGATGCCGATCTCGGCACCCAGGCCAAACTCGCCGCCGTCGGTGAAGCGCGTGCTGGCGTTGGCGTACACGGCCGAGGCGTCGACCGCATCCAGGAAGCGCTCGCAGGCATCCTCGTCCTCGGCGATGATGGCCTCGGAGTGCATCGTGCCGTAGCGGTTGATGTGTGCGATGGCCTCGTCCTCGTTTGCCACGACCTTCACGCTCATCTCGAGAGCCAGGTACTCGCGACCCCAGTCCTCCTCAGTCGCGGCGACGTAGTCATCACCCTCGGCAAGCCCGGCATCGGCGCATGCGGCGCAGGTTGCCTCGTCGCCGTGAATGAACACGCCGTGGTCATGCAGCACGGCCACGACCGCAGGCAAAAACGCATCGGCCACAGCACGGTCGACCAGCAGCGACTCGGCGGCATTGCACACGCCTACGCGCTGGGTCTTGGCATTAACGATAATGTTGAGTGCCTTGTCAAAGTCGGCGGATTCATGCACGTAGATGTGGCAGTTGCCCGTACCCGTCTCGATCACCGGCACGAGCGACTCGCGCACGCAGCGCTGAATCAGCCCTGCACCGCCGCGCGGAATGAGCACATCGACGATACCGCGGAGCTTCATGAGCTCGCCAGTGGCCTCGCGGTCGGTGGACTCGATCATCGACACGGCCTCGCGCGGGAAGCCCTTGGCCTCGAGCGCATCGGCCAGCAGCTCGGCGATCATGGTGCACGAGTGATAGGCCAGCGAACCGCCGCGCAGAATGCAGGCGTTGCCGGTGCGGATGCAGATGCCCGCAGCATCGGCCGTCACGTTGGGACGCGCCTCATACACCATGGCGACCAGGCCCAGCGGCACGCTCACGCGGGTCAGGTCCACACCGCTTGCAAGCACGCGGTGGTCTAGTACGCGGCCGACAGGATCGGGCAGCTCAGCGAGCTTCTCCAGGCCGGCGGCCATGCCCTCAACGCGCTCGGGCGTCAGCAGCAGACGGTCGAGAAGCCCCGCCGAGGTGCCCGCATCACGCGCGGCGGACATATCGAGCTCGTTGGCGGCAATGATGGAATCGACGCCGTCGCGCAGCGCCGCGGCCATGGCGCGCACGGCCTCCTGGCGCTGGACATCGCTCGCCGTGGCAAGCGCGCCCGAAGCGGCCTTGGCCTCAACGGCAAGATCGTGAACGTAGGTGGCTATATCGACCGACATGAACGGCCCTTTCTCTTAGATGTTTGCCAACCATAGTAGCCGATTTGCACGCATCCTCGCAGACGGCGGTAGAATTGGTCAACCCGAAACACCGCAACGAATGGAAGCATCACATGGCGCTCATCACTTCGTACCACGTCCCCGGCCTCTACGTCGAGGACCACAGCATCGACGTCCCCCTCGACTGGCGCGGCCTGGAGCCCATGCTTTTGGCCGTCGGCAGTACCATGCGCCGCGGCGCAATGCCGGCGCCCATCGCCGGTGCACCCGAAAGCATCAAGCTCTTCTACCGCGTGGTTTGCGCGCCCGACCGCATTAACGACGACTTGCCGCTCCTCCTCTTTTTGCAGGGCGGCCCCGGCGGCGAGAGCCCGCGTCCGCTGTCGCCCACAAGCGATGGCTGGATCGAGGAGGCCGTCAAGCACTTCCGCGTCGTCCTGCCCGACCAGCGCGGTACCGGACGCAGCAGCTGTGTAGACGGGCGCACGATTGCCGCACTGGGCGAGCGCGCCGAGGCGGCAGGCTCCGATGCGGCCCGCTCGCAGGCGGACTTCCTCAAGCGCCACCTCGCCAGCTCCATCGTTCGCGATTTTGAGTACCTGCGCCTGGTGGGCTTTGGCGGCAAGCCCTGGGTCACACTCGGGCAGAGCTACGGCGGCTTTTTGACGCTGAGCTATCTGTCACTCTTCCCCGAGGGCGTGACGGCAAGCTTTACCTGCGGCGGCATTCCGCACGTGCCGGCAAGTGCCAGCGAAGTCTATGCGCACACCTTCCCGCGCATGGCAGCCAAGACGCAGCAGTACTACGACCGCTACCCCACCGACGTCGAGCGCGTGGCGGAGCTGGCCGATGCGATCGAGGAGCAAAAACCCGCACTGCCCGACGGCTCGCCGATGACGGTCGAGCGCCTGCAGCTCATGGGCAGCGACTTTGGCATGAAGCCGAGCTTTGAGCGCATGCACTGGATTATCGACCACGCGTTTGTTGATGGCGACGGTACGTTGAGCTGCGGTTCCTCGGTATCCGACAGCTTTTTGATGCACGCCTTCGAGCGCACCAACACGCGTACAAACCCGCTGTACTGGACGCTGCAGGAGTTCATCTACGCCGACGGCGACACCATGCCCATTCACTGGGCTGCAGCCGAGGAAAAGGCTCATCGCGCCGAGTTCGACACGCTCACGCGCCCGCTCATGTTTACCGGTGAGGCTATGTTCCCGTGGATGTTTGAGCAGATGCCCGAGCTCAAGCCCTTCAAGCTCGCCATGGATCTGCTAATGGAAGACACCAGCTGGGACAAGATCTACGACCCGCAGCGCTTGGCCTGCAACGAGGTGCCGCTCCAGGCCGCGGTGTATTTCGACGACATGTACGTGGATTCGGGCCTGCAGCTCGACACGCTCAGCCGCGTGGGCAACTCGCACGCCTGGGTGACCAACGAGTTTGAGCACGATGGCCTGCACGGCAGCGTGGTGTTCAAGCACCTCTTCGACGAAGCCCTCGGCCGCGGAGACCTGCGCCAGATCTTCTAGCAAAGGAGTGTCCCCGTCCACCGGCACAAAAAGAGCATCCCCTAGTGCAGAATAAGTGCCGGCAACAACAATGCCGCAGGTAGAGGTCGGAAAGCGAAAACGCCCCTAAGCGAGTGGCTTTAAGTCGCAGGTCGAGGAAAAGAAGCGAGCGCCGCCCAGAGCGAACAAGTTGGCATGAAAAAGGCGAGGTATAGACCTGATGGTCATGCCTCACCTTTTGAATGACAAATTGTCGCTATGGGCGGCGCGCAGCGTCGACCCGTTAGGCGAAGACGATCAAATTATCTCGATGAATCGCGGGCTTCTCGGCCAAATCTGCCAGCAGACGGTTGCCGGCAATCTGGTCCTGGCGGCGTCCTGCTGCAAGCTCCAGCACGTCCGAATCGGCCTCGGCGATACCGCGGGCGACGACCATACCGCTCGGGTCGCACACGTCGAGCACATCACCCTCGGCAAACTGACCATCGACCTCGCGAATACCCACCGCGAGCAAGGACGAGCCACGGCTGACCAGCGCCTTCGCGGCGCCGTCATCGACCGTCACCGAGCCATGCGCCTTGTCGCCCAGCGCGATCCACAGCTTGCGGGGCGCAATGT
>CBCTZJ010000031.1:0-21970 GCA_965151385.1 uncultured Collinsella sp. | reverse complement strand
ACGTCAATGGTATACGGGTGCACCATCGACGTCTTCAATACAGAAGATATCAGTGCGGAATGTTTTGGAAAGTAACCCAAAGCGGCCCGGCGGGTGTCCTGTGTAGTCACCCTTTAGGCGGAACTCTCCTAATTAGTTGGATGAGTCGTTTACTTACTTGTGCTGTTACCGTCTTCCCGCTGTTGTTGGGGTATGCTTTGTTCGTATGTAAACGTATGACATGTTGATGGGGGAGGGTGCTATGGCTCGCGAGAGTGCTCGTTCTAAGGATACGGCTAAGCCTGGCATCAAGGAAGTTGCGGCGGTGGCGGGGGTTTCGCCTACTACGGTATCTCGCGTGCTTAATAATCGCGGCTATATTAGCCAAGAGACCCGCGATAAGGTCCATGCCGCGATGGAGCGCATCAACTATACGCCCAACGATATCGCCCGTGCCATGCTCAACGGTCGCCTGAATCTTATCGGTATGATCGTTCCCTTTGTGAGCAGCCCGTTCCATGCTCAGGTTGTGCAGGCGGTCGAGCGCACGTTAGCGGAAAACGGCTTTAAGATGTTGCTGTGCAACAGCGCCAATCGACCCGATCTTGAGCGTTCCTATATTGACATGCTCCGCCGCAATATGGTCGACGGCGTCATCGTCAACTCCCTCAATATCGGTGCCGAGGCATATGCCGAGATGGGCTTGAGCCTGGTTGGCATCGACTGCGATCTTGGCGAGGGCTCTGTCCAGATTGCAAGTGACAGCTATGGCATTGGCGAGCTCGCCACGCGCCGTCTGATTGATGACGGCTGCAGGCGTATCCTGTGCCTGCGCAGCAATAGCCGCATGCGCATGCCTGCCAATAAGCGTACCGATGCCTACCTCGATGTTGTTGAGCAGGCCGGTTTGTCCGCGCTTGTCCGTGAGGTCGAGTTCGTTAAGCCCGACGACGAAAAGGGCGCGGTCGTTGCGAAGATCCTCGATGAGAACCCCGATATTGACGGCATCTTTGCGGGAGACGATACGATGGCGGCCATCTGTCTCAACGTGATGAAGCAGCGCGGCTTGAGCGCTCCGGACGATATTAAGGTCGTGGGCGCGGATGGTGCCCGCCGAACTATGACGTTTATGCCTGACTTAACAACCGTACGTCAAGATATCGATCGCATCGGAGAGCTCGCGGCGCAATCCATCATTGCTCTTATTAACGGGGAAAAGCCCAAGTCGAATATCAAGCTTCCCGTTGAGCTTATCGAGGGCAAAACCGCGTAATTCGCCCCGTGCCAAAAGAATTCCTCAAACGCCTCTGATGACCGTTCGCCGGCATATGTCAACCGTTTGCCGACGACTGGAACTGCGAAAAGACGTATTGGTGTGAAAACGTTTGACATATGAAAACGATTGACATATCTTGCCATTGTACCGAGTTAGTATGTCGTGGAAAGGAAGTCTCGGATGCACAAGGTGTATTACCAGCCTGAGGGAATTTGGGTAGGCGACATCATGCCGTACGGCGAGGACGGCACGTTCTATCTCTATCATCAGCGTGACACGCGTAACCCCGAACCTTTCGGAGAGCCGTTTGGCTGGGCACTCGCTACGACCAAGGATTTCGTCAACTACAAGGACTTTGGCGAGAGCCTTGAGCGCGGCGGCGACGAGGAAGTCGACCAGTACATTTATGCCGGCACGGTGTTTAAGGTGGGCGACAAGTACCATGCGCTCTACACTGGTTGCAATCGCGATAAGGTCCGCGCACGTTTGATGAAGCAGGTTCTTCTTCACGCAACGAGCGACGACGCCGTCAAGTGGGAGAAGAACATCGCCGAGACGCTGCTTCCGCCCCAGGAGGGTTACGATGACCGCAACTGGCGCGATCCCTTTGTGCTTTGGGATGAGGAGAACGAAGAGTACATGCTCATCCTCGGCACGCGTGTGGGCGAGGACAAGCGTCTGATGACCGGCCGCCTGGTCAAGTTCACCTCCAAGGATCTGACCAACTGGGAGTTCCAGGGCGACTGGTGGAACCCGGGCCTGTACACCATGTTTGAGATGCCTGATCTCTTTAAGATGGGCGACTGGTGGTACCTCGTCTTTTCCGAGTACAGCGACGGCAACAAGACCCGTTACCGCATGTCCAAGTCCATCAACGGTCCTTGGATTACCCCCGCTGACGACTCCTTCGACGGCCGCGCGTACTACGCCGCTCGCACCGCATTCGATGGCGAGCGTCGCGTTCTCTTTGGTTGGGTTCCTACGCGTGACGAGGGCGGCGACCCCAGCTCTTACCTATGGGGTGGCACCTTTATGCCCCTCGAGATCGTTCAACGTGCCGACGGAACGCTCGGCACCAAGCTCCCCGACAGCATGCTTGGCGCCTTTGGCGAGGCTAAGGCAGTCGAGACCTTTGAGCTTTCCTGCGAGTCGGGCAAGGTCGAGCAGGTGCTCGCCGCGGATGCCGGCTCCACCTACTTGCTCGATGCCGACATTGAGCTCGGCGGTAACGCTGCCGGCTTCTCGGTCAAGTTCGCCGAGGACGCCGAGACCGGTCTTGCCTATGAGTTCCGCGCCAACCTGCGCGAGGGCAAGCTCGAGTTCACGCCGGCTCCCCAGTACCCGTGGTTCCAGGTCAACAACATGGGCCTCGAGCGTCCGTTGTTCTTTAAGGGCGAGGGCACTCACCATGTGCGTCTGGTCGTCGACGACGACATCGCGACCATCTTTGTCGATGATGTTGCGCTCAACGCTCGCTTCTGCAACAAGCAGGGCCAGGGCGTGGCGCTTACCGTCACCGACGGTGCGCTCAAGTGCGCAAACGCAACGATCGCGTCTCTGTAGCGGCAACGAACCGTTTTATGATTTAGAAAAGGAATGGAGAGGAACATGGACTACAAGGCAGTGTCCCAGCAAGTCGTCGACAACGTCGGCGGACTGGAGAACATCGAGGGCGCCACGCATTGCGTGACCCGTCTGCGTCTGGTGCTCAAGGATACGAGCAAATACAACAAGGCCGAGCTCGAGAACATCGATGGCGTCAAGGGCGTGCTGTACAACAGCGGCCAGCTCATGATCATCTTCGGTACCGGTACCGTCAACAAGGTTTACGATGAGTTTATGGCTCTGACGGGCGTCAAGGAGATTAGCGCTTCCGAGGTCAAGGGTGCCGAGGCGGACAAGAAAGGCAAGTTCTTCTCGGTCCTCAAGGTGTTCTCGGACATCTTTATCCCCATCATTCCCGCCTTCGTCGGCGCTGCTATCATCATCGGCCTTAAGTCGTTGATCGTTGCCAACGGCCTCTTTGGCATGGAGGGCAGTCTCGCCGATCACAGCGAGTTCCTCAAGAACCTCGCAAGCTTCTTTGCCATTATCGCCACCACGTTCGACTACCTGCCTGTCCTGGTTATGTACAGCGCGGTCAAGCGTTTTGGCGGTAACCCGATCCTGGGCATCCTCGTCGGTATCGTCATGGTTCACCCGAGTCTTATGAACCGTAACACGTTCGTTATGGACCCGACGGGTGCTGAGTACTGGAACTTCGGTCCGCTATCCATTCCCATGGTTGCTTTCCAGGGCGGTGTGTTCCCCGCAATCCTGACTGCCTGGTTTATGGCCAAGGTCGAAAAGATTGCCCAGAAGTACATCCCCGAGGTCGTTTCGTTCGTCTTTGTCCCGACCGTTACCCTGATTCTTGCTAACGTCGCCCTGTTCACCGTGTTCGGCCCGCTCGGCAACCTGATCGGTGACGTCCTCGCCGGCGTAATCGATATCCTGTACAACAGGATGGGCGTCTTTGGTGCCTTTGTCTTTGCCGCGTTCCTGCAGCCGCTCGTCGTTACCGGTACGCATCAGTTCATCCAGGGTATCGAGGCCAACCTCGTTGCCACGACCGGCTTCAACTACATCCAGGCCATCTGGTCGGTTTCCATCATCGCCCAGGGCGGCGGCGCCATCGGTATGTACCTCATTCACAAGAAGCACTCCAAAGAGCGCAACATCTGCATGTCGTCCTTTATCCCGACGCTGGTCGGAATCTCCGAGCCCGCTATCTTCGCTGCAAACATGCGCTACTCGATCATCCCGTTCATCTGCGCATGCATCGGTGCAGGCTGTGGCGGTGCCTTCGTCAAGCTCTTTGAGGTGCGCGCTATCGGTCAGGGTCTGACCGGCGTGCTTGGCCTGCTCATCGTTACGCCCGAGACCCTCGTGTGGTATGTGGCTGGCAATCTCATCGCCTTTATCGTGCCGATCGTCTTGATCTTTGCCTACAACAAGGCAAAGGGCGTGCCGACCACCGATGAAGAGGGCGCTGGCGCTGGCTTCGACGTCAGCTTCTAGTTGAGCCGTTCAGTGTAATCTGAGGATAAGTCCATTTGAGGAAGGGCGTTCGACTCGTGTGAGTCGAGCGTCCTTCCCCATAGACGAGAAAGTCAACGGCGATGTTTAATCAAAAAAATAAGGTGACACGCGCGGACTATGAGCAGTGGCGTGCCGGACAGGATGAGACGGCGGGTCGCATCGCGTCCGACCCCGATAGGCTCCTGTTCCATGTGGAGCCTGAGCTTGGCTGGCTCAACGACCCCAACGGTTTGGTTCAGATTGGTGATACGTATCACATCTATCATCAATACGATCCGTTCGATGCTGCGCATGGCGGTCCAGTGCTTTGGAACCATCTGACGACAAAGGATTTTGTGACGTACGAGAATCATGGCCCCGCGCTGTTCCCCGATTCCGATTTGGATTCGAACGGAGCGTATTCTGGTTCTGCCTTTGTACGCGATGGCAAGATTCACTATTTCTATACCGGCAACGTCAAGCATTTTGACCGCGATGATTACGACTACGTGTTGACGGGCCGTGAGCAAAACCAGATTCATATGGTTGCCGAGAATCCCGACGAATTGGGCGAGAAGTGCATAGCTGTTGGACCGGTCGATTACCCCGACGATATCGGTACGCACGTGCGCGACCCCAAGATCCTTGAGCACGACGGTATCTACTACATGGTTCTGGGTGCTCGTACGAAAGACGACCGTGGCTGCGTGCTTGTCTATACCTCGCGCAATCTTGAGGACTGGAGCTATGCGACGCGCATTGAGTTGGGCGAGAAGTTTGGCTTTATGTGGGAGTGCCCCGATCTGTTTGAGCTCGATGGCGAGCTTATTCTCGTTTGCTGTCCGCAGGGTGTGCCTGCCGATGGTTGGCGTTACCGCAATCCGCATCAGTGCGTGTGGTTCCCCATCGAGGCCGATTGGGAGGCGCCGAGCTTTAAAATCGTCGGGCAGGGCATGCCCCCGATGGTCGATGCCGGTTTTGATTTCTATGCTCCGCAGTCCTTTGAGGATACTGCAGGCCGGCGTTTGATGATCGGATGGTCGGGTTGCCCCGATGCGACGGCAGAAAACCCGACGGTGGCGCGCGGGTGGCAGTGCGCGTTGACGGTGCCGCGAGAGCTGAGCATGCGCGATGGCAAGCTCTGCCAGCAACCGGCGCACGAGATTGAGAGGATGCGCGGCGACTGCGTTCGCGCGACAGGCGGTGAAACCGTTGAGGAGCCGGGCCGCCTGTTTGATCTTGTGGTTTCCTGTGAGGGCGCCAAGATGGTCGAGCTCGAAATCCGCAAGGGTGTCTTTGTGTGCTATGCAGACGGGATGCTTACCCTCGACATGGGTGACGAAGGCTATGGGCGCGACCAGAGGTCGATCGAGCTCAGCGAGCTTCGCGACCTGCGCGTGCTTTCGGACACTACGATGGTCGAGATTTTTGCAAATGGCGGCGAGGCGGCACTTACGAGCCGTACCTATTCGCCGGCGGTTCCGGCGATGGAGCTGCACGCCGAGGGCGCGGCATCGATGAATTTCTACCGCCTCGTGCATTAACCGTGCATGGGGCACGATTGGACTTGCTGGGCGGAATGTGTTGCAGTTGCCGCAGCGAACTACCGTTTATCGCGTATAGCTACCGTTTGCGGGATAAGTAACACTCATTTATAAACCGTGTAAAATCTCAGCCAAGCACGGAGTTTTCCAGGGAGACGCTGTCCTTTGTTGTGTGCAAGGGGCGGCGTCTCTTTGGCGCTTGGACGCTGTTGTGCAACAGTGCGGCGGCGCGTGTCATGTATTGAAAAACCAACGTTGAGATGGGTCGTGATAATAATGGGCAAGTACGTAATCGTGGTTGAGTCTGGTTCGGATGTGACGCCGGAGCTTTGCGAACGCCACGGTATCGTGCGCGTGCCTATGCATGTCACGATTGGTGACGAGACCGTCGAGGACGGCTCGATCGATCCGCTCGAGATTTATTCACGCTGCAACGAGTTTGGCGTAATGCCCAAGACCAGTGGCTGCGCGCCTGCGGATTTTGCTCACGTGTACGACCGCATTCACGCTGAGCAGCCTGACGCGACCATTTTACATCTTGCGTATTCCGAGGCCACGACCTGCTCGCATCAGTCCTCCAAGATTGCAGCTAAGGGCCGCGACTACGTCTACTCCATGGATACGCGTTTTGTCTCGGTGGGCCAGTCGCTCGTTGTCGTCGAGACCGCCAAATACATCGAGGCTCATCCCGATGCCACCGTTGACGAAATTTTCGCCTTCACGAATTCCGTCATGGACCGTGTGCTGCTGGGCTTTGTTCCTACCGACCTAGCCTTCCTTAGGGCGGGCGGTCGTCTGTCCAACGTGGCATTCCTTGGCGCCCACCTGCTCAAGATTAAGCCCTGCATTGAGGTAACGGGCGGTAAGTTTGTGGCGACCAAGAAGTTCCGCGGCTCTATGCTCAAATGCGCCCGCGCCTTTATTGACCACATGGTTGCGAAGGGCGAGATTGACTACTCGCACATTGGCCTGGCGTATTCGGTAGGTCTTTCCCAGGAGCTGCGCGACGACATGGAAGTCTATGCGTACGACCTGGGCTTTAAGGACGTTACCTGGACTCAGGTCGGCGGTGTCATCTCGAGCCATTGCGGCCCGACCGCCTTCGGTGCGGTGCTCACGCTTAAAGCGTAAGGCCTGGCGTCTATCGATTTCTATTGCCTCGGCGGCGGGCGGGTTGCGACAACCTTCCCGCCGCTCTTGCGTAGGGCCAAATAGAACAACCCAATTGACCGCTAAACCGTTTCGCCATCATGCATATGGGCTAGAATGACTCTGGCATTTATGTAGCTAAAACCAATGAGAGGCAAGGTAGCGGGAATGGCTGAGATGACGCTCGAGGGTGTGGACGCTCGTCCCGAGGACTCTGCGTTTGCCCTGGGCCGCGTGCATTCGATTGAGACGATGGGAACGGTCGATGGACCCGGCATCCGCTTTGTGGTGTTTGTTCAGGGCTGTCCCATGCGCTGTGCGTATTGCCACAACCCCGACACCTGGTCGGTTAACGGCGGCACCATGGTGACCGTCGAGCACCTGATGGACGAGTTCCAGAGCAACCATGAGTTTTACCGCAGCGGTGGTATTACGGTATCCGGCGGCGAGCCGCTCCTGCAGCCTGAGTTTTTGGCCGACCTGTTCCGCGCCATGCACAACAACCCCGATGGTCGCGTGCACACCTGCTTGGATAGCTGCGGCTATGCGTTCGATCCCGCGCATCCCGAGAAGTTCGATGCCGTACTCAACGAGACCGATATGGTGCTGCTCGACATTAAACACGCCGATCCCGTCGAGCATAAAAAGCTGACCGGTTGCGATCCCGCACGCATCCTGGCGTTTGGTGATGAGCTTGCGCGTCGCAAGATTAAGGTCGTTATCCGCCACGTGGTGGTGCCGGGCATTACCGATACGGTTGAGGAGTGCGAGGCGCTCGGCCGCCTCATCGCCCCGTGGCACAACGTGGTGGGCCTGGAAATGCTGCCGTATCACACGATGGGCGTCGTCAAGTATGAGCAGCTGGGGATTCCCTATAAGCTCGAGGGCGTTCCACAGATGGATACTGCGCGCATGCCCGAGCTGCGCAACGCCGTCATGACCGGCATGAAAAAGCGCCGCGCGGAACTCAAAAACGCCATCGGCTAGCGAGCCATTTTCGCTTCCCAAAGGCACTCATTGGGGACAGACTTAAATGAGTGCCCCTGGGCGCCAAGTTGATTGCCAAAGAGCCCCGTCAAGTTGCGGTGGAATAGTTCTTGTTTTTCGGCTTATGCCGACCAAATAGGAACTATTCCACCGCAACTGCGTTTTGGGCGGAGATGCGCAACAGAATCGCGCCATTTGGATAAATACGCTTGTGGTTTCTTTAAAGACGCCTTAAACGCCGCTGAATATCTTTGGAAAGAAATGCCTGCTCGGTATTATGCTGCTCGTATATGAACGGTAGCAGTCAGGAGACCACGTGCGAAACAACGCATCGCGGGACGAGTATATGCCGCAGCATAGCAGCAGATATGAGACGAAGGGCACGTCTTCGCGTGGCCTTGCCGACGCTCGCGTCCGCGTGACGAAGATTGCCGCCATTGGGATGCTAACGTTGGCGATTATTATCCTCGGAATTACCGCCAAAACCTACGCGTCGGAGCGAATGGCACACTCAGATGCGTCAACGGTACAGACGCAAAACGAGAAGGTTTCAAAGTCCAAAGCGTCGGCAGATCTCAAGACGAGACTTTCGAAGGCGGACTTCAACGATATCCCTTCGGGTGATACCGTTCAGACCTTCTCGTTGGTAGATAACAAGACTCCTACCTTGGAGGATGAGAGCCTTGCCTTGCTCCAGGATGCCCTGAGTCGGGCGCAGGAGCTAGGCGATGTGGGTGTGGTGTTCTACGACCTGTCAAGCGGCAAGGGCGTGACGTATAACCCCGATGTCGAGGTTTACGGTGCGAGTAGCTATAAGGCGCTCTATGCGTTGTACATCTGCGAATCTCTGGTCGAGACGGGTCAGGTTTCACTCGATGATTCCCTTGGCACCTATGGTGGCTACAACATGGGTTGGCAGACGGTGCGCGACCTGATCGATGCCGCGGTCGTTAATTCGGACAACGATTCGTTTATTGCGTTACGTGCGGCGTTTGACCGTGTCGGTTACGACGATTGGATTGCCAGTCTTGGCATCGATTACGATACCGCACTCGATCCGATGAGTGATTTTCCCACCTATTGCCCGCGCACCTCGGCCAAGTTGTGGCGCGAGATGAGCGAGTATTTGAGCCGTGATAGCGAGACGTCGCAATGGCTGTCGGGCCTTCTGGCCTCTACGACCCGGTCCTTTATCCGCGACGGCATTGCGGACGACCATGCCTTGGTGCGCAACAAGGCCGGCTGGATTAGCGAGGATGGTTGCTATTCGACATGCGATGCGGGCCTCATCGATGTCGATGGCGACACCTACATTATGAGTATCATGACATCGATGCCATGGAGCGATCGCTCGAGCGAGCTGGTGGCTGCGATTGCTAAGACATTCTTTGATACCCGAGCTGCGCTGGCCTAACGTGTTCGTTTGACGAGGTCAAACAAAATGCTGGTACCATACCGTGGTTGAGAATTTCGTATAGGTTTGGGGAATGGCATGGCTACCATCGCGATTATCGGTGCGCTCGAAAAAGAGATCATGCAGATTAAGGAAGAGTTGAGCAACGTTTGCATGGTACAGGAGGCGGGCTTGAACGTTGTGACCGGCGGGCTCGACGGCCTGTCGATTGTCGCCACGACGGCGGGTATGGGCACGGTAAACGCTGCCGCCGCAACACAGCACCTCATTAGCAAGTATGCTCCACAGGCAGTTGTGTTTTCTGGTATCGCAGGTGGCCTGAATCCCAAGCTCCATATCGACGATGTCGTCATTGGCAAATGCCTGCGCTATCTAGATACCGATACCGCGCTTATCGCCGAGTCTGCACCGGGGCTCGAGGAGTTTGTCTCGACGCCTGCGCTGGTCGATATTGCCGCCGATGTGCTTGCTGAGCGTGGGTTTGTTGATGCTTCGACAAATGAGACCGCTTCGAACGAGGGTGCAAAGCAGTTCCTGGTCGGCACGATTGCCACGGGTAACCGCTTTGTGACGGGCGCCGCTATGCGCAATGATGCCATCGAGGCGACGCATGCCGATTGTGTCGGCATGGAGGGCGCGGCAATTGCCCATGTCGCAACCAAAAATGGTGTCGATTGCCTGGTGCTGCGTGCTATCAGCGATAATTGTGACGAGGCGTATGATGCGATTTGCGACCGCGAGTTCGATTTGTTCGAGTATGCGCGTGCCGCAAGCGATATCACGCTCGATATCGTTCGACGCATTGCCGCTGCGCAATAGCGCGTTTTTTGCAAGATCCTACGACCAAGGAGTGTCCATGGCCGATTCCATTAACTACCAGCTTGCCAAGTTCGTCGCCAGCTACGGCAAGGTTTCGCAGATTCCCGAGTCCACCTGTCCCGAGGTGAGCTTTGTCGGCCGCTCCAACGTGGGCAAGTCGTCGATTATGAACAAGCTCTTTGGCCGCAAGAACCTGGTGAAGGTTTCGAGCACGCCGGGCAAGACGAGCAACATCAACTTCTTTGAGGCTGACGACGTGTACTTCGTCGACCTGCCGGGCTACGGTTTCGCCCGTCGTTCCAAGGCCGAGCGTGACCGCTGGGCTGAGCTCATCGGCGACTTCTTCGACTCCGAGCGCAGCTTTAACCTGGTCGTGTCGCTGGTGGACATTCGCCATGATCCCAGTAAGCTCGACCATGACATGATCGACTACCTGCAGGGCAACGAGTTCAACTTTATCGTCTGCCTCACCAAGGCCGACAAGCTCAGCCGCACCCAGCAGGCCCGCCAAGCGGCAGCCATCAAAAAGCAGCTCAACGTCCCGGCCGAAAACGTAATCATCACAAGCTCCCAAACCGGTACCGGCATCGACGAACTCAAAAAGCGCATCGCCGAGGCTTGCCTCTAATCGGGCCGCAACCCTTCAAAAGCTCCCACCTATATCACCCCAGTGATAGTTATTGGTAAACTATCACTGGGGTGATATTTTTGTTTGGAGGTCGATATGGAGCTTTGGCACGGGTCGGAGGTTGTTGTCGAGCATCCGTCGTTGGATAAATGCAGACAATTCAATGACTATGGGTGTGGGTTTTATTGCACGCCGCATGAGGAAATGGCAATGGAGTGGGCATGTCGGACCGAGTCCGATGGTATCGCGAATCGATATGAGCTCGATATGGATGGTCTTGCGGTCTTGGACTTGGAGTCCGGGGAGTTTTCAATTCTCAATTGGCTTGCGATTTTGGCTAACAATAGGGAGTTCAATGTTTCGACACCGCTGGCGCGCGAAGGACTTCGCTATCTGCTGGATAACTGCCTAATTGATATTTCTCCCTATGACGTAATTCGAGGTTATCGCGCCGACGATTCTTACTTTTCGTTTGCAAGACAGTTCGTTAACGGCATGATCTCGCTTAGGCAACTGCAACTCATTATGCGTTTGGGCGATTTGGGCATCCAATACGCTCTTATGAGTGAGCGTGCGTTTTCAGTAATCAGATTCCGCGAATGGAGGCAGGCGTTGGGATCTGAGTATTATCCCAAGCGCTTTAAGCGAGAACAGAACGCGCGGCGCAAGTACCTGGATACTGTGAATGGATTCGACTCTGAGGGTGTCTACATTAGGGATTTAATGACAGGGAGGGTTGATTTAGATGATCCAAGAGTTGACGAATTGTGGACCGAGTAGAACATATCCCATCTATTACCTCGAGGATGCAATGAACAACCTCGGCGACTGCTTTGATTATGCCGTTAACGATTATGGAGCCGAAGGATCGGAAGTTGCTGAACTCTTTTGCCTGAGCGGCGTAGCTCGCGAGTTCGAACGCGGCAACGCATGGGTCGTATCGGGAAAATCGGGCGTTGAGCTGTTCGCGCTTATCGCTGAAAGGTCCGGCTATCAGAGCGGGTTTATACCGGATCGCACCTATCGTTTTGAGAAGACGCCAGAGTATTGGACAGGCTGGATACTGGCATATCTGCAGTGGCGTTTAGGGGAGTCTTTCGAAGACCTGCTGCATGTCGTTCCGTTTGACGCACTGCGCAGTCTGTACTATCCCTGGCACGAAGCCTCGGAGGAACGCGTGGCTCGCCTCGTCTGCGATATGGCGAAAAAAGCGTCCAGGCAAACCAAACTTGCGTTAGCAAGAAAGAAGCTTAAGAAAACCCAACAAGATCTAGCATACGAATCGGGTGTGTCACTCCGCTCAATCCAAATGTACGAGCAGCGCCAGAGAAACATCAATGAAGCTTCGGTAACAAGCGTAAGAGCCATAGCAAAAGCCCTCCACTGCAACATCGAAGATCTCCTAGAGCCAGTCTTCGAATACAAAGAAACCAGCGCCGCCTAAACCAATATATTGCCAAGGTTTGTATCTAGTAAGCGCTCCTTACCAGCAAGAGTCCCTACCAATAGATAGCGGCTTAAAGGGCCGAAATCGTATGAATGGCATTGCGACTTCCAAATGGGTGACTGCTGCTTGAAAAGCTATAGAAATAGGGGCCGATTTAACGGCCCCAAGCATCGCATAAATGGCATATACGTTTTATCAACTATTTCTTGTTTTTAACCCATTTGCAGATACGCCAAATAAGCACTCCGACGAGAATCCAAACGAGAGCGATCATAATGTCTGAGCGTGCAGGAATTGGGATCATTGAACTTCCTCAATTGATGTGAGTCTAGTTTGCATAGGTGTGGAGCGTGCTGCCTTCCATGGTCGCTTGCAACACGGCGATACCGGACGTCATCCCCATCGATTCATAGTTGAGTCGATATGTCGCCTGTTTCGAGTTCCATATAAAGGACTCGTTAGTTACCGTACAGCCGATAGTCGTATAGTTTTGTCCCCAAGCGCTGGTAATGAGCGAGTTCGCTATGTTGATCTTGAATTCGCGATAAATAAAAGGACTGTTGTAATAGATAGTCCAAGTTCCAGATGCGTTGTTGTAGTAACTGTCCCATATCAGGCTGGGTTCATTGGTTTTTTTAATTCCTATTACTGCAACGGTCCCATCCTTAAGCTTGATTTGATGAGACTGCTCGGGACCTTTCGTTAAATCAAAATCTTGGGTTGCGCCAGAAATTGCGACAGCATCGCTTTCTGCAGCATAAGCAGTCGAAGGGCTAAACGAGAAACATATCGGTAATATCAAAAGTATCGAGAGGAAAAACGAAGCTTTGAGTGTGCGTAACACTTTGACCACCTCCATACTGCGATGCCTAGTTAAATAGTAGCATAGATAAACAGTTTATTATGTAACCTAAAAAGCCCCTATCTGCCCGGCGCCCCTTCAAAGCGTGGGTCCCTGTAGACATCCTCAGCAAGGTAAACGCAGGGATGGTCGGGGTGTTCCCCTCAAAATTATTCCGCAGCGCGAAGGCCTCTCGTCTGTGGCTCCGTTGGAGCACAAGATTAAATCAGCGAATGCGATTATCCTGTCGAGGCTGCGCAGGTCCCCTTGGGGCTTCCCCTGAAAACAATCCGCAGATCGAATTGCCCCGTCGCGCGAAGCGCACGACGGGGCAATTCATGATCGAGGACGTTTTCAGGGGAAGCCCCAAGGGGACCGGTGAGAGCAATGAGGCAGGGCGCTACAGGTACTCGATTTGAGCGCCCTCGGTGTCGCACGTCAGAATATGCGTGTCACACTTGGGGAACTGCTCACGCAGCTTGACCTGCAGGAACTTTGCCACGATGGTGTCGTCAGTCACGGCCATGAGGGTCGAGCCCGAACCACTAATCCAGATGGTCTTGGCGCCGCCGTTAAGGCAGGTGTCGCGCACGGCGTTGTAGTCGGGGATGAGGCGGCGGCGATAGGGCTCCTGGATACGGTCGTCGTTGGCGGCGGCAATCAGGTCAAGGTCGCCGGTTTCCAGGCCGCGCGTCATGCCGGCGATGCGGCCCATTTGCCATACGGCGGTGGAGAGTGGAATCTCCTGCGGCACAACCTTGCGCGCTTCGCTCGTATGCACCTCGTAGGGCGGAATCACGGTAATAAAACGCAAGCGATCGCTCACCTCGTAGCGCAGGCACTGGGGGAGCGAATCGGTCGGCGTAAAGGAGCAGACGGCGCCGCCCAGGATGGCGGGGGCGACGTTATCGGGATGGCCCTCGACCTCGGTGGCAATGCGGACGAGCTCGGCACGGTCGACGGTGTGGCCCGTCAGCGCGGCGGCCGCCATGATGCCAGCGACGACGCAGGTGGAGCTGGAACCCAGGCCGCGGGCGACGGGCACATCAGTTTGAATGTCGATGGCAACGGGGAAAGCCGACTCGCCCCATGCGGCCAGTGCATCCACAAAGCTCACGTAGACCAGGTTATTCTCGTTTTGGAACTCCTCGGGGCAGCCCGTGATGGTGAGCTTGTCGGCGCGCTCGAAGGTAAAGTGCGAGTAGAGGCTGACGGCCATGCCGAGGGTATCGTAGCCAATGCCTAGGTTTGCGCTCGTGGCTGGGACGGTGATTTTGATCATGTGGGTCCTCCTGGCGTGCCTGGCTGTTTAGTTCGCTGCTCGGACAGTCCTGCGCAAGACGGAAAGCACATTAAGTGCTTTCCTTTGCGTGCGGAACTCGCGACGAACTAAACAGCCAGGCACGCTGTGCGCGTTCGTCATCATCCCGGGGGTTATCTGATGAAAGAAGGTGCGCCGGCTTTCGCCGGCGCTTAATAAGGGGTTTAGTTGGAAGCCATCTTTTTTGCTACAGACTCTACGTAGTTAGCCATGTCGGCTACGTCGCAGACGTCTTCGAAGCGGACGGGCTTGGATTCGAGTTCGGCGAGCTGGGTCGGGGCGACCGTGTTGGTGGCCTGCTCGAGCACACGCATGGCCTCAAAATCATCCTCGGGAACGTCGAGGCCCAGGGCGTCGCAGCAGGCGCGCGGGAACTTGTAGGGGCTTGCGGTCGAAAGCAGCACGCGGGCCTTGGCACCCTCGGCGGGAGCGACCTGCTCAAAGACGTGATAGCCGCAAGCAGTATGCGGATCGATCACGTAGCCGTTCGCGTCCCAGCAGCTCTTGATGGCAGTGCGGACCTCGTCCTCGCTGGCCCAACCGCAGCCAAACACGCTCTGGATCTTGGCCAGCAGCTCGGCGGGCACCTCGTAGCGACCCGTCTGCGCCAGCTGCTCCATAAGGCCGGCAACGAGCTCGCAGTCGCCATCAGACAGGAAGTAGAGCATGCGCTCCAGGTTGGAGCTAATAAGGATGTCCATCGACGGCGAGATGGTCGTGAAGAACGGGCGGTTACGGTCGTAAACGCCGGTGGTCAGGAAGTCGGCAAGCACGTTGTTCTTGTCGCTCGCCACGACGAGCTTGGCGACGGGCAGACCCATGCGCTTGGCGTAGTAGCCGGCCAGGATATCGCCAAAGTTGCCGGTGGGCACACAGAACTCAACGGCGTCGCCGGCCTCGATAGCGCCGGCGCGCAGCAGCTGCGCATAGGCGGCAAAGTAGTAGACGACTTGCGGTACCAGGCGGCCGACGTTGATGGAGTTGGCGCTCGAAAGCACCGTGCCGGCAGCCTCCAGACGCTCGGCAAGCTCCTTATCGGCAAAGATGCGCTTGACGGCGCTCTGGGCGTCGTCAAAGTTGCCGCGGATGCCGCAGACGGCGACGTTATCGCCCTCCTGCGTGGACATCTGCAGATTCTGCACGCGGCTGACTTTGCCCTCGGGATAAAAGACGGTGATGCCCGTGCCCGGCGCGTCGGCAAAACCGGCGAGTGCGGCCTTGCCGGTGTCGCCCGACGTGGCGGTGACGATCATGATGCGCTCGGCGCCGCCGTCCTTGGCGGAAGTGCGGGCCATCAGACGGGGGAGCATCTGCAGGGCGACGTCCTTGAAGGCGCTTGTGGGGCCGCCAAAGAGCTCCATCACATAGGTCTGAGGGGCGTCAGCGCCCGGCGCAGCGTCGAGTTTGACGAGCGGCGTAACCTCTTCACTCGCGAACGTGCCGCGGTATGCCTCGTCGACACACGCCGAAATTTCTTCGGCCGTGTAATCATTCAGTAACATTCCCAACACATCTTGAGCGATTTCAAAGTACGATTTATCTGCAAGCGAGCTGATATCGACCTGCTGGGTGCCGAGCTCGTCCGAGACAAACAAACCCCCGTCGGGAGCGATGCCGGTGCGGATTGCCACCTTACTTGAGCACGATAAAGTGCGTCCTCGTGTACTATGATAAGTTCCCATATAACACTGCTCCTCGGATGCCTTGGTCCCAATCGGTGAAACCATGGTATCAGAGCGCGCAAAACAGGTTTGCAGAGGCTTTTAGAAAGGTAACCTCAAGCCCATGATTAAGATTGCCAAGTTTGGCGGCTCGTCGGTCGCCGACGCCGAACACTTTAAGAAGATCAAGGCCATCGTCGATGCCGACCCTGCCCGCCGTTTTGTGGTGGTTTCCGCCTGCGGCCGCCGCTTTAAGGGCGACACCAAGGTGACCGACCTGCTCTACCTGGTTAACGCGCACGTTAAGTACCACGTGTCGTGCGAGGAACTGCTCGAGGACATTGGCCAGCGCTATTTTGATATCGCTGACGAGCTGGAGCTCACCTATCCCATCCGCGAGGAGTTCGCGGCCTTTGCCGGGCGCGCCCGCTCGGGCGGCTACTCCACTGAGGAGCTCGTGAGCCGCGGCGAGTACTTCACCGCTCGCCTGATGGCCGAGTACCTGGGCCTACCGTTCCTGGACGCCGCGACGGTTGTGGCGTTCCATCACGACGGTACGCTCAGCATGAACCGCACCTCCGAGCTGGTGCAGGAGTACGGTCAGCAGGGCGGTTTTGTTATGCCCGGTTTCTACGGCGCGACGCGCGAGGGCCAGATCAAGCTGCTCGACCGTGGCGGCGGCGATATTTCCGGCTCGATCCTGGCCAAGTGCCTGGGCGCCGATCTGTACGAGAACTGGACCGACGTCTCGGGCTTCTACTCTGCCGACCCGCGCATCGTACCCGAGGCTCAGCCCATTGCGCGCGTTACCTACGAGGAGCTGCGCGAGCTTTCGTACATGGGCGCAAGCGTCCTGCACGAGGAGGCTGTGTTCCCCGTGCGCGAGGCTGGTATTCCGCTGGTCATCAAGAACACCAATGCGCCGCAGGACCCCGGCACCATTATTAGCGAGACGGCTGATGAGGGTGAGGCAGAGCCCATCATTACCGGCGTGACCGGCAAGCGCGGTTTTGTCGCCATCAACGTCGCCCGCGACCGCACCAAGCCCCGTGTCGGCTTTATGCGCCGCGCGCTTTCGGTCTTCGAGCGTTATGACGTTTCCGTCGAGCATATGCCCACCGGCGTCGACCGCTTTGGCGCCGTGGTGCAGGAGCAGGACGTTCACGATTCGCTGTACTCACTCGTGGGCGACATCCAGCAGGAGGTCGAGCCGCTTGAGATCGAGGTCGTCGAGGGTCTGGCGCTTATCGCGACCGTCGGCCGCAACCTGCGCGGTCGTGCCGGCATCTCTGGCCACCTGTTTGGCATGCTTGGCCAGGCCGGTGTGAGCGTGCGTATGATTTCGCAGAGCTGTGACGAGATCAACATCATTATCGGTGTCGAGGAGAAGGACTTCGACCTGGCGATTCGGACCATTTACCGTGCCTTCTCCGATGAGAACGGCATTGTGAAGGTCTCCGACCTGGAGTCCACCGAGCCGCTCGAGCCTACCCTGGCCGCACTCAAAAAGTAGCGACTGCTCGGTAGATTTTTGGGTCATGTCTCAAAAATCTACGGCGGGGCGTTTCGTTTCGGTTTCGTTTCGACGGGGCGGGTTTCGTGCCCGCCCCGTTCTTGTATACACTGGCAACAATAATCGGCCTGCTCGGCGTGCGGGCAAAAGCCAAAACCTTTAAAGGGGGAAGCATGAAACAGTACACGGTTGCTATTTTGGGCGCGACGGGAGCCGTGGGCACCCAGATGCTCGAGTGCCTCAACGAGCAGGAGTTCCCGGTTGGCAAGCTCAAGCTACTGGCAAGTGCACGCTCCGCGGGTAAAACCGTCGAGTTCCGCGGCGAGCAGATCGTGATCGAAGAGGCTTGCCCCGAGGCCTTTGAGGGCTGCGACATCGTACTTGGAGCCGCCGGCGACGACATCGCGAAGGAGCTACTGCCCGAGGCCGTCAAACGCGGCGCCGTCGTGGTCGACAACAGCCATGCCTTCCGCATGGATCCCGAGGTGCCGCTGGTTGTGCCCGAGATCAATGCCAACGACATCAAGTGGCATCACGGCCTTATCGCCAATCCCAACTGCGCGACCATCATCGGCCTGGTTCCCACGTGGCCGCTGCATCAGCTCGCCGGCGTGAAGCGCATGATCGTTTCGACGTACCAGGCGGCTTCGGGTGCTGGCGCTCCCGGTATGGCCGAGCTCGAGGCTCAGCTGGCCGCCCTGGGCCGTGGCGAGGAGATTCCCGAGCCGCGCGCGTTTGCCGCCCAGCTGGCGAGCAACCTGATTCCGCAGATTGGCGGCGTCAAGGAGGAGGGCTTTACCTCCGAGGAGATGAAGCTGCAAAACGAGGGCCGTAAGATCATGCACCTGCCCGAGCTGCGCGTGAACTGCACCTGCGTGCGCGTGCCCGTGCTGCGCTCGCACTCCGAGAGCATTACGCTCGAGTTCGAGCGCGACATTACGGTTGACGAGGCCCGTGCTGCGTTGGCTGCCGCTCCGGGCGTGAAGCTGGTTGACGACATGAGCGCCGAGGATGCGCACGATCGCTTCCCCATGCCGATGGATACGTCCGACCAGGACCTGATCTGGGTCGGTCGCGTGCGCCGCGACATCTCGAACCCCGAGGCTGCGCGCGGCATCACCTTCTGGTGCTGCGGCGATCAAATCCGTAAGGGCGCGGCAACCAACGCCGTCCAGATCGCTAAGCTGCTCTGCGAGTAGTGTGACCTGTCCGGCGGGGTCCGGGCTTAGTTTTCAGAACGTCCTCGACCATGTGTGGCGCCTTGTCCTGCTCCTTCGGAGCCGCGGACAAGGCGCCACACTGGTCTGCGGAGTGTTCTGAAAACTAAGCCCGGCCCCGCCTGCGGTGACGCTGCTGCGAGCGGCCTGCGATGGGGCCGTTGTTGGTTGGGGCCGCTGGGCTGATGTGGGGGCGCGTGGCCATTGCGGGCCTTGGTCCCGGCGGCGGCCTCGGCGCTTCGCGCCTGCCGCCTTGGGGGACTGTGGGGCGCGGCCGGCAGCTGCGGCGCTTCGCGCCTGCTGCCCGAGGTGACTTTGGGGTCGATTGGGGTTGTCTGCACAATTCGCGGTATTATGGTGCGGAGTTTTGAAAGGAGCCGCTGGTGGTCACGACGACGTTTGCTTCGCCTTTGGGCGAAATCCTGCTTGCCGCTGATGGCCGCGGTCTGACGGGACTTTGGTTTGAGGGGCAGGAGCATTTTGGCTCCACGCTTCTACGGGAAGACTCCGAACATGTTGAAGGCGCCGATGCGGTTTCTGGCGCTGGCGGCATGTCGTCGGTGAGTCCCGCAAATGGTGCAGCCACTTCGGTGCTTGAGCGTTCCTGGGCTTGGCTGAATGCTTATTTTGCGGGGCAGGAGCCTCGGTTTACGCCGCCGTTGCATATGATTGGTACGGCGTTTCAGCGCGAGGTTTGGTTTGAGCTGCTTTCCATTCCGCGTGGCGAGGTTGCCACGTATGGCGAGATCGCCCGGCGTGTTGTGGCTCGACATCGTGAACCGGGAAACGAGGCGCCCGTTGTATCTCCCCGTGCTGTGGGGGCTGCGGTCGCGCGTAATCCCATTTCGATTATCGTGCCGTGCCATCGCGTGGTGGCGGCCGACGGATCGCTCAACGGATATGCCGGCGGGCTTGACCGCAAGGAATGGCTGCTCCGGCTTGAGGGCGCGTACGAGGAGTAACGCCAGGGCACTTTGCATGGCCAAGACGCCGTGAAAGAACGGGACGCGCTTTCCGAATGGCGTTCCAAGCGGAAACCGTGTCCCGGAATACAGCCTCAGAGTGGGACGCCGTTTCCGGTTGAGACCACTTGCTTGGACATCTATCTACGCCCGCTCCTGCAGGGCGTAGATAGATTTGTCCATGTTGAACAGATAAGCCACGACGCAGGCAATAAAGAACATCGGCAAGTTGCCAAAGCCGAAGACTTCGCAGCCAATAAGGATGGGTGCGAGCAGAATCGCTGACAGCATAAGACCCATAACGGCGATGCGCACATAGGGGTTGGGGAACAGTCGCGCCGCAAGGGTCTTGGCGTGGGCAAGACACCAGGCAAAAGCTCCACCTACCATACCAAACGCGATGTCCAGCACCGCAAGCCGGCCAGACCGGGAAGGTCAAGCGCGCAGGAGGCGGCAACGTCAAAACACAAGCGTTAACTGCGCGCCCTGCTCAACGGGCTGCTCCTTGTGCTCGCTCAGAAGGACCATTCGGTCTTCGTATTGCTTTTCGGTCATTTCGATAACGGTGACCTCTCCAGCGCTTGGAAGATTCAGCTTAAGGCGAGCGATATGCGCCGCTGCGGATTCGCGAGTCACCAACAGGCGCGAATACACCGAAAACTGCTCCATATGGTATCCGTCGTTAATCAGAAACTTTCGAAAGTCGCTATACTGCCGACGCTCGGCTTTGCTTCCCGTTGGAAGATCGAACAGAACCAATAACCTCATAACCCTCATGGCTCCTCCCTATTCAACAGTTACCATCTCGAGCCCTTTTAGCTCGGGCAACAACAGCCTCTTAGGATCCTTTTCGAGAACGGCAGTTCTGAGTGAAGAGAGCGTTGTCTCTATGCACTGCTGACAGCCGCAACGTTTTCCGTCGATAGTCATGACGTGCTCAAACACGCGGGCGAGCAACGCTTTGTCGCGCTGGCTCAAAGGCTCTGCAACGCCGTAGCTCATAACAATTAGATCGACGAGAGGGCGGAACGGTTCAATAAGATCGTCGACAAGATTAAACGCGTTGTAAACGCTGTGATGGTGAAGCCCCTGGGATACGAGCCATCCACCGCCAACGGCTGCTCTTCCGATGCCCGCGCGCAAGACGCTGTACCCGTAGTCGAGAGCGGAGCTTTGTATACTGTTGCGTCTTGTTCCATCGGTAATGAGGGCTTTAAAGTACGCGGAGGCAGCTGCGCCTTCTCGATTGTCCGTGTCGCCCGAAAGAACGGTTTTGGCATAAGAGGGGAGAGGGCCTGTAGACAACCCCATTTCTGTGAGAACCGCCGCTTGGTTGAGTATCTTTGCCTGAACGATTCGTTTCCAAAGCTGTTTTTTAAACGGAAGGCTCATGGCAAGCTGATCCTCGACGATGCGCGCATGGCGCGAATGGGCGCCCATTGGGAGCATGAGACCATTGGGCATATGATCGCGCCCGCAGATCATGACGCCTATTCCCGCGTCGTTAAGCTGCGACATGCAGGCGACCGTCATCGTGGTTTGATGGGATTCGACGATGACGACCCAAATGTCCTCGAGGGGAATGGTGGAGCTGCGGTCGTCCACGGTGATCATCAATAGGCCGTTCTTGATGCAGAGGTGGGCCTTGCTCTGGATAAGTATTGTCCGTTGGGCCATTTTGTCGACGACCTTCCCCGCATTAGCGCTACAATACAGCTAAGTCGAAAGCAGCTCACCTTGGGGAAGGGCGCGGCTCCAGACAAGGGGAGCCACTTAAGTGGCTTACCCGTAAAGTAACCCCCGTTCAATCTTCGGATTGGGCGGGGCGAACTTTTTTGGGCGAGTGTTAGCCAGTATTCCGTAAACGGTAGCGATGAATAGCATTTAGGCGGGTCCTTTTGAGCGTTTTTTCGCCTAAGGATTGATTCGGTTGTGAAGAAAAGTACATAAATCGCTGTGCCGAATACGGCTCTTTTCTTGCGTGAAGCGCGACGTGCCGACGCTTTTTGTCTCGAAAAAATGAATCGCAGATGTAGATCTGAGGCCGAATCAGTCTTCTTTTTTTGAGGTCTGAAACAGAAAAGCCCCTGTTAAAGGGGCTTTTCTGTGCGCACATAGCATATCACCTTGGGGAAGGGCGCGTGCTCAAGAC
>CBCTZJ010000030.1:0-22744 GCA_965151385.1 uncultured Collinsella sp. | reverse complement strand
ACCGCAGCCGGCAGCGACCTCCCCGGGCACGGGAATCGTTCGCCCGGGAAGGCCGCGCTCAATGCACAGGGACTCGCAACCCATGGCGGCCGCCGTGGTGGGGAACGTGATGACAAGCGCCGGGCGCTTCTCCCTCATGGCAACTCCAACCAATACGCTACGGGCGCACGACGCGCACGGCCTGCTCCATCTTCTCCACGATCACGTACATGTTGGTGACCTCGCCCACTGCAAGTTGGTCTTTAATGCCATAGTGGTCGAGGCAGGTACCGCAGGTGAGAATCTCGACACCCTGCTCAGCCAGCCCCTTCAGGTCGTCGAGCACCGGTGAGCCCTCGACGGTGAGCTTGGCACCGCCGTTGTAGAACAGCATGGTCGCGGGCAGCTCCTCCTGCTGCGTCACGGCAAAGATAAACGCCTTCATGAGCTTGTGGCCCAGCTCGTCATCGCCACGGCCCATGCAGTCGGTGTAGACGGAAATGACGAGCTTGCCCTTGCCGGCGCTGGCGTCGCAGAAGGCAGCGCCATCCTGCTCAGGATCGGCCACGGCAACGGCGCCAGAGGTCGCCACGGTCACGTGCCACTCGGCGTCAGAAACCTTCTCGACCGAGGCCGTGCAGCCCTTCTCCTGCGCCATCTTGGAGATGTTCTTGACGGCGGTCTCGTTGTCGACCGAGGTCACCACGGCACCCTCGCCATCAAGCTGTTTGAGTGCCTTAAGTGTCTTGACGACGGGCAGCGGGCAGGCATCGCCCATGGCATTGACTTCAATTTTGGTAGACATAGCTTTTCCTTTCGAAAGAACCGTTCTAGAGAACGGTAAACAGTTACATAAACGTGCGGGCTAGCGGACAACGCGGACGGCAGGACCGCCCGGCTCCGCCTCGCAAACGCGACCGACGACGGCGGCAACGCGCCCCTCGGCATGCAGACGACGCGCAAGCTCATCCACATCCGCCGCGGGCGCCGCAATAAGCAAACCGCCCGAGGTCTGCGGATCGTACAGCGCATCCAGCATGCCCGGCTCCAGGTCCTCGTCGGCCGCCACGCGCGGGCCAAAGAAGTCCTGGTTGCGGTAGGAGCCCGCGGGGATAATGCCCAGACGCGCCATGTCGAGCACCTGGTCAAAGAGCGGCACCGCCCCCGATGCAAGCTCAACCTGCACGCCCGAGCCCTCGGCCATCTCGCACGCGTGCCCGATCAGACCAAAGCCCGTAATGTCGGTGCAGCCGTGAAGCTCAAGTCCCTCGGCCAGACGAATCGGTGCCTCGTTGAGGGTGCGCATCGAGTCAAACATGGCTGCGGCCTCGTCCTGCTCGATGAGCTCGCCCTTAATGGCCGTGGTGATAATGCCCGAGCCGATGGCCTTGGTCAGCAGCAGAACATCGCCCACGCGCGCGCCGCTGTTGGCGAGCATACGGTCAAGCGCGACAAAACCGCTCACGGACAGGCCGTACTTGGGCTCGTCGTCGTTGATGGTGTGACCGCCCGCGATGGAGCAACCCGCCTCGACGCACTTGTCGGCGCCGCCCGCCAGAATCTGACCTGCGACCTCGACGCCCAGGCAACTGGGAATGCACAGCAGGTTCATGGCATGGCTCGGCCGCCCGCCCATGGCGTAGATGTCCGACAGCGAGTTGGCCGCGGCGATCTGGCCAAACAGAAACGGGTCGTCGACCATCGGCGGGAAGAAGTCGATGGACTGCACGAGCCCCAGGTTCTCCCCTACGCGGAAGACGCTCGCATCGTCGGAGGTATCGAACCCCACGAGCAAGTTGTCGTTATGCACATTGGGTAAGTCGCCCAGGACCTGGGCGAGGGCTCCGGGAGCCAACTTAGCGGCTCAACCGCTCGCGGCAGTCATAGACGTGAGCTTAATCTGATCGTCGGCCATCGATACCTCCTCTCATCGGTCAATCATTTTCTCCCAGTATACGCATGAATGCGAGCCTGCGGCGGATGCATTAATTGAGCGCCTGTGCGCGAATCGCCGCGCCGATGGCACCTGCAAAGCGGGCCTGAGGCGAGGTGATCACCGGCGACCCCAGTAGCTCGCCCAACCGCTCCACCACGAAGGCGTTCTCGCACAGACCGCCGGTCAGATAGTACGGAGCGCCCGCCGCCTGCCCGGCCATGGTCGCCACACGCGAGACCACGCTGTCGATCACGCCACGCGCAATGTTCTCGCGCGGCTCACCGCGGCCGATCAGGCTGATGACCTCGCTTTCGGCAAACACCGTGCACATGCTGCTGATCTTGGTGGGCTCGCCGGAACGAGCCAGGTCTGCCATCTGATGCTGGGAAATGCCTAGGCGGTCGGCCATGATCTCCAAAAAGCGCCCCGTGCCGGCAGCGCACTTGTCGTTCATGGCAAACTTGGCCACGCGGCCGCCTTTAAGCTGGATGACCTTGGTGTCCTGACCACCCACATCGATCACGGTGCCATGGTCGCCAAACAGACGCACAGCACCGGTACCGTGGCAGGTGATCTCGGTCACAACCTTGTGCGCGTAGGGCACGGCGACACGGCCGTAGCCGGTCGCGACCACGCGAGCATCGTCGGCCGTCACGTCATAGCCGGCTGTAGCGAGCTCGCCGCACAAGCGCTCGGCGGCATCGACCGACGAGAACCCGGTTGGCTGCACGCACGTCCACGCCACCGAACCCTCCCCATCGACCACAGCGGCCTTAGCCGCCGTAGACCCGATATCGATCCCGATCCCTATCATGGCTCTCTCCCAATCTAAACATCAAAGACAGCGGCGCGTTCAGGCGCCTTAGCTCTAGGTTTCTCAGGTGCCTGAGGAAGCTAGAGCGTCTCGATAAAGGCGGCGATGCGGGTCTCGATCTGGCCCATGTCGCCATTGCTGTAGTCGGTCTCGATCTTCATATACGGAATGCCCGCACCCTCGACGCCCCCCTGCATGCGCGCGCTCTCAACGTTAAAGGTGTGGCATGCCTGCAGCACGCTCTCTACCACGCCATCGACATGGTACTTCTCGCACATGGCCAGTGTGTTCTCCATGCGGCTGTCGTTGGGCGTCATGACCGAGCAGTTGATATCCAGATAACGGTCGGCGATAGCGCGCAGAATGTCGGGCGCGTCCGGGTCGACCATCATGGCCGCCGTGCGCTCGCCCGAACAGTCGTCCATGCACACGACCACACCGCCGTTGGACTCGATGGTGCGGCCGATCTTGTTGATCACACCGCCCACCGGGCAGCCAGTGATCAGAATGCGCTTGGCATCCGCCGCGACCGGGCGTTCGCCCGCGTCGTAGGCCTCGCGCAGCTTGGCAACCTTTTGCTCCAGTTGCTGCGTATAGGCCTCGATATCAAAGCTGAACGTACCGGCAAACATGGTGCTCATCAGATCGACGCCGCTCATGGCCGCCGGCTGGTTGGCCTGCAGCGCAAACATCTCGAGCTGGGCAGCACGCAGGCGATTGCGACGACGGACGGCGGCGCGCAAGTCGTCATCGGTAATCGTAATACCGTAGAAGTTCTCGAGCTCCTCCTTAAGCAGACGGCATTCCTCGTACCAGCCTTCACGCTCGTAGGCGCGATCGCGACCCTGCGGCAGGTGCAGAATGTGCGTGCGCTTGAGCTCGTTGAGTAACTCGTACATCTTCTTCTTGCCGTCGCAGGTGGTCTCGCCGATGATCATGTCGCTAAAGTACGTAAACGGGCACTTTTGCGAGTAGGCAAAGCCGTACGTCGATTTGATGAGCGGACACAGATTTGCCGGCAGCACCTTCTCGGCCTCGGGAATCACCTCATCGGACGTGCCGCACAGCGCCACGCTCGCAGCCCCCGCGGCATCGACAATCTCGAGCGGCGTATAGCTGCACAAAAAACCGACCAGGCGATTACCCGCCTGCTTGTAATCCTTAACGCGAATAAACGCGGCCTTGCGCTGCTCGTTGAACTCCTCAAACGTGGACGGCAACGGCTGCTCAATATTTTCCGACATATAACTCCTTAAGAAACCTTTTAACCAACCAAGGAAACGGCTTTCCCAGGTGCCCGAGGTTGCCGTGAAAGAGGGGCGCCGCGCACTTTGGCACGCAAGCGACGGTTTGAACGGCAAGATCGGGTGCCTGGGAAAGCCGCCGGGACAGATAGCCCTAAATGGTTTCCAAGAAGGCCTCAATCCTGGTTTGCAGTTGGCCTGCGTCCTCGCCGGCGTAGTCGGTCGTGATGTGCATAAACGGAATGCCTGCCTCCTCGGCGGCCTTCTCCACGGCAAACGACTCCATCTCATAGAGCGTGCAGAACTGCAGGGCCACGTCGACGATGCCGTCAGCATGCAGGTCCTTGGCCATCTGGACGATGTCCTTCATGCGCTGGTCGTTGGGCGTAAAGACGGCGCAGTTGATCTTAAAGTAGCGCTCGGCGATGGCGTCAAGCATCTCGTCGACCGTCTCGCCGGACTCGTCGACCAGGTCCTTGTAGTAGCGCGAGCCCGTGCAGGACTCCTCGCCCACCACGACGCCGCCGGCCTTCTCGATGAGGTTGAACAGCTTCCAGTTGGGCACGGCCATGGGCGTGCCGGTGTACAGGATGCGCTTGGTCCCCTTGGGCGCCACGCCCTCGCCGGCCTCGACACGCTGCTCGCACTCAGCCGCCATATCGTTGATGGCTCCGGTCAGACGCGGCGTGTCGTCCATAAAGGCGGCCTGAACAGTCAGCAGGCTGTCGAGACCGCTGATGGGTGCCGGGTCGGCAGCGCGCGTGGCAGCGAGGCGCTGCAGGGCGCGACGCTTCTCATTGACGGCGTGGATGGCGGCCTTCAGACGCTCGGGCGTAATCTTGACGCCACACTCTTCCTCGATCTTGGCGGCGAGCTTCTTGACCTCGCCCTTCCAGGTCACGAGCGTCGACTCGTCGTGCACGTTGGGAATATCCATGACGTACATGTTCTTTTGCGTGGCAAAGAACTCGTAGGCCTTCTTCTTGCCATCGCAGGTGTTCTCGCCCACCACCAGGTCGCTCGACTCAATGTAGGGGCAGACCTCGCCCAGCTTAAAGCCGGCAAAGCTCTTGATAAGCGGACAGGTGTTGCGCGGCAGGTGCTCCTCGACCTTATCGGTTGCCCAATCGGCACCAGAGCATAGACCCACGGGGATACCGTCGCAGGCAAGTACGATCTCCTCGGGCACGTAGACGCAGAACGAGCCGACGATCTTGGTGGCCTCGCCGGCCTCCTTCTTGTCGAGCATCTCCTTAATACGGCCGCTGTGGATGTTGGTGGCGACAAAATCCAGGTAGGACGTAGACTTGGGGCGATTGTTCTGCGTCAGGAACATATCGCCGTACATCTGGCCCACGGCGCCCAGCAGCAGGTCGTGGTCGGCAAGATTCATGCCGAGGCTCTCCCACATCGGATGGAAATCAAATTCTTCAGCCATGACGGTTCCCCTCTCGAACCAAAAACGGATAACGGCGGTATCGATGCACGACGGACGGCGATTGTCCGGCCGTGCTCAAACCCGGAATTTTAGGGAACCTGCCTTGCGGACGGTTATTTAGTTGTGCGTCGTCTCTCCCGGAGCCGTGAACATACCTGCTCATATGCGGCTCCGAGCCATATATAGGGCACGCGCGGCAACGCGGCGAATGTATGTCGTCTGCGGCATGTGCGCACCCTCCTCTACAAGTTGAGGTCAACTATATCAACGGTCGTCGACCATGCGAACACCGTTGACATTCGTACGACAACCTCGTGTGCCGTCGTTTAATAAATAATTATCTGTGTTGATAAGAGTTTGTCATTCCCCATTCGGCGAACGGCAAGACAAAGCCGCCGAGACTTATATCCCCGACGGCATTACCCGGCGCTACCGACAAACCAGATGGATCCTGCTGGCATCAAAATGCATACGCAGGGTCTCGCCTTCTTGCGGTAACCCATCCGCTGGTACGCTCAATTTGTTGACCTTCCACTGCAGACGCGTTGGCGCATCGGCCCGCGGCGCATCCAACAGCACCAGGCGCTCAAAACGCGAATCGCTCACGCGCGCCACGTGCAGGTCGTAGCTGTTGCGACCCCGCTCGGCACGGTTGTCCACATGGAAGTAGCTCGCGCGAATGCCCAGGTACGCCACATTATCGGGAACCTCGCGACCCACGTTAAAGGTCATGCCCCAATCGAGCGCCTCAACTTCTTCGTCGCCGATCTTGCGCGCCCGGCTTGTGTTCTTGCAGCCCGTCAGGCGCAGCGCCGCCAGCGTCTGCGGACGGCGGACCACGTCCTCGACGGAGCCGATCTCCTCGACATGTCCGTTATGCATCACGCAAATGCGCTCGCACAGGCGGCATGCCTCGTCAATATCGTGGCTCACGTAGAGCACGGTGCGGTTGCATACATCGAACAGGTCGAGCATGTTCTGTTCGAGGGCGCTCTTAAGATAGGAATCGAGTGCGCTCATGGGCTCGTCGAACATAAAAATGCCCGGATGCGCCGCCACCATGCGCGCAAGCGCCACACGTTGCTGCTGACCGCCCGAGAGTCGCGCGGGATAGCGGTCGGCAAAATCGGCCAGTCCAAAGATACCCAGGTAGCGCTCGGCAAGCTGCTTGCGCGCCGCGGCGTCGCCCGCATCCTTTACGCCGGCACATACGTTATCGGCCACTGTCATATTAGGGAACAGCTGATAGTTTTGGAACAGCAGGGCGCATTTTCGCTCCTGGGGCGACAGGTTGATGCCCGCCCCCGAGTCAAAAAAGGTCACGCCGTTGACGACGATCTTGCCCTCGTCGGGCGTCTCCACACCGGCAATGCAGCGCAGCGTGCAGCTCTTGCCACAACCCGAGGCGCCCAGCAGCGCCACGCGCTCCTCGCCGGCCTCAAGCTGCATGTCGAGCATAAAGCCGGGATAGCGCTTTTTGATATCCAGAACGAGTGACATGACCTATCGACCTCCCTGCGGCGCCGCATCATCGCGCATGAGCTCGGCCAGCGCCTCGCGATCGATACGCAGGGCATCGCCGCCGACTGGGTCGAGCGAATCGCCCTGTCCGGCGAGATCTTTGGCCTGTTTGCGCTCCGCACGGGAAAGGCCCCGCTCGCGATACTTTTGCGAATGAGCGGTGTACATGTTGATGAACAGGATGACCAAAAAGCTAAAGACAATCACGACGACGACCCAAAAGAGGGCCACCGACGTGTTGCCGCCCATCCACTCAAAGTAGATGGCGATGGGAATGGTCTGCGTAATACCGGCGTAGTTGCCCGCAAAGAACAGCGTGCAGCCAAACTCGCCCATCGCGCGGGCAAAGGCGAGCACCGTGCCGGCGGCAATAGAGGGCCACCCAAGCGGCATCATAAGCTTGGTAAAGATGAGACGCTCGGACCATCCCAAGGTTCGCGCGGCGTCGAGCATCTGCGTGTCGAGGCTCTCGAAGGCTCCGAGTGCCGTACGATAGACGAGCGGGAACGACACCACCACGGCAGAGATCACCGCCGCCGGCCACGTAAAGACAATCGAGACGCCGTGCGCGATAAGCCACCGACCGACCCCGGTCGATCGACCAAATAGCATAAGCAGCAAAAAGCCGCACACCGTAGGCGGCAGCACCATAGGAATCGTAAAGACCGAATCGAGCAGGCCCTTGATGCGACTCGAGGTACCCATGGTCTTCCACGCGGCGAACAGGCCCAGCGCAAACGCGATCACCAGGGCAAGACCGCTCGTTTTAATGGACACCCAAAACGGGCGATAGTCGATGTCGCACAAAAAGGAGGTCAGAGAGGTCAAGGGCCCCTGCTCATCCCGCATCACGACAGACGATGCTTCTACCATTTGAGCGCTATCAAGCCAACGCGCTCCGCCCTTGGCATCACCCGAGGCCGATGAAATCACCACATAGCGGTCCCCATCCGCACCGCGCTCATCAAAGCCATAGGTATACCCGCCGGCATCAAACGTTGTTTCCGCCGTGACATACCAAGGAAGATCCACGTCCCCCAGCCGCGCACCTCCCATGCAGTTTGCGCTGTCGAGGTCACAGACGAGGGCCTTGAGACCCGATACGCACTCGTTGTCCTGCGGATCCAATCCATACTTCTCGACCGCCTTGGGCGATATCCACACCACAACGCGATCGGCAGCAGGCGCCACTACAAGGTCCACATCCTCGTCAACGGGAAACCGGTAGCCCTCAGGCTGGCCCTCCATGGCACGAGCGGTCCCCTTGGCCAACCGCTCAAAACACTCGATTCCATAGGAGAGCCCATGAGCGGTCGCAGCAACCTGGGCCCCGTCCTCGGCGTCCCCAGCAAACGCAAATCCCGGCACCCAGCAAAGCGCGAAAGTCAAAGCACAGGCGACAAGCATGCGGAATCTATTAAGCACGAAAAGCTCCAAGAGAATACAAGGACGGAGTAAAACACAAAACGATGGAATTATCGCGCCAAGCCGCACTACGCGGAAAGCTCAAAGCCGTACTTCGCCCAAATCTTCTGCGCCTTCTTGTTGGACAGGCAAAAGTCGATAAACGCCTTGGCCTCGTCGGCATGTTCGGAGCCATCGGCAACAGCGCCCGGATACACGATGGGCTTGTGCGAATCCTCGGGACACACGAAGGCCTCCTCGATGCCGTCGTAACGGAAGATGTCAGAGCTGTAGACGAAACCGGCCACGCAGTCGCCCGTGGACACATAGGCGGCGGCGGTACCAACTTTGTCGGCCAGTGCGACCTTGTCGGCGATCTCGGGAGCATACTCGCCGTCGTCGCCCTCGGTGCCGGTATAGAGGCCTACGGAAGCCAGCGCCTGGTTGGCGTACTTGCCGGCGGGAACGGTCTTGGCGTCGCCGATGGCGATCTTGCCGTCCAGGTTCGCGACGTCCGCGATGGCCTCGACCTTAGTATCGGAGCCCTCGGCGCGAATGATCACGAGGTCGTTAACGAACATGTCCTCACGCGTGTCGGCGTCGACGAGCTCGGCGGTCTCAGCGTCATCCATGGTGTCCTTGGAGGCCGTGATGAGCACGTCGACCGTGGCGCCGGCACGCATCTGCTCAACGAGGTCGCCGGAGGCCTTAAACTGCGTGTCGGCAAAGGTGGTGCCGGTCTGGTCGGTGTAAAGCTCTTGGACCTCGGGCAGAGCCTTCTCAAGCGAGTTGGCGGCAAAGACTTGCAGCTCGACAGCTTTCTTGGAAGATGCCTTGGCAGAACCGGCATCGGATCCGGCCGGCTCGGACGTCTTGCTGCCCGAGCAGCCGGCAAGACCAAGGCCGGCAGCGGCGACAGCAGAAAGCGAGACGAATCCGCGGCGAGAAACCATATCGAACATATTCAACCCTTTCGGACCTTGTGCCCGGGTACCCCACCGCGGGCTATAATCTGCAATCAGATTATACTTTCGCGCGAATAATGATAGTGAGAAATTATTCTCGTCAGAGAATATAGTTTCGAGTTAGCGTGCACCTCGGCGTCGCTTCGGTGGAAAACAAAGGCGGAGCAGCCGTTCAGGTCGCCCCGCCGCAGGTAAACCGCTTAGTTGGTATGTCCGCCGCCCGCTGTCATCTGAGCCGCATGCTCCAGCTGGTCTGCTATGGCCTCCCAGCTTTCGCGGGCGGCCTTCGTAGAACCGGGAAAGTTTACGACAAGTGTATGACCTCGTTGCATGCAAATAGCGCGCGAGAGCATGGCGCGGCGCGTCTTGGTCATGGAGTACGCGCGAATCGCCTCTGCAATACCCGGCACATCGCGGTCGCAGACGGCACGCGTCGCCTCGGGCGTCACATCGCGCATCGAAAGCCCCGTGCCGCCGCAGGTGAGCACGACATTGGCGTGGCACTCATCGGCGGCTTCCACAATGGCATCACCAATCTCGCTGACGTCATCGCGCACGACCACATGTGAGGCGACCGTCCAGCCCTGTGCCTCGATAAGTTCCTCGAGTGCGGCTCCAGCCTCGTCCTGGGCAAGATCGCGCGTGTCCGAGCACGTCACAATCGATATCTTCAACTCCACAGCATTCCTCCTACAACACGGTGCCCTCGGGCAGGTCGACGCGAACAACGTCCACGACATCTCCCGCCTTGAGCTCGCACGGTCCTTCGTCAATACGCAGCAGGCAGTTGGCCCGCTGCATCGTGCCGAGCAGCGCCGAATTCTGCGTCTTGGCCTCGGTCACCATCAGCTCACCGGTCTTGGGGTCGCGCAAAACCGTGGCGCGATCGAAGAAGCGTCGGTCCTGGCGCTTTTTCACACCGTGCGTGAGCGTCGCCTGCTGCACGGGACGCGGACCCTCGGCAAAGCCGCGCATCTTGCGAATCGCCGGACGGGCGAGCATCTCAAAGCCCACATACGCCGCAGCCGGATTGCCTGAAAGCCCCAGGTAGGGCTTACCCCCGAGCAAGCCAAACGTGATGGCCTTGCCCGGACGCATCGAGATGCGATCGAACAGCACCTCGCCCTCGCGCCGGACGAGTGCCGTCACATAGTCGTAATCGCCCGCCGAGGCGCCTCCGCTCGTAATGACAAAATCGCACTCTTGCACCGCGCGATGCACCAGCTCGTCGATCGCCTGCTCATCATCAGACGCAATGCCGTAGAACACGGGCTCGGCTCCTGCATCGAGTGCTTCGGCCATCAACGCCGAGGAGTTGGAATCGCGAATCTGACCGCGCGCCGGTACTTTACTCGGTGCGACCAATTCCGTGCCCAGCGAGATGATGCCCACACGTGGGGCAGCGTGCACCTTCACGCTCGCGTAACCGGCGCTTGCCAGCAGGCCCGCGCCCGCCGGAGCCACGACCTCGCCGGCGTGTATCACAACATCGCCGGCATGGGCCTCCTCGGCGGCAGAGCGAACGTTCTCCCCCACCTTGGCCGGCGCCGAGAAGCGGACGTGTGAGCCCTCGTTGCCGTCACCATCGAGCACCTCGACGATCTCGTATTTCACTACGGCGTCGGCACCCTCGGGCACCGGCGCGCCTGTCATAATGCGGACGGTCTCGCCCGGGGCGATTGCGCCCTCAAACACATGGCCCGCGGCCTCGTGTCCGATAACGTCGAGCGTCACCGGCGCCTCGCCAGACGCCTGCACCAAGTCCGCCGAGCGCACGGCATATCCGTCCATAGCGCTGTTGGCAAACGGCGAGATGTCGATATCGGCCACCGCGTCCTCGGCCAAGGGAAGACCGGCGGCCTGCCACACGGGAATCTCGACGAGATCGGTCGGAGCAACGTGCGACAAAACAATCGACTGCGCGTCCTCCAGCGGAATGAGTTTCTCTGCCATATGCACCTCTTAATGCCACGGCGCACAACAGGGGCGCCGATTCTTTATGCTTGTCTCAGTATAATCCCCCGATGCACGACCGCGACTCGGCCTGCACCCGCAAATACACCTGTCGGTTGCAGGCCGCGAAACAGAATGGAAACCAACCCACCGGCTCGTCGCGTTTACCACGTTTTATAATGCTTGCGTTGCAACCTAAAAGAGGAACGTATGGCTCATAACGACAAACCCGAAAGCGCAAACGAAGCGCAGGATCATCCCCAGCCGCTCGACGATGGCGGTTTTTTCTCCCTGAACGACGTCATCATGGCAGGCAGGCATCAGCTCACCCGCTCCGAGCATCTCTTGGCTGTCGACACGCGCCGCAACGTCCGCAACCTATTCGCGAGCGCCAAGTTGCTCATACTTGTCGTCATCGTCTCTCTCGCCATGGGCGTTGCCGCTTGGGCGTTTTTGGCCTCGCTGAATATCGCGACCGATTATCGTGAGCACCATGCGTGGATTTACGCGCTGCTTCCCGTTGTGGGCGTTGCCACCACATGGGTGTACAAAAACCACGGTCTCGCCGCCAAGCGTGGCAACAACCTGGTCATTGACTCCGCCCTGGGCACACGCCTCATCCATATGCGCATGGCCGTCCTCACCTTCGTCTGCTCCACGCTCACGCACCTAACGGGCGGGTCGGCCGGTCGCGAGGGAGCCGCGGTGCAGATTGGCGGCACTATCGCCAGCAACATCTCGAGCCTCGCCCACCTCGAAAAGCATGACCACCACGACCTCATGCTCGCCGGCATCTCGTCGGCCTTTGGCGCCGTATTCGGTTCGCCCCTTGCCGGCGCGTTCTTTGGCATGGAAATGTGCTTTATCGGCAAGATCGACTACACCGCGGGCATCTACTGTCTGGTCGCCTCGTTTACCGGCTACTTTACATCACTCGCCCTGGGTACCGAGTACGAAGCGAATGTCATCGCCAGCGTTCCAACCATGACATCACGGACGGTTGTCATCGTTGTTATCAGCGCCATCATCTTCGGTCTGACGGCACGTCTCTTTGCCTGGTCGGTTCGAACCGTCAAGAGCCTGTACGGTCGCTTTATCACCAATTACCTTGTTCGCGCACTCATCGGCGCACTCGTGGTTTTGGCCGCCTATGCCCTCCTCGACGCCTGGGACTACGCCGGCCTTTCCACGTGGCTTTCCGGCGCCGGATTTGCAGGCAACACCACCCTGGCGGACGCAGCCATCAAGTTGGTCGTCACAGCGCTTACCCTGGGCGCGGGCTTCCAAGGCGGCGAGGTCACGCCCCTGTTTGGCATCGGTGCGGCACTCGGTGGCTGGATCGGCTGCCTCACCGGTCTCGACCCCAGTTTTCTGGCGGCTCTCGGCATGCTCGGCGTCTTCTGCGCCGGCCTCAACGTGCCCATCACCACCTGTATGATGGCCATCGACCTGTTCCACGGCACGGCCGCCGGCTTCTTCGTGATCGTGGCGTTTATCAGCTATCTCGCCGGCGGCCACCGCGGCGTGTACCCCGCCCAGCGCATCATCTCACCCAAGCGCCGCTCGCTTATTGTGGACGAGGGCGGCACGGTGGCAGAGGCTATCGAGCGCCACAACGACCTGATAGAGTAGACGTTAGTATTCGCCGTGCAGCCACAATCGGGAGCAATTCGACCCGAGCGAGACCGCACCGTCACGTCATACGCCGGGAGTCACCCCATGCACGGAACTGATTTTGGTCGCACGCTCATCATCGCCAACCCAGCCGCCCAGTCGGGTGCGGCACGCGAAGTTGCCGAGCGCCTGCAACGCTTTTTGGATATGACCGCGCGCGCATCCCAGTTTGACCTGGTGCTAACCGAGCACATGGGACACGCCAAGGAGCTTGCCGCACAGGCTCAGGGCTATCGCACCGTTATCGCACTCGGCGGCGACGGCGTGATCCACGAGGTCGTCAACGGGCTTATGACGCAAAAGGAGGACGCCCGCCCCGCTCTTGCCGTCCTGCCCGTGGGCTCCGGCAACGATTTTGCCCAGACGCTCGGCATCGAAGATTTCTCCGGCAAGAATTTTGGCGCGCTGCTCACCTGCGAGCTGCAGCACCAGGATATCGGGCGCATTCGCTCATGGAGTCCCGCAAACGGAAGCGGCGAGGCCACCGTTGAATACTACGACCAGACGCTTTCGGTCGGTATCGATGCCGCCATCGGCCTGGGCACCACCGAGCTGCGCAAAAAGACGGGCCTCGCCGGCGCTCCGCTCTATACCCTCTCGGGTCTGGAGCAGTTTGGTCTGCGCTACCGCAACTACACCATGACAGTCAGCTTTGATGGCGCGCCCGCCGAGTGCGTACGCGCGATTATTATGGCCATCCAGCTGGGGCCCACCTATGGTTCGGGCTATCGCATCTGTCCCGACGCCGACCCGTGCGACGGCAAGCTCGATGTTTGCTACGCCTGCGGCCCTGTCCCTCGCGCGGTTGCCCTGCCTATGTTTCTTTCGGCCAAGGACGGTCACCATACCAAGTTGCCGCCGGTTCGTATGCGCCGCTGCCGCCATGCCGCGCTTACCTTTGAGGAGCCCGACTACCCCATCCAGGCCGACGGCGAGCCCGTTGTCGCCTCGCGCATCGAGGTCGACGTCCTTCCCGCCGTCCTCGAAGTCTGGCACCCAACCCGCTAACCCCCATAAGTTGCGGTGAAATAGGGACTGTTTATGGAGTTAAAGCCGCACAACAGACCCTATTTCAACGCAACTTATGAGGAAGCTATTCGTCGCTGCCCGGCGTGCGACGGGTGGCCTTTTTAATGGCGTTGAAGTGCTTGTCATTGAGCCTGCGCTGGCGAGAGCGCTGAGGCACCTTGGTCTTTACGCGTCGGCGCGGTGGACGCCCGCGACGCTCAAGCTCAGCGCGCAGCTTACGCAGGCAGCTGCTACGGTTTTGGAACTGACTGCGGCTCTCGCGCGCCGTCACGGTAATCCCCGTGGGCCCATGCTTCATGCGCACCGCCGAGTCCGTCGTGTTGACGCCCTGTCCGCCCGGGCCCGTCGCGCGAAACACCTGAACCTCGCAATCGCGTGCCAACTCCTCGACCGACATCTCGGCATAGTGCGCATACTCACGCCATCCCATCTTGTTCTCATCCATATCAACACCTCCCCTCATACAAAAAATGTGACAAAGGGACAGTCCCTTTGTCACATCGCATACCAATCGCTTGTGTTGCGCACTTAGGCGAAGGTGATCTCGCCGGTCTCGCAGTCCATATCGGCGATACGGGCCAGGCTCTCGACGCGGAAGCCGCGCTCGCGGAGCTTATCGCCACCGCCCTGGAAGCCCTTCTCCACCGCAATGCCAATACCGGATACCTCGGCACCCGCAGCCTCGCAGATCTTGATAAGACCCTCGAGCGCGCAGCCGTTGGCCAGGAAGTCGTCAATAATCAGGACCTTGTCGCCCTCGGACAGGAAGCGCTTGCCAACGATGACCGGGTACTCCTTCTGCTTGGTAAAGGAGTAGATGGTCGTGGCATACTGCTCGCCGTCGAGGTTGATGGACTGCGCCTTCTTGGCAAAGACCACCGGCACGCCGCCAAAATGCTGAGCCGCGATGCAAGCCATGCCAATGCCCGAAGCCTCAATCGTCAGGATCTTGTTGATCTCGACACCCTCGAACAGTCGGGCCCACTCGGCGCCCATGTGGTCGAACAGCTCAACGTCGCATTGGTGGTTGAGGAAGGCATCAACCTTAAGGACGTTACCGGCCTTTACGATGCCGTCATGGCGAATACGATCCTCAAGCTCCTGCATGGCGCAACCCCTTCTCGCGGCAACGATACCGCGCGATTAATAAACGTTGTTCGATAGTCTACCACGGACCGACCCCCGCCCGTCCCACAAGCCGCATCGCACCACAAACCAGTCTTTTTGGGACGGCGCGAATCGTGGCAGACAGCCTCCCAACACGCTAATGGCGGGCGCGCATCTTCACCAAACGCACCATGGCAAGCGCAAAGCCCACAGCGGCCACAGCCATCAACACATAGAACACCGAACGGAAACCAAACAGGAACACATCCGGACGTCCTGCAACAAAACTGGTCACGGCCTCGCCCATCGCCACGCTCATCTGTCCATACAGGATATTCGACGCCACCGTAATGCCGAGTGCCATACCCGCATAACGCGCCAGGCTACCCAGACTACCCGCAAAGCCAAGTGCCTCGCGCGGAGCCGAGCCCATGTACAGCGAGTTGTTGGGGCTCTGGAAAATCGACGTACCGCACGACATAAATGCGACGCAGCACACGATCACAGGGATAGAAGAGTGCTCGTCGAGCGTGCTTACTGCAAAGAGACCGCACACATACACGCCCAGGCCGACCGCCGTGGGACCCTCGCAGCCAACACGGTCCGAAACCGTTCCCGAAAGCGGGCCGATAAAGGCATTCACCATTGGCAGCGCCAAAAAGAGCAATCCGGAAATGTCAGAACCAAAGCCGTGGGCGTCCTGAAAATAGAACGGCAGAATAAACTCGGATGCGCCAATGCCAACGAACACGATGAGCATGCAGGCAAGGTTGATGGTGAAGGCCGAATTTGCAAAGCAGCGACGAGCGGCCTCGGCAAGGGGCATGGGACGTTCGCCGGCCTCTGGCCTAACATGCGGCAGCGTGTAGAGTCCCACGATAAACGAGATCACGCCAATGGGCAGGTTGATGAGGAAGATGCTCTCCCAGGGAAAGCTTGCCACCAGCATGCCGCCGAGCACGGGGCCACACATCATGCCGAGGGCCACAAAGGTCGCGAGAATACCCATGGCACGGCCTCGTTCGCGCGCCGGAAACGACTCGGTGATGATACCCATGTTGTTAGCCATGGCCGCCGCGCAACCGATGCCCTGAACAATGCGTGCCAGGATAAGAACCTCAAGCGAGGCCGAAAGGCCGCACAGCAGCGAACCGACCGAAAAGACGATGACGCCCAACTGGAACACATTCACCTTGCCGCGCACGTCGCCCAGACGGCCAAACGGCAACATAGCCACGCAAGTCGCAAGCAGATACACCGAACTTACCAGCTGAATGCGATCGAGGCCCACGCCCAGCTCCTTTTGCATCACGGGCAGCGCCACGGTCACGACGGTCGAATCCAGACACACCATAAACGTCATGATGAGCACGGTGAACAGAATCGCCCACTTGTTCTTGCCATGGGTGTCGCCCTCTAGGACAATGTGCTCGCGGCGCAGCTGCTCTGCAGTTTTCTCCATATCCATCCTTTCGAGTGGCCTAACGCAAAAAACGGGGCCCCGATCGCCTGCAAACAGCCGCGATTGGGGTCCCGCCTACGGAATCGGAACGAAAGGTCACCGAAGCTTTCTGCCAGCATCGGCACCTTGTACGGAGCTAGCCTAGCACTGCTCGAGTGCCTGCTCAAGGTCGGCAATCAGATCGGCCGTGTCCTCGAGGCCGCACGACAGGCGCACCATGTCGGCGGAGATGCCACAGGCGATGAGCTCCTCATCGTTCATCTGGCGGTGCGTAGCGTTAGCGGGATGCAGGCAGCAGGTGCGGGCGTCGGCCACATGCGTGGCGATCTGGGCGAGCTTGAGGCTCTTCATAAAGGTCTCGGCCGCCGCGCGACCACCATTAAAGCCAAAGCTCACAACGCCGCAGGTACCGTTTGGCATGTACTTCTGAGCGAGGTCATAGTACTTGTCGCCCTCCAGGCCCGGATAGCTCACGAAGCGCACCTTGGGATGGCTCTGCAGGAACTTGGCAACGGCCAGGCCGTTCTCGCAATGACGCGGCATGCGCACATGCAGGCTCTCGAGCGAGCTGTTCAAGAAGAACGCCGCCTGCGGGTTCTGCATGGGGCCAAGATCGCGCATGAGCTGCGCGGTGGCCTTGGTAATGAAGGCGCCCTCGCGACCGAACTTCTCGGCATAGGTCACGCCATGGTAGCTCTCGTCAGGCGTGGTGAGACCCGGGAACTTGTCCGCATGGGCCATCCAGTCAAACTGGCCGTGGTCGACGATCACGCCGCCCAGGTAGGCAGCATGTCCATCCATGTACTTGGTGGTGGAGTGCGTAACGATGTCGGCGCCCCACTCAAAGGGACGGCACATCACGGGCGTCGGGAAGGTGTTGTCGACCATCAACGGCACACCGTGGTCATGTGCGGCCTTGGCAAAGCGCTCAATATCGAGCACGGCAAGGGCGGGGTTTGCGATCGTCTCGCCAAAGACGAGCTTTGTGTTGGGCTGGAAGGCTGCCTCGAGCTCCTCATCGGTGCAGTCGGGGGCAACGAACGTGCAGGTCAAGCCCATGCGACCCATGGTGTGGGCGAGCAGGTTATACGTACCGCCGTAAATGGCAGAGCTTGCGACCACGTGATCGCCGGCACCGGCAACGTTAAAGATCGCGAGGAAGTTCGCAGCCATGCCCGAACTCGTGAGCATCGCTGCGGTGCCGCCCTCCATCTCGCAGATCTTGGCGGCAACCAAATCGCACGTGGGGTTCTGCAGACGGCTGTAGAAGTAGCCAGACTCCTCCAGGTCAAACAGCTTGCCCATGTGCTCCGACGTGTCGTACTTCCACGTGGTGGACTGGTAGATGGGCACCTGGCGCGGCTCCGCATCTCCCGGGTGATAGCCGCCCTGAACACATGTAGTACCGATAGTCTGCTCGCTCATATCTAGCTCCCTTACCTGGGTTACGTTTTATTCGGTTCACGATACCGCTACCCTGCACCCCTCTCAACCCATCCCCAAGGTAGGTTATGGGACAAATTGATTAGGGGTATTTATCTCAAGCCTTGGGCATTTGCTCGATAGATAAAAATGAGGCATACATGAAGCTCTCGATGATTACATGCCCCGTCACGGGTACCATAGGCGGGTACACCGTGACCAAGGAGACAACGATGAAGCAGATCGATACCACCCAGCTCGACACCGCCGCCTGCCAGGCTCAGGCTGCCGAATACCACGCCCGCGGCTTTAACTGCGCACAGGCCGTTGCCTGCACGCTCGCACCTGCCGTCGGGCTCGACCCCCAGACCGCCTTTACCCTCACCGAGGGCTTTGGCGCCGGCATGGGTGGCATGACCGAGACCTGCGGCGCCATCTCGGGCGCCGTGGCCATCATGGGCTTTGTAATGAGCGACGGCATGGAAAACCCCAAGACCAAAGGCCAGACCTACAAGCTGTCGCGCGAGATTGCCAAGCGATTTGGCGAGAAGAACACGACGACCGTCTGCGGCACGCTCAAGGGCATCGGATCGGATAAAGGTCCGCTCCGCAGCTGCCCCGGCTGCATCGACGATGCCGTCGAGATCGCCTGCGATGTGCTAAAGCAGCTCGCCGAGTAAACGGCAGCAACATAAAACGACGGCCGGCGCGTTTGGGATCCATCCAAAAGAACGCCGGCCGTCGTCGTTAGAACTCGGCAAACTCGGGAGCGCCGACCTCGATCTCCTCGCGCCCCGCCATAAGCTCGCGCATCTTAACGCAAAACGACTCCTGCTCCCCTGCCTTAAACACAAAATGAAGTGTCACGGCATCCGCGAAATCGGTATCCGAAACCTTGGCACCCGAATCCTGCGCCAAACGAAGCACCTGCTCATACTGCGGATAGGCCACATGCACGTCAACCGGCACGACGCTTGTCATCTCAACGATCTGCCCTGCCTCCTGAGCCGCGGCCACCGCCGCCTGCGTCGCCGCGGTATAGGCGCGTACCAAGCCACCAGGCCCCAACAGCGTGCCACCAAAATAGCGCGTCACCACGCAGCAAACATTTTTGAGCCCCGCACCGCGCAGCACCTCGAGCGTCGGCATGCCGCTCGTGCGGCTCGGCTCACCATCATCGCTCTGGCGCTCGCGCCCATCGACCAAAATCCACGCGGGAACATTGTGTCGAGCGTCGTAATGACGCTTGCGAACCATCTCGATAAAGGCATTCGCCTCATCCTCGGACTCAATATGGACCAGCTGGGCAATAAACCGGCTCTTGCGGTCCACAAACTCGCCCGAAGCCTCAATATTCGATTGCAGAGTAAAATAGCTGTCCAACAAAGTCCCTCAACAGAATAAAGCGCAGCAACAAACAGCCTCAATAATACGGCAAAGACAGTACCGGTAACCCCGGTAAATAGAACGGCAAAGTCAATGACCAGGCAAAAACAGCGAGACGGCGTCAGCTGAGTCGATTTGGCCCGAAAGAGGAGGGAGCACGCCTTATGGCGGCGACCGACGAATGAGCGCCAAATCGGCCAGCTGACGCCGTCGAAGGCGAGAACCCGTCAGCGCGAGCAAGGTGCCTTGAAAGACGAGGGCATTGACCTTATGGTCATGCCCGAAGGCTTGAAAGGCAGATTGCCGCGCTGACGGGTTCGCAGCGTCAACATAGTTGCCAAGTGGGCCTATAAGCCGGGTTCTGTCGTGAACGGTCATTTATCTTGTCTGCACGTTACCATGCAGCTCCACGCACGCTACCCGAACGCGGACCGGGCCGGCCCATAGCGTTCCTACTCGCGCTTGCTCCGGATGGGGCTTGCCAAGCCGCCGTGTTGCCACGACGCTGGTGGTCTCTTACACCACCGTTTCAGCTTTTCCCTTTACGCCTTGCGGCGCAGGTGGGAGTCTTCTTTTCTGCGGCGCTTTCCGTCGGATCACTCCGCCCGGCCGTTAGCCGGCATCCCGCCCTCTGGAGCCCGGACTTTCCTCACGCGTACTGCAAGCAGCACATCGCGCGACCGTCTGGCCCACTCAGCAGTGCAAGAGTGTAGCACACCGTCACCACAGGCAATGGCACAACACAAGCGTTCGACACGATAAACCAAGAACCACGCCATGCAGTACAATAGGGTTGTCGATGGGCAACGTCGTCAGTCGAGACGCGACCGCGCTCCGCACCCCTCCGTCTACTCGGTGCGTTCCCGCCTCCTCCCCGAGGCGGGATGTCGGCATTTTTTCATGCACGACAACCAAATAGCCTGCAGACAGCATGGGCAGCATCATGCATCTCGGCACCAATTGCAAAAAGGGACCCGTCCATTACGGACGGATCCCTTAAAACAAGTGATCGTCAAACCGATTTACTCGGCGTCGGTCTCCTCGTCCTTCTTCTCGGAAGGAAGCGGGGTAACCTCGATCTCGACGCCCAGAGTCTCAGCAGCGGACTTCATGGACAGGGAGATACGACGACGGTCGAGGTCGATCTCCATGACCTTGACCTGAACCTTGTCGCCCACATGGGTGACCTGAGAAGGCTGATCGACGTGCTTGTTGGCCATCTCGGAGATGTGCACCAGGCCCTCGATGCCCTCGCCCAGGTCGACGAAAGCGCCGAACGGGACAAGCTTGGTCACAGTGCCCTCGACGATAGCGCCGACGGGGTACTTCTTGACCAGTGCACGCCACGGATCCTCGGTGGTCTGCTTGAGACCCAGGGAGATGCGCTCGCGGTTGAGATCGACGTCGAGAACCTCGACCTCGACCTCCTGGCCGACCTTGACAACCTCAGAAGGATGGTTGACGTGGTTCCAGGAGAGCTCGGAGATGTGGATGAGGCCGTCGATACCGCCGAGGTCGACGAAGGCGCCGAAGTCGACGATGGAGGAAACGGTGCCCTGGAGACGCATGCCAGACTTGAGCTTGGACAGAATCTCGGAGCGCTCGGCCTTACGGGACTCCTCGAGCACGACGCGACGGGAGAGGACGACGTTGTTGCGGTTGCGGTCCATCTCGATGACGCGAGCCTCGATGCGGGTGCCCATGTAGGAGGTGAGGTCCTTGACACGACGGAGGTCGACGAGGGAAGCGGGCAGGAAGCCACGCAGGCCGATGTCGAGGATCAGGCCGCCCTTGACAACCTCGATAACCTCGCCCTCGACGTTCTCGCCGGAGTTGAACTTCTCCTCGATGCGGTTCCAAGCACGCTCGTACTCGGCACGCTTCTTGGACAGGACCAGACGACCGTCCTTGTCCTCCTTCTGGAGAACCAGAGCCTCGATGGGATCACCGAGTGCAACGATGTCTGCAGGGTTAGCGTCCTTGCGGATGGACAGCTCGCGGACCGGGATAACGCCCTCGGACTTGAATCCGATGTCAACGAGCACCTCGTCATGCTCGATCTTAACGACAGTGCCGTTAACGAGATCGCCCTCATCAAAGTCGGTAATCGTACCGTCGATGAGGTTGTTCATCTCCTCCTCATTGACATCGTCAAGAGAGAAAATGGACGAGTTCTGAATCTCACTCAAAGGTGGACCCCTTTCGAACTACGGGGCCCCGATTGCTAGGACCTACAGAAGGGTGCGACAAGCACACAACGTTTAGGAACACTCGGGAGCCGACAGATACTAATGTGACGCTTATGCAATCACGTTCGTATAGGTTACGGGGAAATGAGTTCGATTTCAAGCGTGAACTGCGATTTTTTACTCGTGTGGAGACTTTTTCGTAATCTTATGAACACACGTCTCCACAACTTGACGATAACCAGCCAGGCATTTGGCTTTGGGGTAAAGTATCCGGAGCCAACGATTCTGGAACGATTTATCGAGAAAGGTGCCCGCGTGCTCAAAGCAGTCGTTTTCGATATGGACGAAACGCTTCTCAGCATCAACCTCAACGCGTTCATCCTTCGCTATTTTAAGGATGTCTCGTCGATGCTCGCGGATATCGGTCGCCGCAGCCACGGTGGCACGATGGCACGCCTCGGCACTATCTTGGTCGACCTCAACGCCAATCGCCGAAGCGGCACGGATAATCGCACCAATCTTGAGTTCTACCAAGAAGAGGTTGAGCGCCGGTGCGGCATTTGCCTCTCGGACCCACTCATCTACGAGGCGTTTACCTACTACGACCGCGAAGTTCTTCCGTACAAGAACGACGATGTCATCAACGCCCACGCCATGCCGGGCGCACACGCCGCGCTTCAGGCCGTACAGGATGCAGGGCTACGTTGCGCGCTCTTTACCAACCCCAGCTTTCCGCAGGGGGCCATCGAGTGCCGCATGGGTTGGGGCGACCTGGCCGACGCCCCCTTTGAGCTCGTCACGCACATGGGAAACACCACCCGCTGCAAGCCCGATGCCACCTACTATCTAGAGCAGCTTCAGGTGATGGGGCTCGAGCCGCACGAGGTCCTTATGGTGGGCAACGATCCCAAGCGCGACTTCCCCAGTCCCGCCTGCGGCATTCAAACTGCCTATGTTGGCCAGGGAAAACCCGGCCGAGCCACCTGGCGCGGAACCATGGAAGACTTCGCCCGCGACTTCAACGCCGTAATCGAAGCCTTCTACGAGCACCAAGTAGCCGACGAACTGTCATAGGACCCCTCGCTCGCTCCAAACAAAATAACGTCGCAGACCGAATGTGACAAAGGTTCAGCCCCTTTTCACATTACAAAGATGGCGCCGATGTTTTGGCAACGACAGACACTATGACCCAATCCGAGGGCACTAAAAAGATAGGAGCCC
>CBCTZJ010000029.1:0-23298 GCA_965151385.1 uncultured Collinsella sp. | reverse complement strand
AAGCGTATCACCTTGGGGAAGGGCGCGTGCTCAAGACTAGGACACCAGCTGAGAAGCGGGTGCCGCGAGCGTATCACCTTGGGGAAGGGCGCGTGCTCAAGACTTAGCGTTGTCGATAAAGGTCGTGAGGTTGAGCGTATCACCTTGGGGAAGGGCGCGTGCTCAAGACTGCCGGCTTGGCTTTGAGCTCCTCGAGCTCAGCGTATCACCTTGGGGAAGGGCGCGTGCTCAAGACACTTGGTGTGGATGGTACGTCAATGAGATAAGCGTATCACCTTGGGGAAGGGCGTGTGCTCAAGACCGCTATAACATTCATGGCAAACGTACTGCGAGCGTATCACCTTGGGGAAGGGTGCGTGCTCAAGGTCAGGCAATCAGGGGACATTTTGCTAAGCTAAGTCTATTGCCTTCGGAAGGATGTATGTGTAAGGCGATTCGCTACAGCCAGAAGACCCCGTCATAAACATTGCTGTAATGTGGAAATTGGAAATAGGTAAACGCATATCGGGAAGGGGCGATTTTTGGAAGTTAAATCGCCCCTATTGGCCTTAATTATCGAGAATGCTCTCGCGAATAATTATCGGTTGCAATTCGTTTGAGAGCATTCCAACCGAGGGGAATGCAATCTCCTTTTTCGTGAGAGCGTCAACAAAGGACCAATTGGCCGTTGCAATGTTGTAGCCATTGTAGCGACCGAGCTTATCCCCGACTTTAATGAGGTCACCCAGATATATTTCGAGTGGTTTTTGAGTTAAAGCGCTATTGGGAACGGCTTTCCAGACCTTCCGCCCATATTTTTGCTTCGCAATCCTGGGCACATACGTCCCACCCTTAAGTGCAGGAATATCCGCCTTATAGACGGGGTCTGCGTACCAAGCGCCCTGCCCCTTCTTGGCCTCCGGGTCATGCCAGAGCCTCAGACACAGCATTTCGCTCACCTTGATGACCGACTTCTCGTCTGCCGACACAACGGCGTTGCCCATGACGATGTCCTTATCGGAGCTCGCCTTGCGAGCAATGTCTTTGCCCTGTGCATTAACGCCGGCATAGCGATAGACCGTCTGCTCGAACAACTCGCCCTTTCCCTTACGCGGAACAAAGCGGGTGGGTACGACGAAATCGTGCGCCGCGCGTACTTCGTTCGCAAAGGTTTCCCAGGGCATAACACTTTCGAGAGCCTTCATGATGGCATCGCGGCGTTGGGTCTCGTTCATACCTCTGGTTATGCTCCAGTGTGTCTCTTGGTTGATTCGAGCGGTTTTAATCACGAGGCTTCGACTACATGCTGCAATCACACAAGCATCGGTGGCATGGTGACGATCGTCCGAGCGGTCTTTTTCGCCATTCGAACCAAAGTTAAGCCCCCACCTGCGACGCAGCCATGCGGTCGCTCTGCCAGTGGTAGGAACAACATGTGCCTTTGCGCCATCATCGGGGAACAGCAGGCAGTCGGCGAGGTAAGCGCATACTTCTCGCGACATATAGGCGGTGTCGGTGAAGCTGCGTGCTAAGAATTCGCCTTCCTTGGTATCAAGGTCTTTTTCCAGCAGGAAGTTCTTTTTGCGACGGCTGAGTTTCTGGTTTTCCTGAACGCGACGCTCAAAAGCATCCCATGAAGGCGCACCGTCGTGGGACATCCATTCGTAAGGTGTCTGTTCGCGTTTATCCTGATTGCTTTTGGCGAGGACCAGGACTTTATTGTTGCGCGAGTTTTCTCCCGTGCGAGAGAACGGCAGGATGTGGTCAATCTGCGTGTAGGTGTCGTCGCTAATTAGGCGATCGACTTCGATTTTAGCGCCCGTGTAAAGGTCGAAGCATTCCTGCTCTTCCCACAGGCGGTACTTCTCTATCTGTTTGCCCGTGACCTCATCTGCCGTGCAGCCACGCAGCTCAGCGATTTGCCCGGCAATGCGCTCGCGATTTTTCTCGTTCTTCTTATTGGCCTTGGCAATCTCGTCTTTTGCGCGCTGAGGCAACCTGAGCTCTCGATCAAGCTCAACGTGGATTTCGTTTGGCACGCCCCACTTGCGGCAGATGGCGTTGACCACTTTTCGCATTTGCGACATGGCGCGAATGACGACGGGATTGTTATTTGTTCGACCGGTACGTTCGATCCAGGTCTCATAGGGCATCAGGCGATCGGAGCGCTCGAGCTGGGCGCCAGCGATGCGAAGTCCCAGCAGGCCACAGTCATTTTCGGCCTGCGTAAGGTTGAGGACCTCGGGCTCCTCGAGGCAATCGAGCAGCATGTCGAGTGCTTTTTTGGAACGGTTGCCATAGCCGTTAAGAGCTTTGGATGAATAGGGAAGCCTACAAAGCGCCTCGATCTCCGCTTCCGAAAGCGGTAGCCCCTGAAGCTGCTCTTGGAGTACGGGGAGGGCTGAAGAGTATGCCACCGCCTCCATAACGGCATCGGCGAGATTGCGGTCATCGCGCAAACGCTGCAGGAGAATGGGGTTGGCTGCATTGAGGGTATTGCGGAGCACGCGCCATCCCTTGGGCTTGTACACCTCGCGCGTTTTTTCGTCGGCAGCTGGAACTCCCTTAAAGTAATCGCCGGAACTAAGGTCGAGCGCTTTTCGGAGGGCGCCGAATTTAACAGCACAATCTTTGTTGCCTCGAATTGGCTCGCACGAGAACAGGATTGCAATGCATTCATCGCGCTCCGTTGCGCTCAGGGCGCGAGAGGTCCCGTTTTCGTGGATGATGGTGATGTTGCCGAGTGCGCCATAGGCTGAAACGAGTTCGCTCGTAAGCGTGCAGCGTGCAGCTCGTTTTTCTGTTGGGAAATATGAGCAGTGTCCGACGAGGTCGTACGTGCGGCGGTCGAAGTCTTTGCGCGAACGCTCCCAATCGCAAACCTCGATATATGCGGCCTCAAATTCCGGCGAAGCGTATTTGGAGCCAAAGGAGCGTTGAGCATCAAATAGGATATGAGTTTCTTCGATAAGCTGGGCGTGCGTTACACACTTGTCGTAATTGCCGCCACGATTGCGACTTTGAGGCTGCTGAGCGAGCCATTCGCCAACGGTGCGGCACGAGGTCTCCGCAATTGCTTCCTTGTTGGCCGCAAGGGCAGATAGAACCTTGCCGCCTTCGCTTGATTTATCCTGATTGCCTTCTCCGTGGGGGATGTATCCACGGCGCTTGCAGAGGGAGTAAAGGACTAGTGCCCACTCGCGATCGTTGAGCAGGCGGTCAAGTCCATCAACGCGAAGCTTGAGCGGCTGCTTGTCGCCTTTTGTGGTGTGGAAGTACTCTTTGGTGGCGTCTTGGGGGATGAGGCCATAAGCCTTGAGGACTTGGAGACAGTGCTTCAGGCGCGCCTGGGTACGGTCAATGTTTCGACGGGTAGAGCGGAAGCCCCTGCGAATAACCGCAAGACTTTGGCCCGTTTTAGGATGAGTTGGAGAGTCAAATAATCTGACGCCCAAATCCAGGATTTCATGATTGGCTGTGTCGATAAGTGCGAATCCGCAGCTTGCAATTCCTGGATCCATGCCAAGCACAAGATGCCTGGGAAGTCCGAGCTTCCCAATTTCGCGATTGATGGTGATCTCCATGGAGCACCCCTCTCTAATATGAACTCTAGAGAACAGTACCATCGCTTGAGGACATGGGCCGAGCTTGTTAGCCGAGCGGTCATTTTGTTAGGCAAATGGAAATGATTTATACAGCCTTACATATCGGTTACCGGATGATGCCGTTTGTTGAAACTGAATCCCGACTGAATCCCGCCCTGAGATTGAATGGCGGGACAGTTACGATGCTCGGCTTGCTTGCAGGTTTGTAGAGCTCCTTGCATTCCTTCTTAAAGTCGAACGCCATGTTGGCGCCTTTCTGCGTATTGGCCTGCTTAGATAGCGGAATCATATCATAGAAACGAACAGCTGTTCGAATGATTTGGCTGACAGATAGAGATGCGTGCGTTGTGTTTGGCGGTCGGCCTGACCCCGTCGATGATGTCTCTGCCTCCCCGTAGCCTCATCTATAGCTGCCGTTTCCCCATATAAAACCTGCCAAAATAAACCTGTCCCTTTTTGGTCGGTGGGAAATGGGTAATACTAAAGAGTTATCCGACCAGATGGGAATTAATCGATGGCCTATATCGAATTCAAAGACGTCATCAAAGCATACGGCGAGGGCGACGCCCGCATTCATGCGCTCGACGGCGCGAGCTTTACGGTCGAGCGCGGCGAGCTCGCCATCATTCTGGGTGCTTCGGGTGCCGGCAAGACCACGGCGCTCAACATTCTGGGCGGCATGGATACGGTGACCTCCGGCACCGTGACGGTGGACGGGCGCGACGTGAGCTCTGCCAACGAGGCGCAGCTTGTGGAATACCGCCGCGCAGACGTCGGTTTTGTCTTCCAGTTCTACAATCTGGTTCCCAACCTGACGGCCCTCGAAAACGTTGAGCTCGCAGCTCAGATCTGCCCCGATTCGCTCGATGCTGAACAGACGCTTCGCCAGGTTGGCCTGGGCGAGCGCCTCGCCAACTTCCCCGCGCAGCTTTCGGGCGGCGAGCAGCAGCGCGTGTCCATCGCCCGCGCACTGGCAAAGAACCCCAAGCTGCTCCTGTGCGACGAGCCCACGGGCGCGCTCGACTATAAAACCGGCAAGCAGATCCTGCAGCTGCTGCAGGATACCTGCCGCAAGCAGGGCATTACGGTCATCATCATCACGCACAACTCCGCGCTGGCGCCCATGGCCGATCGCCTGATCCGCTTTAAGAGCGGCCGCGTGGAGAGCGAGACGGTCCAGCAAAATCCCGTGCCTATCGAGACGATCGAGTGGTAGCGCCCATGGACCAAGATTGCCAAAACAGCCAAAACCACGATACGGAGCACGCGGGCCGCGACCGGGAGTTCGCGACCTACCGTACCGCTCAAAGCTCAAACGATATGGTGCCGACGGTTTTTCGCCGTGGCATCTACCGCACGATTCGGGGCAGTCTTAAGCGCTTCCTATCTATCGTGGTCATCACTGCGCTTGGCGTGAGCGTGATGTGCGGCCTTAAGGCGGGCTGCGAGGATTTGTGCGATTCGGTCGACGCCTATTTTGACCAGCAGAATGTCTATGACATTAACGTGCAGTCGACCTATGGCCTTACGCGTGACGATCTTGCGGCTATCCAAGAGGTCGACGGCGTCGAGACGGCCGAGGGCATCTACACCGAGACCGCCTACACCGCCGTGGGCACAACGCGCGAGCGCGTGGTCGTGCAAAGTCTCTCCAAGGAGAACATCGATCAGCCAGTGCTCGTGAACGGCGATTTGCCCGAGAGCGCCGATGAGGTCGCGGTGACTTCGAAGTTCCTGAAGGCTTCGGGCAAAAAGCTCGGCGATACGGTGAGTTTTGCCGCCAATGACGCGAGCTCGTCCAACCAAAGTGCCAAGGATCAGTTTGCCGCGGGCGATTACACCATTACGGCCGAGGTCCTCGATCCTACCGACGTGAGCTCCGACTCGACAGTCAACGCCTTTCGCGCTGCTTCGGCTGCGGACTATAAGTTCTATGTGAGCGAAGATGCCGCGACATCTTCTTCCTACTCCGCAGTCCACGTGATCGTCGAGGGAGCCAAGAGTCTTAACTCCTATTCAGATGCCTACACGACAAAGATCAACGAGGTCAAAGGCAACATCGAGAAGATCCGCGAGGAGCGTGAGAAGGCGCGCGTCCAGGAGTTGACGGTTGACACGCCGACAAGCTTGGATACGGCCGAGCGTCAGGCCGCCATGCTCTTTGGGATCGAGCAGGATAACATCAACCGTATGGCCGAGGGCAGCGAGGAGCGCGTCCAGGCTCAGGCCGAGTTGGACCAGCGCCGCGCCGCCGCCGACCAGCATTTTGCCGATGCCCGCGCCGAGCTTTCCGATCTGGGCGAATGCACCTGGTACATTCAGGACCGCGGTAACATCGCAAGCTACTCGAGCGTCGAGAGCGACAGTTCTTCGATCGAGGCCATCGCCACGGTTTTCCCATTTATCTTCTTTGTCGTCGCTGTGCTCATCAGTCTTACCACCGCCACGCGCATGGTCGAGGAGGAGCGCACGCTTATTGGCCTGTACAAGGCGCTTGGCTATTCACGCGAGCGCATCCTGTCCAAATACGTGGACTATGCGCTGTGGGCATGTCTGATCGGCGGCGTGCTCGGCAACATCATCGGATTTGTGGGCCTGCCGCTGTTCCTGTTTACGGTGTTCGACGACATGTACTCGCTGCCCCAGATGCTGCTCTCGTACGACATCGTGTCGTCGCTCGTGTCGGTGGCGCTGTTTGCCGTGGGCGTGGTGGGTGCCACGATTATCGCCTGCCGCCACGAGATGGCCGAGACCCCGGCCTCGCTCATGCGTCCCAAGGCCCCGCGCGCCGGCTCGCGCATTCTGCTCGAGCGTATCGGATTTATCTGGCGCCGCATGGGCTTCTTAAACAAGGTGGCGGCGCGTAACCTGTTCCGCTACAAAAAGCGCGCCTTTATGACCATCTTCGGTATCGCCGGCTGCACGGCGCTCGTGATCTGCGGTATGGGCATTCGCGACACGTCGGTGGCGCTTTCGCCCAAACAGTACGGGCATATCACGCGCTACGACCTGCTGGCGGTCGCCAATCCCGACGATTTTTCGCAGACGTGCGCGGCATTGGATGAGCGCAGCGCGGCCAATGATTTCAACGTGACCGTGACCTCGACCCTGCCGATTATGACCGACAACGTCACCTTTACGTTTGGCGGCAAGAGCGAGACCGTGCAGCTGATCGTGGTGCCCGATAACCGCACGAGTGACTTGGGCGATTACGTGCGTCTGGAGGATGAGTCCAAAGAACCGCTGCCTTTGCGTGACGGAGACGTGTATCTGAGCAAAAGTTCACAGCTGGTGCTGGGGATTCAGCCGGGCGATACGGCTCACGTCCAGGATTCGTCGCTCAATGTTGCCAAGGTCAAAGTCAGCGACATTTCGCTTAACTATCTGGGCAACACGCTTTACATGACGCAGGGCACCTATGAGCGTGCGTTCGGTCGAAGCGCACGTCTTAACGGCGTCTTTGTGCTGCTTAAGGGCTCGTCGGCCGACCAGATTGCGTTTAGCAAGAATCTTAAGAGTGACGGTTGGCTTACGATTTCGAGTACGGCCGAGCATTGGGAAAACTATGAGGCGAACTTTACGATTATCAATTCGGTCGTGGTGCTCGTGACCTTCATGGCGGCGTGCCTATCGTTTGTGGTGGTGTTTACGCTGTCCAACACGAATATCTCCGAGCGCGAGCGCGAGCTGGCGACCATTAAGGTGTTGGGCTTCCGTCGCGGTGAGGTGCACCATTACGTCAACAAGGAGACGTTGATCCTCACGGCGATTGGCGCTGCGCTGGGCGTGCCGCTGGGCGGCTTGCTGGCCGAGAGTTTTACGTACATTTTGCAGATGCCGTCGCTGTACTTTGACGTCGAAGTCGAGCCGCTGAGCTACGTGCTTGCCGTGGTGCTTTCCTTTGGCTTTACGTTTATCGTCAACCTCGCTACCAATCGTACCCTCAACAAGATCGACATGGTCGGGGCCCTCAAGAGCGCTGAGTAGCCTGTTCTGGGATTCAAGTTCTAGCGAGCCGTTGACGCGTCCACAACCGCCTTTTTGTATAAACCGCCCCGCCGATTGCATATTTCGGCGGGGCGGTTGCTTTTTGCCTGCAGGTACCCCAGGGGGCGGCGTGCAAATTCTGGAGTTTTCAGCATCCCGGAGTCCGCGGGCGCGGGATCGGACGCACAAAACAGCGCTGGAAGCCCTGATTCTGAGCCCCAACGCCTCAAGAGCTGGCCATTTTTTACAGAACGCGACCCATAGCGCCCGCCTTTCGCCCAAAATCCAGTATGCAGGCACCCTCGGCTGCTGAAAACTCCCAAAAATGCACGCCGCATCCTACCCTAGGCACCCGTAGCTACTCTGCGGGTGCGTGGCCTGATAGTAAGTTGCGGTGGAATAGTTCCTGTTTGGCATAGCAGAGCCATGAAACAGGAACTATTCCACCGCAACGTATTGAGAGGGCTCTTGGCTGTTATGCGTACTAACATTTGTCATGAAATGGCAGGCCATTAGGGGGTTGCTACTCGTAGTTGCGGTAGGGTTGGGGCAGATTCTAACTAGAAATGGTGGTCGCTACCGGTTATTCTCGGCATACTCGGCTCATTCGATTACGGTCGCCACATGAAAGGAACCACTATGGATCTTGCGATGGCATAGCGCCTCGTCGATCGCCGCAGAGCTGCCGGTCTTTCCCAGGAGGCTCTTGCTGCCCAGTTGGGCGTAAGCCGCCAAGCTGTCAGCAAATGGGAACGCAGCGAATCCTCGCCCGATACCGATAACCTTATTGCACTCGCCGCGCTGTATGGCGTGTCACTGGATGAGTTGCTATATGGGGAAGCGGCTAGCGATGTCGACACCTCGGCCGACGATGACGTTGACGCCAATAATTCAGGCGAGTCTGAAGGCGCCGAGTCTTCTACCGAGCACGTGGATCCTGACGGCAAGCCACTTGTCGACATTTCCCTTGCACGCGGCATTCACGTTGTCGACCCCAACAAAGGTGAAGAGGTTCATGTTGGTTGGAGCGGCATCCACGTGGCTAACGAGCGCAAGGGTGAAGAGGTCCATGTGGGGCCGGGCGGATTGCATATCGATACGCTAGAGGACGATGGACACAGCGTACATACCAATGCCGACGGCACCGTCACCATCGACGGCGAGACGTTTTCCAGCTGGAAAGAGGCACACGACAAGCTCGACCATCATGGCAAGCATTTCCACACCAAGATCGGTCGCGCATGGAACGAGTTTCCCTTTCCTGCACTTGTCGTCCTCGCCTATCTCGCGCTCGGCATCATCTGCGGCACGTGGGGTATGGGGCTCTTTCTGGTCTTTCTGATTCCCGTCTACGAGGCGATGGGCGACTTTATCGACCGACATCATCTCTCCAAGCTGATCGGCGTCGTCTATGCAACAGCCGCCATTGCCGGTTCCTCTATATGTGGCTTTGTTTGGCACAGCCCCATCCCGCATGGGTCATCCTCATCACGATTCCCTTCATAGAGGCACTCATGTGCTGGTGCCGAAAGCAATGGAAGCGCCGCAAACAAGCCTAAGCCGTTCCAACCCGTCAGCAATGCTTGGCCAACGCCGCTCGCCCCTTCCAAGTTGCGGTGAAATACGGACCGTTGAGGACCTTGGAGCGTCTAACAGTCCCGATTTCACCGCAACTCACGAATGGGGCGGGCAATTCCAGCACGGGAGCTGGCATTTAACTCACCGCATGCCAAGAAAAAGGCCGATTTACTACGATGAACTCGATGAGGTCGACCACACCCATCTTTTTAAAAAATCGGCAAGCTTTCTACCTGCGGTTTTACTTTCACCCTTTTCGGCATGGTCGAAGGCATTCGAATCATCGTAGTAATTAGGCGCATTTTGTAGCAAACGATTCATTCAAGCTCGAACTCGAAGACCGATGGTCCCCTCATCCACGGCTGTGAGCGAAAATACCAAATAGAATAAAAATCGAATGGCTAAGTCTGTTTGGTGAACGGAGGCAATATGGGCGAGGTAACTGAAAGCGACTGGAAGCTGTTTAAAGAGCTGCTCCCAAAATGGCAAGAAAGCTATATGGAAATGCTCATCGGCCAGTACATCGAGATACTGAACGGTGGCAGTGAAGCGTCCAGTAGATTTTGGGCGTTAGAAGAGCGTATCAATAGGGACAAGCTGTCCTCAGGAGTGCTTGTGAACGATATTCGCCGCAGCACCATGCGTTATGAGATAGCCAACTTGCTTTCCGATAACGTTATCACGCTCGACGACCTTGACGGTTTCACCGAAGATATTAATGGCTACGCACGACGTTGCATCGGTCGGCAAGAACGCTGAGCGACATGCGCATCCACAGCCGCTGTACTGCATAAACCGCCCCGCCGGATGCATATTTCGGCTGGGTGGTTGCTTTTTGCCCACGGGTACCCCAGGGGGCGGCGTGCAAATCCCGGAGTATTCAGCATCCCGGAGTCCGCGGGCGCGGGAATGGGTGCACAAAACCGCGTTGAAAGCCTTGATTATGAGCCCTCGGCACCTCAAGGATCGCTCATTTTTACAGTATGCGGCTCATGGCGCCTGCTTTTCGCCCAAAATCCAGTATGCAGGCACCCACGGCTGCTGAAAACTCCCAAAAATGCACGCTGCACCCCACCCTAGGCATCCGCAGCAAGAAGACGAATAGCCTCGGCCTCCCTAGTTACCGCAGGAGCCCCCAGGGCTTACCTCCCAAATCTTTCCGCAGGACGGAAGGACCCCGCCGCGCGAAGCGCACGGCGGGGTCCTGACATGTCCGAGGACGATTTGGGAGGTAAGCCCTGGGGGTTCCGATGGGGGCGGTTCCAGCCGAGGCTATTCGTCGCCGAAGCTGATGCCCAACGCCTTGGCCTCGCGCACCAGATCACTCTGGGGGTCGACAAACTTGAGCTTGCCGGCGACATCCTCGAGCGGCATGTGGCACATTTTGCCGTCGCGCAGGGCAATCATGTAGCCAAACTCGCCACGCAGGCAGCCAAGCGCGGCCTCGACGCCGCACTGGGTCGCAAAGATGCGGTCCTGAGCGTCGGGCTGGCCACCGCGCTGCGTGTGACCGGGGATGGCGACGCGGGTCTCGCGACCGGTCTTGGCTTCGATCTCCTTGGCGATGTCGTACACGATTGACGGGCTCGTGCGCTCGGCGAGCTTCTTCTTGTACTCCTTCTTGGACAGTGCCGCGTCCTCTTTGGAGATGGCGCCCTCGGCGACGGCCACGATGGTAAAGCGGCTGCCGGTCTCCATGCGATGCTCAATGGTCTTGATGACGTTATCCATGTCGTAGGGAATCTCGGGAATCAAGATGACATCTGCGCCGCCCGCGACGCCGGCATACAGCGGGATCCAGCCAACCTTGTGGCCCATGATCTCGATAACGAACACGCGCCCGTGACTCGACGCGGTGGTGTGGATGTCGTCGATGCACTTGGTAGCGACGTCGATGGCGCTCGTAAAGCCAAACGTCAACTCGGTGCCCCAGGTGTCGTTATCGATGGTTTTGGGTAGGGCGATAACGTTGAGGCCCTCTTCGCGCAGGCGGTTGGCGGTCTTGGTGGAGCCGTTGCCGCCCAGCATAAACAGGCAGTCGAGCTGCAGCTTATGATAGGTGTGGACCATCGCCGGCACCTTCTCGACGCCGTCGGCCTCGGGAGTGTCCAGGCGCTTGAACGGCGTACGGCTCGTGCCCAGAATGGTGCCGCCGCGGGTGAGGATGCCGCTAAAATCGGCGGGAGTCATGACACGGAATCTGCTGTAGATAAGGCCCTGGTAGCCGTCCTCAAAACCATAGATCTCGATAGGCTCTTCGCTGTTGGTCATAAGCGTTTAGACAATGCCGCGCATGGTGGCGTTGAGTGCCTGGCAGTCGCCGCCACTGGTAAGAAGACCGATCCTAAGCATGATGAATCCTTCCGGGCAAGTTATAACATGCGCACAAGTTTACCTCCGCACACTGTTGATACGGGGTAAAACGTGTTAGCTCAAGCGTATGGAAATGTAAGCAACGTCAGGCGAGCGTAAGGCCGACGGGCCTGGCTCCTTACAGTGCGAAGGCGTCGACGTCGCCCCAGTGGCGGCGCAGCGTAATAGCGGCGGCGGGTTCGGTATTGTCAAAGACGACCGACCATTGCGTATTGCTGGTGATGTCTTCCGGATTGGGTTCTTGCGCTGCGGCGTGCAGGGCTTCCCAGACAATTGTTTCGTCCTGGGCACCGACATGGGCGTCAAGAACATCGGCGATTGCGACGGCGCGCTCTTTACCATGGCCCAGTTCGCCATTCTTTTGGTTGGGCAGCACTTCGTTGCCATAGCAGGCGTAGAAGTTCGTAACCTGGCGTACAGGAGTCGCTTTGAAAGCGCGGTCCGGATCGTGCGGATCCCACTCTGCTACGCGCGCGTCACCGGCGGCGTCGTTGATAAAGAAGTGGTAATCGCGTCCTGCCATGGCGTGCATGTCGTAGGCGGAAAGCAGGTCGACAGCTTCTTGCGTGGTGGCGGCACGGTCGAGCACCAGACGGATGGCGAGCGAGGTATTGATGACGGGACGTTGCGTGTCCTGGTCACAGGGCTTGGAATCCAGAGTGAGTACGGCAATGGACACGCCGCATTCGTTAACACCATCGAGCTGGGCAAACGGGCCCATCAACGCCGTGGCGCGTCCGGCGACGGAGTCAAGCGGAGTGTTATCGCCCAGGTTGTTAAGGGCGGCAAGCCCGATGGAAGCATAGCCGCCGCGTGGGTGATTGCGCACCAGCAGCGCCGAGGTGTCGTCCTTAAAGTCGTAATTGCGACCGGTGCGCACGCGGCCTTCGGCATCTACGGCGACAAAAGCGCTGCAGGCAAACTGGGGCGCCTGGACATGTGCCGGCACACCGGGCAGCACCTGCGCCACCACGGCATCGATGTAGGCCTGGTCGTCGCGCACGCCAGCGGCGATGATGCGATCGAGATCGTAGTCGTAGGCGATGTCGATTGCGTACAGGTCATAGCCATCCGCGTAGCCGGTCAAGCGTTTGAGCGACGCGGCGGACTTGATTTGCTTGTGGTAAACGATACCGGTGGCAGCGGCAAGGCCGACGGCGACTCCCGCGACACCGCAGGTGATGGCAATGTTACGTGGCTTCATGACGGCTCCTCTCGTCCTGTTAGCGCAATTGTCGCAAAAGGAGCGCGGGCATGATGGCTCAACTTGGTGAGTGGCGCGGAATTAAGCACGGAATGAAGAGTGTGGCGCTGGCGTGGCGGGGTATGCTGGAGGGGACCATCAACCCAGCGAAAGGGGAGAGCATGACGGATCAGGAAACGCCCGAGCGTGCGCATGTGACGGCCGACGATATCGAGGCTGCCAACGACCTTATCGACTTTATCGAGGCATGCCCCAGCATGTTCCATACGGCGGCGACCATTATGGCCGAGCTCGACGAGGCGGGCTTTACCTACCTGCCCGAGAACGCGGCGTGGGACATCGAGCCGGGCGGGCGTTATTACACGCAGCGCAACACCTCGAGCGTTGTCGCCTTTAAGGTGGGCGAGGACCTGGCCGCGACGTGGGGCGAGGACGGCGTTGCCGGTGACTATCATTTTCAGCTCACGGCGTCGCACAGCGATTCGCCGACGTTTAAGGTCAAGGCCGTGCCTGAGCTTGACGGCGCGGGCGAGACGCTGCGCCTGAACACCGAGGCCTACGGCGGCATGATCGACTACACCTGGTTCGATCGCCCGCTGGCGCTCGCGGGCCGCGTGTTGGTGCGTGAGGGCGACCGTATTGAGAGCCGTCTACTTGCCACCGAGCGCGAGGTCGCTATCATTCCGAGCCTTGCTATCCACATGAACCGCGGCGTTAACGAAGCCTTTGCTCCCAACCGAGCCGTCGACCTTTGCCCGCTTATCAGCGCCGGTGATCTTAAGCAGGGCGACTTTGATGCTCTGATCGCCGACGAGCTGGACGTTGAGCCCGAGCAGATTCTGGGCCGCGATCTGTTCCTGGTCAATCGTCAGGATGCGCGCATTTGGGGCTGGGCTGACGAGTTTATCTCGACGCCCAAGCTCGACGACCTGGCCTGCGCCTACACCTCGCTGCAGGCATTTTTGGGCGCCGAGAACGCGCACGATGTCTCGGTCTTCTGCTGCTTCGATAACGAGGAGGTTGGCTCCGAGACCAAGCAGGGCGCCATGTCGACGTTCTTGGCCGATGCGTTGCGACGCATTAACGGATCGCTGGGCTTTGACGACGAGTCGTACCATCGCGCACTTGCCGCCTCGATGCTCGTGAGCTGCGACAATGCACATGCTGTGCACCCCAACCACGCCGAGAAGTGCGACGCTCGCAATCAGGTTGTGCTCAACGGCGGCATCGTCATCAAGGAAGCCGCCAATCAGCACTACTGCACCGATGCCTTTAGCCGCGCAGTGTTCCAGGCCATCTGCGATGACGCTGACGTGCCCACGCAGGCCTTCGCCAACAAGAGCGATATGGCCGGCGGCTCCACGCTCGGCAATCTGTCCAATATACAGGCGAGCATGCATGCTGTGGACGTGGGCCTGCCGCAGCTTGCCATGCACTCGAGCTACGAGACCGGCGGCGTGCGCGACGTTATGTACGCTATCCGCGCCCTCACGGCCTTCTACGAGCGAAACCTAACCATCAACGGCGCCGAAAGCGTGGAGCTCTAAAACCTACCAAAAAGGGACAGGTTCATTTTGGCAGGTTTCATCTGGGCGAATGCAAAGGGTGAAACCGAACTAGATCTGTGATACGTGGCCGCCGAGGTGCAGTGTGCCTCGGCGGCTTTTTGTGTACAGAGCACGGCTAATGCTTATAAATGCTATACATGCTTTACGTATCTACCATAGAGTTTTATGATAGTTTTGAAGTATTAAGGAGGGGTCATGACCACAACAGCCGCTCAGATCAACGTGCGTCTCGATGCCGATCTTAAAAGGAGTGGGGACGCCGCTCTCTCCAGGGCCGGTATGACGCCGAGCCAAGCGGTGCGAGCGCTCTGGCAACTTGCAGCGTCGCTGGCCGATCGCCCCGGTGCGCTCGAGGATATCCTGCTGCCCAGTCGTGCCCGGGCGGAACAGCGCGAGCGCGAAAAGGCCGCCAAACGTAAGCTCGAGCTCATGGATCAGGGGTCGAAGCTGTTCGCTGCCGCTTGCCGTGAGTCGGGAATCGATATGGTCAAGGCTCAGCCATCGGACGACGAAGAGCTCAAACGGAATGCCTATGCGGATCGCTATGGCGAGGAGATGAGCTGGCTCTATGAGTGAGACTCCAAAGCGCATCTTGGTTGACACCAACGTGTGGCTCGATTATTTCATTCCCTCACGACGTGGTCGTTCGGTGGCGATTGAGTTTTTACGCGATGCATGCACGGCGCAGGTGGATTTGCTGTATGCGGCGACATCGTCCAAAGACCTGTTCTATTTGATTTCAAGCGAACATAAGGCATGGTATCGGCGAGAGCACGGTTCGCTTTCCCAGTATGCCGCTACGGCAGCGACTTCGCTTGCATGGGATTGTCTTAGCGTGCTTTCGCAGCTTGCCACGCCAGTGCCCTGTGACCTGAGCGATATATGGATGGCGAGCAGGCAGCGTGAGCTCCATAGCGATTACGAAGACGATTTAATCATTGCGGCAGCGATACGCGCCCAAGCAGATTTACTGGTCACCAACGATGTCAAGCTCTGTTCGCATGCGCCCGTCGCAGCAATGAGTGTAGAAGACGCAAAAAATTACTTAGCAACGCTCTAACAATTTGAAGACCCCACAGGTTGAGCAAAAGTCAGCGAGAGCCTGCCGTTTGAGCCAAGGTGCCGTGAAATGAAAAGGCGCTGACCTTCTGGTCGCGCCTTTGAAATTGAACGGCAGATTGGCCAAACGGCGGGCTCGCAGCGTCGACCGGTCCGCCGTTCGTTAGAACGGCGGAACCCATGGGGGTCGCAGCGTCGAGGGGTTCCGGCGTTTGGTAAAACGCCGGAACAATCAGTGCTCGATCCAGCAGCGAAGCGTCTCGCCGGCCTGCAGGTGATGCAGATTCTCCGCGGCAATGTCGACGACGTTGTTGAGGGTGGCGGCTAGATGGAACCAGCCAGAGACGTGCGGTGTGATGAGCATGTTGGGCGCATCCCACAGCGGGCTTGTGGCGGGCAGCGGCTCGGGGTCGGTGACGTCGACCGCGGCGCCGGCGAGATGTCCCGACTCCAGGGCGGCAACCAAGTCGTCGGCGACCCCAAGGTCGCCGCGGCCGCCGGTGGCAAAGAAGGCCCCCCGTTTCCTCGCGGCGAAGAACACGGCGTTCGCCAGGCCGCGGGTCTCGGGTGTGCTGGGCATAAAGGACGCGACAACGTCTGCCTCGGCCAGGCGCTCGGACAGGGCGTCCATGCCGTCCATGTCCTCAAACACAATGGGGTAGACGAGTGGATGGCGCTTGATGCCGCGGACGTGCGCGCCCATGTTGCGGCAGAGTGTGGCAAAGTGACCGCCGATATCGCCCGCGCCCAGCACCAGCACGTTGGCGTTTTTGAGCGAGGTAACCGGCCCCAAATCCTTCCAGCGATGCTCGCGCTGCAGATCGTGATAGCCGGGCAGACGCTTCATCATGGAAAGGACCATGGCAAACATGTGCTCGCTCACGGCCTGCCCGTAGGCGCCGATCGAGCAAGACAGCTTGGCTTCAGCCGGCACGGTGCCGGCGGCCAAGTAATCGTCATAGCCGGCGGTCTGCAATTGCAACAGCTGGAGATGCTCGCATGCCGTGAGCATGCCAGGGTCGATGTTGCCCAGGATCACGTCGGCATCGGCGACCTGTTCACGTGTGGCGGCGTCGGCGCTCGTGTAGATAAAGTCCTCGCCTGGAGCGCTCGACTCGAGGATCGCACGATGGCGGTCGTTGACAGGCAACAAAACCAGGATGTTCACAAGCAGTCATCTCCGCTCAGCCTGCCAAAAAAGGACAGGTTTATTTTGGCAGGTTTTATCAGGCAAAACGTTCAAATAAAACGCCGGATGCAAAGCGGGTTTGCCCGTCAGCATCCGGCGCATCTGCGGCTACCAGCTCAGCAGCTCGTAGCCGTCCTCGGTCACCACGAGCTGTACCTCGCACTGGGCCGAATCACTGCCGTCCTTGGTGCGCACGCACCAACCGTCGCCCTTGCTAATCTTGATGTCGGGTGCTCCGGCGTTGACCATGGGCTCGATGGTAAAGACCATGCCCGGAGCCATGATGGTGTCCACATCGGGCGCCTCGGTGGTAAAGCCCACAAACGGGTCCTCGTGGAACTCCTTGCCAATGCCGTGTCCGCCGTACTCGCGCACCACGCTAAAGCCGGCGTCCTCGACCGTCTTTTGAACGGCCTCGGCCATAACGGAGAGCGGTAGCCACGGCTTGACGGCCGCCAGGCCCGCCTCCACGCTGGCGCGGGTGACGTCGACCAGGCGCTGGCGCTCGGCAGAGACCTCGCCGATGCAGAACATGCGGCTCGAATCACTAAAGTAGCCGTCCAGGATCGTGGAGCAGTCGACGTTGATGATGTCGCCCTCGTGCAGCACGTCCGTATCGCAGGGGATACCGTGACAGACCACGTCGTTGATCGAGGTGCATACGCTCTTGGGGTAGCCCTCGTAGTTGAGGTCGGCCGGCGTGCCGCCGTGCTCGACGGTGTAGTCGTAGATCATCTGGTCGATCTGGTTGGTGGTCATGCCCGCGGCGATGTGCTCGCCTACGTAATCGAGCACGCCCACGTTGATGGCGGCCGAGCGCTTGATGCCCTCGATATCGGCGGGCGTCTTGTAGAGCGTACGGGGCAGAACCTCCCAGCCCTCCTCCCACAGGCGCTCGAGGCGCTCGTCGAAGGCGCTGTGGCATTTCTTGTACTTCTTGCCGCTGCCGCACCAGCAAGCGTCGTTGCGGCCAGGCACGGGTCCTTTGTCATACATGGCTAACTTCCTTTCATCCGCAGCTAGTATAGCCCACCCACGCGTCCATAAAAGTTGCGGTGATATAGTTCCGATTTAAGCGGTTTAACAGCATAAATAGGAACTATATCACCGCAACTGATGGAGCGGGATGGCTGACACTAGCTGCTGCGTGGTTTTGCTAGTAGCTCACCTGGCAGGGAATGCCGAGGGCGCGCACGCGTGCGGCAATGGCGTCGAGTACCTCAGGTGCTGCTTTGGCAAGGCCAGCGACCGGCGTCTCGCGTGCGACGGTGTAGATGGTCGCCTCCTGCGGGCGAATGCGCTCGAGCGCCGCGAGCCAAGGACCAACGTACTCCTCACCGGTGTTGTCGATGAGCCTGCCCTGATACTCGCCGGTCAAAAAGATCGTCTGGATAATGATATGACCGTCAAAGCTTGCGAACGTCTCGATCTGGTGCTCCACATCGTAGGGGCCAACAGGCTGGTCGAGCAGCTGGATAAACGCCGGGTCGACGGTATCGAGCTTGAGGATATTGTCGTCGACCATCATGAGCGCATCGTGCACCTGGGGACGGTCGGCGCGTGTGCCGTTGGAGAGCACGGCAATCTTGGTGTTTGGGGCCAGCTGGTCGCGAAGCGCGACGGCACCGGCGATGGTCTGCGGAAACTCCGGCGCGGCGGTGGGCTCGCCATTGCCGGCAAACGTGATTACATCGGGCAGCTCACCCTCGATTACCATCTCGTGCAGCTTGGCCTCGAGTGCGTCGAGCACCACGGCAGCCGTGTTATACGGCTCGTGGCAGGGGCGCTCGGCGTTGAGGCCGTTCTCGCAGTAGATGCAGTCGAACGTGCAGATCTTGCCGCTCGCCGGCATCATGTTGACGCCGAGCGAAAGGCCCAGGCGACGGCTGCGGACGGGCCCAAAGATGGGGCTGGCATTTAAAAACGTAGACATAGGCATATGCTCCTTGGGACAGTTGAGATTAAGCATAGCATCGGCCTTCATGTGGGTCGCGGGTTTGGGTGCTGTTGTTTAGGCAGAAACCTTGCAATCGAGTGAGTTTCCGAAACCCTGTCATGAAAGAGTGCGAGTCGGGTACAGTAAGCGCATTCATGTACGCACAAAATGACGCCATCTGGCCAAGCCGCACCCCGGCACGGTCTGGTGGTGTTGACGATGGGACCACAGTATGGATTTTACGGTCGAGAATGCAGGCACTACGATCGCCTGCCGCGAGTATGCTGGCGTGGATGTATCGTCCGATGCACCCGCCTTGGTATGCGTGCACGGTGCGTGTGTCGATGGTGTCTTTTTTGACGGCATCGCCCGCGAGCTCGCCTGCGACTATCGCGTCATTGCCTACGACCGCCGCGGTTGCGGCGAGAGCGGCGACGCTGCAGACGGACGCTACGACCTCGCCGCCCAGGCCGCCGACCTGCAGGCCGTTATCGAGCATATTGGCGCTCCGGCAAACGTGCTCGCGCACAGTGCCGGTACGCTGGTGGCGCTGGAGCTTCTCCGTGCAAACCCCGCCATAATCTCACGTGCGATTCTGCATGAACCCGCCGTGACAGATGAGGGTGCCGGTCTGGGCGCGGCCCCGGTTTTGCTCGAGATGATCGCCGCGGGGAAGGTCTCCAGGGCATTACGGGCCTTTCTGGGTGCCATCGGCGATCCGGACCCCGAAGCTCCCAGAACAACCGAGGCAGAAGCCAAGCATGCCCTGCGCAACGGCCGTAGTTTCATGGCAAACGAATACGGGATTACTATGACCTGCGTTCCCGATTGGGATAGCGTTCGTGCGTCAAAAACGGTGGCCGCCGTGCTCCTGGGCGAGCTCTCGATTGGCACGCCTCGCGAGGCGGGCACGAGGATAGCGGCTGAGCTTTTGGACTGTCCACTCGTAATGGTTCCCGGCGCGCACAACGGCCTGCGCGATCGCCCGGCAGCGGCTGCCCGGGCTGTCCGCGGCATCCTGGGGCTCTAACAGCTGTAAAAAACAAAACAGGCTTCACTCGCAAACGTTTCGGCTGCGTTAACAAATGTGCTCAAAACCTCACGTCTGCGGCTTCAATCGCGCCGTCTGCCAACTCATAAAAATGTAACAGCATTCACGTGCTTACCTGCATCGGCAAGGTGTTACCCTTGTACCATTTGGAACCCACCGCTACCATGCGAAACTATCGAAAGGGCCCCATATGCTCAATAGTCACGAGGTCAATCTAACCGACGAGGAGGCTGCCGCCGAGGTCGCCCGTGTCGCGAAGACCTACCCCGTGGTACGTTTGCTGTCGGCCGATCAGATTAAGAGCGAGCCCAACTGCCTGCTCGCCGGCGATCGCTGCCCTTGTCTGCGTCAGTCGAGTCTTGAGGTCTTGACAGATTCCGATGAGGTGTCGGAGCAACTGCTCAACGATGGCGTTGAGTACCGCGCCCATCTGCGCCCTCTGAAGGTCGAGGGCAAGCCTCACGTCCTGCTGATGGTGCGTCCGATCGATGAGCAAGAGGCCGCAGAAGAGGACCTTGTCTACACCGACGTGCTGACGAGCGTGCACAATCGCCGATATTACGAGGAAAAGCTCCGAAGCGCCCGCATGAATGCCGGCGTTGCGATGATCGACCTTGATGATTTTAGGGTCTTCAACGACACGTGTGGCCGTCATGCCGGCGACCTTGCGCTCGGTGCTGTGGCGACAGCCATACGCGGCGGAATTCGTTCGACTGACGAGCTTGTGCGCTATGGCTGCGACAAGTTTGTGGTCGTCATGCCCAATATTCCCTCCGATGACTTCACCCGTCGCCTGCATCAGGTATCCGATGCCGTTCATTCCACGATTATTCCGGGCCATGAGTACGTGAGCTTGACGGCATGTGTTGGTGGCGTTCGCATTCATGGCGAGACGGTCGATGGGGGCGTTGGCCGCGCTGTCCAGTTACTGAGCCGCGCTAAGGCAAAAGCCGGTACGGTCGTGACCGATGCCGATTCCATCGAGGCCTTCCAAAGCGAAAAGCCATTGGTGCTTATCGCCGATGACTCCGAGATGAACCGAGCCATTCTCAACGAGATGCTCAAGGACGAGTATTGCATCCTCGAGGCCGACAACGGTCGTACGGCGCTCGACATGGTCGACCGCTATGGCGATGAGTTGTCGCTCGTGCTGCTGGACATTGTCATGCCGGGCATAAGTGGCTTTGAGGTGCTGGCCGATCTGTCGCGCCGATCGGGTATCGATAATCTGCCTGTCATCATGATTTCGAGCGAAGATTCCGATGATGCGGTTTTGCGCGCGTACGAGCTGGGCGCCTCGGACTATATCAACCGCCCGTTTGACTCCCGTGTCGTGCGCCGCCGTGTAAGCAACACCATCCGCCTATACGCCAAACAGCGCCGCCTGACGAACCTGCTGTCCCAGCAGTACAACGAGCGCGTCAAGAACAGTCGCATGCTCATCGACATCATGGCCGGCGTCATGGAGCTTCGCAACGGCGAGAGCGGCAGGCACGTTACGAACATCGAAAAGCTGACCGAGCTGCTGCTTGGCTGTCTGGTCCAGCGTAGCGGCGCGATCTCCCTCGACAATGAGGAGCGCTCCACGATCGCCCTGGCTTCGGCGCTGCACGATATCGGCAAGATGTCGATTGACGATGCGATTCTCAACAAACCCGGACGCCTTACGCCCGAGGAATTCGAGATTATGAAGACGCATACCACGATCGGCGCCGACATGTTGCTTGAGCTGGGTAGCCATCACGCCGGCAATGCGCTTATGGAATATGCGTACCAGATTGCGCGTTGGCATCACGAGCGCTGGGACGGCAAGGGGTATCCCGATGGCCTTAAGGGCGACGAAATTCCCATTGCCGCACAGGTGGTTTCGGTGGCCGACGTGTACGATGCGCTGACGAGCGTGCGCGTGTACAAGGATGCCATCCCGCACGAGGAGGCTATCCAGATGATCCTGGACGGTAAGTGCGGTACCTTTAACCCGTTGCTGCTCGATTGCCTGCTCGAGGTGCAGGACCAAATTGCCGAGACGTTGGCACGCCCCGCTGACGTCGTCGCGTTTCCCACGATTTAGTTTGACCAAAGGAGTTTTTAACCCATGATTTCCATGCGTGAGGCATATGAGAAGATCGGCGCTAATTATGATGACGCGTGCGCTCGGCTGATGGGCGAGGAAATGCTTGCCCGCTTTGCCCTCAAGTTTTTGGATGACGAGAGCATGGACAAGCTGGAGGCTGCCATGGCGGCGGGAGACGCCGAAGGTGCGTTTATGGCAGTGCATACGCTCAAGGGCGTGAGCCAGAACCTGGGATTCGATAATCTGTACGAGCCGGCGGTTGTGGTGACCGATGCGCTGCGCGGCGCCGATGCCGTTGACGGCGCACGCGAGGGAATGCATGCACTGCAGCAGCAATATGCGGCTACGATGTCGGCCCTGCGCGAGGCGGCTGAATAAGAGCTTGCGAGCCTTGATGACTATGAGAGTGGATAATCTCCCGTTTTAGGCCCGGTGGGGGGTGCGGACGATTTCTTGGACCGCGCCTAGGCGTATCCAAGCTTCCTGCGGTACTCCATCGGGCTGAGCCACCCGAGGGACTTCTTGATCCGCTCCTCACGATAGTATACGAGGTAGGCCTCGAGCCTCCCCATGAACTCCCCGGCCGTCACGCCCTCCCAGTCCCTGTAGCGGAAGAACTCGTTCTTGAGGCGTCCGAAGAAGCCCTCGCAGGCCGAGTTGTCCGGGCTGCAGCCCTTCGCGGACATGCTCCTGGCCAGCCCGTTCTCCTCGCAGATCCCGATCCGCTCCGGCCAGCGGTAGTGGCCGCCGCGGTCCGAGTGGATCGTCGTGCGGGCGCCCGCCGGCCTGGCCGCGCAGGCCTTGAGCAGGCTCGAGTTCGCGAGGCGCTTGTCGGGGTGCAGCCCGATCGACCAGGCGACGGGCATCCCGTCGAAGCAGTCGATGACCGGGCTCAGGTAGACCTTCTCGCCGCCCGGGAGCCTGAACTCGGTGATGTCGGTGAGCCACAGCCGGTTGGGCTCGTCGGCGTGGAAATTCCTGTTCACGAGGTTCTCCGGCGCCTTGGAGACCTCGCCGGCGTAGGAGCTGTAGCCCCGGGCGCGCCTCCTGTTGTAGACGACCTCGAGGCCCTCCTCGCGCATCACGCGGGCCACGCGTTTCTCGCTGGCGCGGACGCCCTCGCGGCGCAGGCGCGCCCAGACGGTGCGGTACCCCCAGCACCCCGAGCCCTCGCGGAAGATGCGCACCACGCGGTCGCGTATGTCGGCGTCGCGGTCGCGCGGTGCGGCGACGCGGGGCCTCCAGTACTCATAGGAGCTCTTCGATATCCTCAAGAAACCTGTGATCGAGCGGAGGGGCAGGGCGGTCGCCCGCCTCAATCTCTCGCCGAGCTCGCACTTGCTCCTGTTCGAGATCGAAGCCGGGTCCCACCCTTCCGCTTTTAGGTCGGCCAACACCGCCCTGAGCAGGAGGTTCTCTATCTGGTCCTCGTTGAGCCCGGCGAGCGGGCCGGTCGCGGGCGGGGCGTAGATCGACTTGTCGGGGCCCAAGCTGGCCTCCTTCCGTGGCGGTTTCCTCGCACCGATTCTACAGCGCGCCCCGGTGTAGCTGTGCGGGAGGTGGCCCGTCGCCCACTTCTTGGCCGCGCCCACCGTGACCCCCGCGAACTTCGCGGCGGCGGTCGGCCCCATGCCGTCCTCCGTCGCCAGGAGGAAGAGCTCGACCTTCTCCCTGCTGTACATGCGAACCTCCAGT
>CBCTZJ010000028.1:0-23820 GCA_965151385.1 uncultured Collinsella sp. | reverse complement strand
CCGATGTCCAAGAAATGGGAGGCAGTTCACAGGCACCTTTGTGGTGGTTTTGGCCTTGTCCCATCGCTAGACCGTGATGACGTTGTCCATCGACTGGTACTTGGCTGGCACCTCACCCGCGGTAATAATCGTTGCGTCGCGGAAGTCCGCAAACTTGACGGGCGCCACCATGCCAAATTTGCTGGCGTCCGAGATTACGAAGCGTTTGGCGGTATGGCGCATCGAGACACGCTTGACCTGCGCTTCCTCGATATCCGGTGTGGTGAGACCTTGCTCGGCGGCGATGCCATTGGAACCCCAAAAGCCGCAGTTGAAGTTATAGCGGTCCAGAGTTGCCAAGGCATCGGGGCCGACGAGCGCCTCGGTCTCGGGCTTGAGCTCGCCGCCCAGCACAACGGTGCGCATCCCGCGCAGGGCGAGATGCTGAGCGTGAAGCACGGAATCAGTCACATAGGTGACGCCCTCAAGGCGCGGAAGATGCTCGATGAGCTTGAGGGTCGTGGAGCCCGAATCGATATACACAAAGCTATCGGGCTCCACCAGGGCCGCAGCACGGGCGCAGATGCGCTCCTTGTCATCGTTATGGAGATCACTGCGCTCGCCGATCGTCAGGTCGCGCGTCACATGCGCGCGCTCCAGACTCGTCGCGCCTCCGTGTACCTTGGCGATACGGTGTGCGCGGTCGAGCGTCTGCAGGTCGCGCCGAATGGTAGACGCCGTCACGCCCAGGGCCTCAGCAAGCTCCGGCACGGTAACCGAGCCGGCCTGCTGCACCATCGACACGATCGCGTTGAGCCTATCTTCCGCAAGCATCGCTTACTCCTCCTCGGGGTACACGACTCCCCAATCGGCGCGGAGCTTGGTCATGAGCTCCATCACATCAGAAGCATAATCCAAAAGCTCACGCTTGGAATCGTCGCCGGCGACGGCCTGCTCGAGGTCAGCCATCTCGTAGCACAGGGCATAAGCCTCGGTGCCCGCGGCGACCTCCTCGCGATGACCGTCCGCGGTCCACACGATCGTCGCGTGATCGGCGCGCGGATACTCGTTGACCTCGACATAGCAATTGTCAAAGCTGATAACCGAGCGCTTTGGCTGCTTGGAGTGGAGCGTAAGGCTCACGACGCCCAGCTGCTGCTCGGCATTGCGGCAGACGATGCCGCCTGCAACGTCCACGCCGGTCTCGCAGGTGTTACCCAGAGACACGACCTCGACGGGCTGGCTCGCCATAAACAGGCGCATGACGGACAGGGCGTATACGCCAATATCGAGCATGGCACCGCCGGCGAGGTTGCGATTGTAGAAACGGTTGGTCAGGTCGCCGTACTCCTTGTAGCTACCAAAGTTGAGCTGAGCGAGGTTCATGCGGCCAAACTCGCCGGCATCCATGCGGCGGCGCAGCTCTTGATACAAGGGCATGTGGAGCACCGTGGTAGCGTCCATAAGGACCACGTTGTGTTCGGCGGCAATGGCGCGGGCCTCATCGAGCTCGGCGGAGTTGAGGGTAATGGCCTTTTCGCAGAGCACGTGCTTGCCGGCGGCCAGCGCGGCACGCAGATAGGTGATATGCGTGTTGTGCGGCGTGGTGATATAGACGGCGTCGATATCCGGATCGGCATAGAGGTCCTCAACCGTTTCATAGACCTTCTCGATGCCATACTGCTCAGCAAAAGCCTGGGCCTTGGACAGCGTGCGGTTGGCGACGCCCGCAAGCTTGCGGCCGGCCAGCGCGAGGGACTGGGCCATTTGGTTGGCAATAACGCCGCAACCGATCACAGCCCAACGGAGCTCGGGAGCCGTAAAGATGTCGTTAGGGAACGGCTTGTCCTGGACCGAAGCAAATGCCGCTTTGGCGGCTGCCGCGGCGTCGAGTGGAGCCTGCTTGGAATCTGCCATTATGTGTCTCCTGTGTCATAGAACGTCTTGCATTTCTGACAGCTCTATATTCGCACAAACACGCGCGTCTGTGCGCGTTTTTGCGTATCTCACCGCTAAACGGTCATTATTGCCCCGTAAACGGCGCATATATACGCATAGGTGCGTAATTAAACGCAATCTAACGCGCATAAACGCGCACACAAGCAATTTATACAGCACGACCCGCTCATTTATGCTTACCCAGTTAGGGTACTCATTTAAGTCTGTCCCCAATGAGTAGGGATAGAAAAAGGCCCGGGTGCCGTGGCATCCGGGCCATTGCTAGCAACTTGATGTTGCGGGCAGCTTAGAACTTGTGGCCGCACTTCTTGCAGACGCGCAGCTTGTTCTTGCCGTCCTTCTCGTGACCGACGCGGGTAACCTTACCGCACTCGGGGCAAACGAGATTGACGTTGGAGGCATCGATGGGAGCCTCCTGCGAAACGATGCCGCCCTGCTGGTTGGCAGCGTTGGGCTTGACGGCCTTCTTGACGACCGAAACGCCCTCGACAACGACCTTGTTCTCGGCGGGGAGAGCACGCAGGACAACGCCCTGCTTGCCGCGATCCTTACCAGAGAGAACCTGGACCTTATCGCCCTTCTTGATATACATATATCTCCCCTAACTACAGGGTCTCGGGAGCGAGCGAGACGATCTTCATGTACTTCTTGTCACGAAGCTCGCGAGCGACGGGCCCGAAGATACGGGTGCCGACGGGCGAACCATCGTTGTTGATGACAACGCAGGCGTTCTCATCAAAGCGAATGTAGGAGCCATCCTTGCGGCGGATCTCCTTAACGGTGCGAACGACGACGCAACGGACAACGTCCTTCTTCTTGACGTTGGCGCCAGGGGTAGCCTCCTGGACAGCACCGATGAACACATCGCCGATGCCTGCATAACGACGCTTGGAACCGCCAAGCACCTTGATGCAGCGAATCTTGCGAGCGCCGGAGTTGTCGGCGACGTTCAGCATGGTTTGCATCTGAATCATGGTAGATGTTCCTCCGAACTAAGAACCGAAGAGAGGTGCGCAGCCTTTATACGGCCCGTGGTATGCAAGCCAGGCATACGCACATCTTCGGAAACGTACAAGTCGTAAGAGCGACTGCTTATTTAGCGCGCTCGACGACCTCGATGAGGCGCCAACGCTTCATCTTGGACATAGGACGGGTCTCCATAACGCGGACGGTATCGCCCACGCCAGCCGTGCACTCCTCGTCGTGAGCGTGCAGCTTCTTGGAGCTGGTCATCATCTTGCCGTACTTGGGGTGACGCTTGCGCTCGGTGATGGTGACAACAATGGTCTTGGCACCGGAGACGGAGGTAACGACACCCGTACGGACCTTACGCGAGTTACGCGAATCAGTCATGTTCTCTCCTTAGGTCCTACTCGGCGACAGCGGACTTCTCCGCTGCGATCTCGCGGGCGCGCTGCTCCGTGAGGACGCGAGCGATGTCCTTCTTCACGGTGTTGACGCGAGCGGTGTTGTCCAGCTGGCTGGTGGCCATCTGGAAACGAAGGTTAAAGAGCTCGGCGCGCATTTCCTTCAGCTTCTCAACGAGCTGAGCGTCCGAGAGCTCACGAATCTCTGCGGGCTTCATTAGTTCTCCTCCTTGGCGGCGGCGGCGTCCTCAGCAGCCCACTTGGCCTCGAGAGCGGCCTCCTCAGCCATCTCCTTCTCGATGCGCTGCTCAGCGTTCTTAGCAGCAACAATCTTGGTCTTGATGGGAAGCTTGTGCTGTGCAAGACGCAGAGCCTCGCGAGCGACCTCCTCGGGCACGCCCTTGACCTCGAACATGATGCGGCCGGGCTTGACGACGGCCACCCACTCCTCGGGGTTACCCTTACCAGAACCCATGCGAGTCTCAGCAGGCTTCTTGGTGATGGGCTTATCGGGGAAGATCGTGATGTACACACGACCGCCACGCTTCATGTAGCGGGTCATGGCAATACGAGCGGCCTCGATCTGACGGTTGGTGATCCAATGGGCCTCGAGAGCCTGGATACCAAACTCGCCGAAATGCAGCTCGGTATTACCCTTGGCCTGGCCCTTCATGGAGCCACGCTGCACCTTGCGGTGAAGAATACGCTTAGGGGCAAGCACTACTGACCCCTCCTCTCGGAGTTACGACGACGAGGACGGGAAGAGCCCTCGAGTGCAGGGTTGGGAACAGGCTGGCCCGGGAGCTTCTCGCCCAGGTAGATCCAGACCTTCACGCCGCAAGCGCCCATGGTGGTGCTGGCGACAGCCGTGCCGTAGTCGATCTTGGCACGGAGGGTGTGCAGAGGCACGCGACCCTCGCGGTACCACTCACGACGGCCCATCTCGGCACCGCCGAGACGACCGGAGCACTGGATACGGATGCCCTTAGCGCCGGCCTTGCGGGCGGACTGGACAGCCTTGCGCATAGCGCGACGGAAGGCAACGCGGCCCTCGAGCTGCTCGGCGATAGACTGAGCAACGAGGTTGGCGTCGAGCTCGGGGCGCTTGATCTCGACAACGTCGACGGAGAGCTGGCCCTTGGAGACGCCAGCAACCTTCTCGAGCTCGGTGCGGAGGGTATCGATCTCGGCACCCTTCTTACCGATGACAACGCCGGGGCGAGCGGTGAGGATGATGACCTTCACCTTGTCGCCAGCGCGCTCGATCTCGACGCGGGAGACAGCTGCGCGGGAAAGACGCTTCTCGAGGTACTTGCGGATCTCGAGATCGTTACCGAGGGTCTTAGCGTAATCCTTCTCTGCGAACCAGCGGGAGCGCCAGTTCTCGGTGATGCCAAGACGGAAGCCGGTGGGGTAGACTTTCTGACCCATACAGCTTTACGCCTCCTTTCGAGGAGCAACGACGACGGTGATGTGGGAAGTACGCTTCAGAATGCGAGAAGCGGAACCCTTGGCGCGGGGACGGATGCGCTTAAGCGTCGGACCCTCGTCAACATAGGCAGCGGCGACAACCAGGTTGTCGGCACGCAGACCGTTGTTGTTCTCGGCGTTCGCAACGGCGGAACGGAGAACCTTCTCGACATCCACGGCGACGGCGCGGTCGCAGAAGTGGAGGATGTCGAAGGCCTGAGCGACAGGCTTGCGGCGGATCAGATCGACCACCAGGCGGGCCTTGCTGGGGGAAACACGCACGTACTTAGCGACGGCGCGAACCTCGGTGGCCTCAGTTTCAATAGACTTAGTTGCCATTTACGGTTAACCCCCTATTTGGCCTTGTGGCCACGGAACGTACGAGTCGGCGCGAACTCGCCGAGCTTGTGACCAACCATGGACTCGGTAACATACACGGGCACATGCTTGCGGCCGTCGTGGACGGCGATGGTGTGACCAACCATCTCGGGGAAGATGGTGGACGCGCGGGACCAGGTCTTCACGACGTCCTTCTTGCCAGCCTCGTTCATCGCGGTGATACGCGAGAGAAGGCGAGTCTCCACGAACGGGCCCTTTTTGAGACTTCTGCTCATAAGTGCTTTCTCCTAAAACTCGGTATCCGAAATTACTTCTTACGGCGACGAATGATGTGCTGGTTCGAGACCTTCTTCTTCTTGCGCGTACGAAGGCCCTTCGTCGGCTTACCCCAGGGGGTAACGGAGGGACGACCAGAGGTGTGGTTCTTGCCCTCGCCACCGCCGTGCGGGTGGTCGACAGGGTTCATGACGGTACCGCGGACGGTCGGGCGCACGTTCATGTGACGCTTACGGCCGGCCTTGCCGATGACGATGTTGGAGTGATCGGCGTTGCCGACCTCACCGACGGTGGCGCGGCAGGTAACGAGGATGCGGCGCATCTCGGAGGAAGGCATACGGACGATAGCGTACTTGCCCTCCTTACCCATCAGCTGGCAGGAGTTACCGGCGGAACGGGCGATAGCAGCGCCCTTGCCCGGCTGGAACTCGACGGCGTGGATGAGCGTACCGACGGGAATGTCGGCGAGGGGCAGAGCGTTGCCCGGCTTGATGTCGGCGTCAGAACCGGACATGATGGTCTGACCGACCTCGAGGCCCTTGGGGGCCAGGATGTAGCGCTTCTCACCGTCAGCGTAGTGCAGCAGAGCGATGCGAGCGGAACGGTTCGGATCGTACTCGATCGTGGCAACCTTGGCGGGCACGCCGTCCTTGTTGCGCTTGAAGTCGATCACGCGGTAACGACGCTTCACGCCGCCGCCCTGGTGGCGGGTGGTGATGCGGCCGTTGTTGTTACGACCGGCCTTCTTGGGCAGGGGCTCGAGAAGAGACTTCTCGGGCTTGGTGCAGGTGATCTCGGAGAAATCGGAGATCGTCTGCCAACGCCTACCAGCGGAGGTCGGCTTAAGGTGCTTTACAGCCATTACAATCCCTTTCAATAGGAATCCGTTAGCCATCGCAGACAGGGATTCGAGGTTCTGCCTCGGGTGCGATGACACCGGACGTATACACGGTTCCGGGCGTGTCCATTTTATACGCCCAAAACCTTGAGCTCTCGCCTCCCCTATTTGGGAGGCATGAGCTCACTCAACAGCAGCGAGTCTTAGGCCTGGTTGCCAAAGACCTCGATGGTGTCGCCCTCGGCCAGCGTGACGATGGCCTTCTTCCAAGAACGGGTCTTGCCGGCGACATAGCGCACGCGCTTGGTCTTGGGCTTGACCGTCAGGGTGTTCACGCGAACGACCTTGACGCCGAAGATCTCCTCGACAGCGTCCTTGATCTGATACTTGTTAGCATCCTTGGCGACCTCGAACGTGTACTTGTTCAGCTCCATGCCGGAGAAGGAACGCTCGGACACGATCGGACGGATGATGATCTCGTGGGCGGTCATTTATGCAAGCACCTCCCCGAAGTGAGCGGCGATGTCGGCGGGCATCAGCACAGCGTTGTTGTTGACGAGATCGTAGGTGTTGGCCTCGTCAGCGGTGATGATGAACGTCTTGGGAATGTTGCGGAACGACAGGTAGGCGTTGACGTCCTCATCGCGAACGATGATGGTCAGACGCTTGCCCTCAAGACCGAGAGCCTTGAGCATGGCGACGGCAGCCTTGGTGGAAGGCTTCTCGAAGCCGTAGTCGTCGACGAGCACGAGCTCGCCATCGGCCAGCTTGGCGGACAGCGCGGAGCGCATAGCCAGCTTGACCTCCTTGTTGTTCATACGCTTAGCGTAGGAACGGGGCTTGGGGGCGAAGACAACGCCACCGTGACGCCACTGGGCAGCACGGATGGAACCCTGGCGGGCACGGCCGGTGCCCTTCTGACGCCAAGGCTTCTTGCCGCCACCGGAAACCTCAGAGCGGCCCTTAGCGGACTGGGTGCCCTGACGCCAAGAGGCCATCTGGCACTTGACGATGTGGTGCATAACGTGGATGTTCGGCTCGATGCCGTACACCTCAGCGGCGAGCTCGGCCTCGGCGACCTTCTTGCCCTCGCTGTTCTTTACTTCAAACTTTGCCATTTAAGTGTTCTCCTTGGTATGACGCTGGGCTAAATGGGCTGGGCCCTTAGGCCATACGGATGGCGACGAGACCATTCTTGGCACCCGGGACAGCGCCCTTGACCAAGATGAGGTTCTGCTCGGCATCGATGCGGACAACGGAAAGGTTCTTGACGGTAACGCGCTCGTTACCCATGTGACCGGCCATCTTGACGCCCTTGAGGACGCGCGCAGGATAGGCGCACTGACCGATAGAACCGGGGTGACGCTGGAAGTGAGAACCATGCGTCATAGGACCGCGGCGCTGACCCCAGCGCTTGATGCGACCCTGGAAACCCTTACCCTTGGAGGTACCGATGACGTCGACCTTCTCGACATCAGCGAAATCAGCGACGGTGACGACCTCGCCGACCTTGTGCTCCTCGCCGTTCTCGACGCGGACCTCACGAAGGAAGCGAACAGGCTCGACGCCAGCCTTGGCGAAGTGACCAGCCATGGGCTTGTTCACGTTCTTGGCCTTGATGTCGCCGAAACCGATCTGGACGGCGTCATAGCCGTCGGTTGCCTGAGTTTTAACCTGCGAGACAGCGCAGGGGCCAGCCTGGATGACCGTGACGGGAACGACGTTGTCGTCCTCGTCCCAAACCTGGGTCATGCCAATCTTGCGGCCGAGAATCATGCTGATCAAGATATGATCCCAACTCTCGCGTGGTCTTGGGACAATGCGTACACCACCGAGCGTACGCCCCTAGAGGACCACTACTTACACGACGTGCTCCCCAGCCTTGTATTTCGCCCGGACTACCTGACAACCCTATTAAGCAGGCATTTTGTCCAGCCAGAATACTCCCCTGGTTACACACAGCTGTTTAGTATACACGGCTGCGGGCGTATCCATCGAGATTCATATTTCACTCACATTGTTTACGCAGGTAAAGTGCGTGGCACGTTCCCAGTGTGCGGCGGAGGGGGCGGGCCTGAGACATATTAAGGTTGCTGCTCTACAGTCCTGCTCACGACGGAGAGCACATTAAGTGCTCTCCTGTTCGTGCGGAACTCGCGACAACCTTAATATGTCTCAGGCCCGCCCCCTCCGCCGCACACTGGGAACGCCACGTTGATGTCTGCTAAACCTTGCTCGCTCAGGCTAATGACTTTGTTGGGGGTCCACTATTTGCTGGAGGGTGAACTTGCATTGGGACGGTTCGCCTTCTGCTTGTGGCTTTGCCTCATCGAAATCGAAGATCATGATGGCGCAGTTGGGGAGTTTTGTTGGGAGCTCGAAGCCCTCTGGGGCTGCGGCCTTGATAAATTGGCGGCTGGCGCTGCCGTGGCTTACTGCTAGAAGGGTTTCGATGCCCTCGGAGCCCATGATATTGGTAAGCGCATCCACCATACGTTCTTGCAGCGCCTGGCTTCCTTCTCCTCCGAAGGGGACCAGGTCCTCGCCCGGATCCCAGACGTCGGTGGGCAGCGCGCCGTGCGGGCCTTCTTCGAAGGAGCCGTAGCAGCGCTCGATAATGCCTTCGCAGGGCTCGGCTGCTGCGTCCGGGCCGAGGAGCTCGCATGCGACGAGACTTGCCGTGTCCATGGCTCGGCCTAAGGGTGATGAGACCACTTTGTCGGGGACGACGCTGTGGGCTTTGAGCCATGCGGCCGCTGCCCGTGCCTGCTGACGGCCCAGATCGGTGAGCGGTGAATCACAGCGACCCTGGACGAGCTTTTTGACGTTGAATTCCGTCTGGCCGTGGCGGAGTAGGTATAGGCGCTTCATGCTCTCCTCTTCTGTATAACTTGCTTTGCCGGCACAGCCCTACTCGTGGGTATGCCCTACGTAGTCTTCGTCGATCGTAATCTTGGCAATCGACTTGGGATATTCCGATTCGACCCGTTGTGCCAGCGCGTGCTTTAAGTCTTCGGCACTCATCTGCAGATCCGAGGGACGCACGCAGTCAAAGATCACGTTGGTGTGCGTGGGGCCCGGCACACAGCGCAAATCATGAATCGAAAGGCGGCTATCGATCTCTTGAGCCATAGCGTTGATGCGCAAGCGCATGCTCGCCACCTTTGGATCGTCGGTCACGATGGGGTCGTAGTGAAGTGTGACAATCATGCCGTCTTCGTTCCTAAACGACTGCTCGATGTTATCGAGCGTGTCGTGACTTTCCAGCGGGCTGGCCTCGGCTGCCATCTCGGCGTGAGCGCTTGCGAACTTCCTGCCCGGGCCGTAGTCGTGAACCATCAAATCGTGAACTCCCAAAACGCCGGGATAGCTCATGATCTTGTCTCGAATGTGCTTGACCAGCTTAGGATCGGGCGACTGGCCCAAAAGCGGGCTCACCGTATCCTGGATGAGCTCAAAACCGCTCCAGCCAATATAGGCGCCAACGGCAAGGCCGACCCATGCGTCAAGATTGATGTGCGTCACCTGCGAAACAATTGCGCACGCCAACACGGCGCCTGTGGCAAGGACATCGTTCTTGGAATCCTGCGCGGTCGCATGCAGCGTCTCGGACTCAATGCGATCGCCGAGCTTTTGGTTGAGGGCCGCCATCCACAGCTTTACAACCATCGAAAGTGCCAGGACTGCCACCAGGGCAAGCGAGAACTCGACAGGCTCCGGGTTGACAATACGCTCCACCGAGGACTTCACCAGTTCGATGCCAATAAGCAGCACGAGCGCCGCCACGACCAAACCCGAGAGATACTCGTAGCGACCGTGGCCGTAAGGATGCTCGGGGTCGGCCGGCTTGCTCGCCAGCTTAAAGCCCAGCACGCTCACGATATTCGAGCTTGCATCGGACAGGTTGTTCATGGCATCCGCCACAATCGAAACCGATCCCGACAGCACGCCAATTACGCCCTTCGCAGCGCATAGTGCCACATTGGCGAGAATACACACCACGCCCGTCAACGTGCCCACGCGCGCACGGTCGCCCTGCGCACGCTTAACAATCCACTCGACCATCTACATCCGCCCCCACGGTACTACCTATATATCTATTGCTCAAACGGATTGTAGTGTAGCCACTTTGTCCCCCAGATACAAAAAAGGCCGCAACCCACACGGGCCACGGCCTTGGAATATGGCAAAGGAATCGTCCTTGTGTCGCACAGGTTTACGCGCTTACTTCGGCCACGCTCTTCGAGGTTTCGGGTGAATCGGCTCCGTCCCCCGTCGTCTGTCCCTTCGCCGGCACCACGCCAAAGCAGTAGCTCAGCGCCGCAGACACCGCAAATGCCACACCGCCGGCAGCGCAGCACCACAGCAGGTTCGAGATGCCGCCCGTGGCAAAGCCAATGACCATAAGGACATTCGTCATGCCGATGGTATAGGCCGTAACGTGGCCCACGGCCGCAACAAGGCCTCCGACGGCGCCGCCAATGGCCATGCACGTCAGGCACCTGCCATATTTAAAGCCGCAACCGTACAGCGCCGGCTCGCTTACGCCGCCAAGAACACCCGAGATTGAATAGCCCAGCATGAGCGCCTTCTCGTCCTTATCCGCAACGCGAAGCGACGCGCCAAAGGGCATGCCCCAAACGGCGAACGTTGCCATCGTCGCGGCGATCAGGATGCACGAATCCGTTCCCACACTCATAAACTGCGCATAGGCGAGCGATAGGACAACGTTGCTGACGCCGGCGATCTTTAGGAACTCCCAGCCCGCAGCAAGCCCCATGAGCGTGAGCAGCGACACGATGCCACCGGAATTGCCAAGCATAAACATAAGCTGGCCCAACAGCATGCCCAGATAGCTGCCCGCCGGCGCCGTAATACACAGCGAAACCGGAACCATGACAAGCATGGTCGCAAACGGAACGAACGAAAACGCCACGGCCTTAGGGATAACGCGCTTAAAGAAACACTCCACTCGCCATAGCACGGGCACCGAGATGAGAACCGGAATAACAGTCGTCGTGTAATCGTTGACCGGCGCAGGAAGCAGACCATACACGGAAGTCATCGATGCCCCCGTCGTCGATGCGGCATCGACAAGCTTGAGTAAATCGGGTGCAATCAATACGCCGCCCAGCATCATGCCCAGCTGCTCCGAGCAACCGAGCTGGCGGGCGGCCGCCCAACCAAGATAAATGGGCAAAAAGTAGTAGCCGGCGTTATAGAGCCAACTGTAGAACAGGCGATAGATATCGGAATCGGCAGACCACAGGCCCAGCATGCCTTCGCCCATAATGACAGCGACGGTGCGGAACAACGCCGCGCAGACAATAAACGGCAGCGCCGACATCATGCTTTTGGACAGATAGTCCACCACGGCCATGGCGTTTGATGAAACCGACGTTGTAAACGAGGTGTTAGAAACTTGTAGCATGGAACGCCTTTCCCAATATGACATGCGGGCTGTCCCTTTGTCACATCGTGCGGTATCGACCGATTGCGCGGTACTTTTCGTAGCGGAGGTTTGTGAGGGTCGCGTCGTCGAGCTGCCCAAGCGTATCGAAGGCATCAAATGCCGAGGACATGACGGCACCGGCGATCTCCTCATGCGACAGGCCCTTATCGTCAACAATGCCGTCGATGATGCCGAGCGCCAGCAGATCGGGGGCCGTGAGCTTAAGCGCCTCGGCGGCCTCATCCGCACGCTCGGTATCCTTCCACAGGATCGACGCACAGGCCTCGGGGCTCACGACTGAATAGGCCGAGCTCGAGAGCATCAGGATGCGGTCGGCCACGGACAGCGCCAGCGCGCCACCAGAGCCGCCCTCGCCTGTCACCACCGAGACAATCGGTGTCTTAAGGCCGCTCATCTCCATGAGATTCTGGGCAATCGCCTCGCCCTGACCGCGCTCCTCGGCACCGATGCCGCAAAACGCGCCCGAAGTATCGACCAGGCACAGAACCGGTCGACCAAACTTTTCGGCCTGGCGCATAAGGCGACGCGCTTTGCGGTAGCCTTCGGGATGCGCCATGCCAAAGTTGCGGCGCATACGCTCTTTGGTCGTGGTGCCGCGCTCGATGGCGATGACCGTTACGGGACGTCCGTCTTTCCAGCCAATGCCAGCCACCACAGCGGCATCGTCGCCAAAGTAGCGGTCGCCGTGCAGCTCCACAAATCCATCCAGGCCCAGCGAGATCATCTCGCCTGCCGTGGCGCGATCTGCCGAGCGGGTCTGTTTGACAATCTCGAGCGCGGTTTTTGGTGCGCCCGAGCGCTTGAACAAGTGTCCCAACTTTTTGCCGTGGCGACCCGTATGCACAATCTCGTGCGGTGCCCCCAGGCCGGGCACGTGCCCTTCGTGCAGCGCCAGCAGCTCGCCCACCGTGAGCGCAATCTCGCCACGCGGAACGACGGCATCGCAAAAGCCGTGCTCCAGCAAAAACTCGGAGCGCTGGAATCCCTTGGGCAGGCGCTTGTGCATGTTCTGCTCGATCACGCGCGGGCCGGCAAATGCCGTCAGGGCATCGGGCTCGGCCAGGATAATATCGCCCTCCATGGCAAAGCTCGCGGTTACGCCGCCGGTCGTGGGGTCGGTGAGCACCGTGATATACAGGCCGCCCGCCTCACTGTGGCGCCTAACCGCCGCAGAAATCTTGGCCATCTGCATAAGCGATGTCACGCCCTCTTGCATGCGTGCACCGCCCGAAACGGTAAAGCCGACAACTGGCAATCCCAGCTCGGTCGCATGCTCAAATGTGCGACAGATCTTCTCGCCCACCACGGAACCCATCGAGCCCATCATAAAGTTGGCGTCCATAAAGAAGAGCGCCGTATCGCAACCGCAGATTTTGCCCCTGCCGCACACAACGGCATCGCGCTCGCCCGAACGCTCGCTCACGCTCTTAAGCTTGTCGGCATAGCTGGGAAACGAGAGGAAATCCTCCGACGCCAGATTGGCATCCCATTCCTCAAACGTGCCCTCGTCGACCGTCATGCGCATGCGCGCGCGACCGCTCACGCGAAAGTGTTTGCCGCAACGAGGGCAGACCTCGAGGTTGTCGTGCAGGCGTGCCTCATCGATCACGCGGCGGCACTCCGGACACTTGATAAACACGTGGCGCGCGGGAAACTCGGCGCACGACTCGGTCATCGGCCCCTCGAGGACGTTGACCGTCTTCGCTTTTCTATTCATCAGCATAGAGATGCCCCATCAGATCGGTGTGGTACATGCCCGACAAGAACTCATCGTTTGCCAGCACATCGAGCTGCAGTTCGCTGTTTTCGCTCACGCCCTCAATCACGAGCTCGCCCAGGGCCGAGCGCATCTTGCGAATGGCGCCGTCACGCGTGGGCGCACACACGATGAGCTTGCCAAGCATGGAGTCGTAGTACGGCGGAACTTTAGCACCGGTAAACATGGCGGAATCCCAGCGCACGCGCGGACCACCCGGCACACGCAACGCGGTGACCGTTCCGCATGACGGCAGAAAGTCCGGCGTCTCGGCATTGATGCGGCACTCCATGGCGTGGTTGCGGACCGGCATGTCCTCCTGCTCAAAGGGCAGAGGCTGGCCGGCTGCCACGCGCAGCTGCCACTTGACCAAGTCGGTATCGGTCACAAACTCCGTAACCGGATGCTCCACCTGCAAGCGCGTGTTCATTTCCATAAAGTAGAAATTGCCGTCGTCCGAATACAGGAACTCGATGGTACCGGCTCCTTCGTAGCCGACGGCACGAGCCAGGTCGCGTGCCGCCTTGTGCATGCGAGCACGAATGTCGTCGTGTCCGTCGAGGCACGGCGCGGGGCTCTCCTCGATTAGCTTTTGGTTGCGCCGCTGCACCGAGCACTCGCGCTCGCCGAGCGAAAACACATGGCCCTGCTTATCGGCCATAATCTGTACCTCAACGTGATGCGCCGGCGCGACGAACTTCTCCATGTAGCACTCGCCGTCGCCAAAAACGGCCTCGCCCTCGGCGCGTGCTTCAATAAAGGCCTTTGCCGCATCTTCCGCGCGCTCGACCTTACGAATACCGCGACCGCCGCCGCCCGCACGCGCCTTAATAAGCACGGGGCAGCCAATGCGCTCAGCCTCGGCCGTTGCCTCCTCGGGGCTTTTGAGCAAATCGCAGCCCGGCACGATGGGCACGCCCGCCGCGGCAGCCGTTCGACGCGCGGCGTCCTTATCGCCCATGCTGTCGATCACCTCGGCCGAAGGACCGATAAACGCCAGGCCATACTTGTCGCAGTCGCGTACGAAGCTCGCCTTCTCGGAGAAAAAGCCATAGCCGGGATGAATTGCCTTGGCTCCCGACTTTACGGCACAGGTGAGCACGGCATCGTCGTTGAGGTAGCTCTCGGCAAGACGCGGGCCGCCGATGCAATACGCCTCGTCGGCAAGCTGCACGTGCAGCGCGTCCGCATCGGCCGTGGAATAAACGGCGACGGTCTTGATGCCCATATCGCGGCACGCGCGGATAACACGGACCGCGACTTCGCCGCGGTTGGCGATGAGCACTTTGTCGAACATGAAGCCTTCCTTAACTTTCGTGCATGAGTGCAAAAGACATATCGGCGCGGCAGCAAACCTCACCGTTGACGCTCGCAGTACCCGTCGCAAAGCGGAACGGCCCGCGCGCACGCGTGATGGAGCACACCAGATCCACCGTGTCGCCCGGGCGCACCGGACGCTTAAAGCGCACCTTGTCCAGACTCGTGTAGAACGGCGTCGCGCCGCGCGCCTCCTCATCGCCCATCAGCAGCACGCAGCAGTTCTGGGCGAGCATCTCGCACTGAATCACGCCGGGGACGACCGGGTTTCCCGGAAAATGCCCCTGCAAAAAGTACTCGTCGCCCGTAATCGTGATCTTGCCGTGGGCCTCGTCGCCCACCAGCTCGGCTTCGTCGAGCAAAAGCATCGGCTCGCGATGCGGTAACAGTTCTTTAAGCTCTTCTTTGTTCATGGATATCACCTATCCGATCCTCATGAGGCAGCTGCCGAACTCCACGAGGTCGCCGTCGGCCACGCAGATCTCGAGCACCTCGCCATCCGCCTCTGCCGTCACCTCGTTGAGAACCTTCATGGCCTCGATGATGCAGAGCGTCTCGCCGGCCTTGACCTTGGAGCCCACGTGCACAAATGGCTCGTCGCCCGGCGCCGGGGCAGCATAGAAAACGCCGACCATGGGAGCGGTCACCTCGGCGCCCTTGGGCTCCGGCGCGGCGGCAGGCGCCTGCGCGGCGGGCTCCGGTGCGGCAGGCGCGACTGTGGGAGCTGCAACTGGAGCGGCCATAGCGCTCGGCATGGGCATGGGCACGGCAACCGGCTGTGCGGCGCTCGCGCGCTCGAGTTCGACCGCGGTGCCATCGGGCTCCTCAACGCGTACGCGCGTGAGGCCGCGGTCCTCCATAACATCGGCTATCTCGGCAAGTCTTTTGGAATCCATGCTCTAGCTCCTCGTATATCTACGCAGCGCGATGGCGGCGTTGTGCCCGCCAAAGCCTAGGTTGGTCGAAAGCGCCCAGGTAAGGTCGGCGCGAACTGCGCGATTGGGCGTGTAGTCAAGATCGCAGGCGGGATCGGGCGTGCGGTAGTTAATGGTCGGCGGCACCACGCCCTGCTCGAGCGCCATGGCGCAGGCCATGACCTCGATGGCACCCGTGGCGCCGATCATATGGCCGGTCATCGACTTGGTCGACGAGACGTGCGCGGCGCGCGCCGCATCCTCGCCGAGTGCTCGCTTGATGCCCGCCGTCTCGGACGAATCGTTGAGTTTGGTCGAGGTGCCGTGAGCGTTGATGTAGAGGCCCTCAGAAGGCTTAACGTCGCCCTCGGCCACCGCCAGCGATATCGCACGGGCGATACCTGCCGCGTCCGGGTCGGGACTCGTGATGTGGTAGGCGTCATCGGTGTTGCCGTAGCCCACGACCTCGGCGTAAATGTGCGCACCGCGGGCCTGTGCGTGCTCCATACCCTCGAGCACGAGCACGCAGGCGCCCTCGCCCATCACAAAGCCGTCGCGGTCTGCATCGAACGGGCGGCAAGCCGTCGCGGGATCGGGGTTGGTGGTCAATGCGCGGCAGGACGTAAAGCCCGCAACGGCATCGGGGATAATGGCGGCCTCGGCGCCGCCGGCCAGGATTGCATCGGCATAGCCGTGCTTGATGGCGCGGAACGCCTCGCCCACCGCATGGGCAGAAGTCGCGCAGGCGGTCACGACGGGCAGGGTCGGGCCCTTTGCCTTATGGCGAATCGCAATGTTGCCCGAAGCCATGTTGGGAATCATCATCGCAATCATGTAGGGCGATGCGCGACGAGGCCCGCGATCGGCAATCGTATGGACGTTGTCGACAAGTGTCTGCATGCCGCCCACGCCCGAGCCCACATAGACACCCAGGCGATCGCGATCGACCGCGCCCTCAACATCGAGGCCCGCATCGCGCATGGCCTCGTCCGAAGCCGCCATAGCAAACTGAACGCAGGGGTCCAGATGCTTTGCATCACGCTTGCCAAAGTACTCGTTGCCGTCAAAGCCCTTGACCTCGGCCGCCACCTTGACGGCAAACGCATCGGTATCGAAGTGCGTGATCGGGCCGATGCCGCACGTGCCGGCACACATTGCCGCCCAGGTGGCAAGCGCGGTGTTGCCGAGCGGCGATACGGCACCGATGCCGGTGATTGCAACTCTCTGTTCCATCATGGTCTCCTCATCCAAGCCGTTGTGTGGCTCTGGTTTCTACATCGCCATTCCGCCGTCGACGCGTACGACCTCGCCCGTAATGTAGGCAGCCGCATCGCTCGCCAAAAAGCGCACCACGCCGGCCACTTCCTCGGGCTGCGCCATACGCTTTAGGGGAATCTGCTCCTCGGTTGCCGCGCGAACCTTCTCCGAGAGCTTTGCCGTCATATCCGTCTCGACAAACCCGGGGGCAACTGCGTTCACTCGTACGCCGCGGGGCGCAAGCTCACGCGCTACTGCCTTGGTCAGGCCAATCACGCCCGCCTTGGAGGCAGCGTAGTTGGCCTGCCCGGCATTGCCCATCAGGCCCACGACCGAGCTCATATTGACGATGCAGCCGCCACGCTGGCGCATAAAGGTCTTGGTGAGCGCGCGTGTTGTATTGAACGTGCCCTTGAGATTGACATCGAGCACGCGATCGAAGGCATCGTCGCCCATGCGCATAAGCAGCCCATCGCGAGTGATCCCGGCGTTATTGACGAGCGCCCAAATCGAACCAAAGTCGTTGAACACGGCCTCGATGCACGCATTGACGGCATCGGGGTCGGCCACATCGCATTGATACGCGCGAGCTGTGGCACCAGCGGCCTCGCAGGCTTCGCACGTCTCGCGCGCCGCATCGACGCTACCGGCATAGACGACGGCGATATCAAAGCCGTCCTCCGCCAGGCCAACCGCACAAGCGCGGCCGATACCACGCGAGCCGCCCGTGATCAGTGCCACGCGACGTGAATCGTTGCGCTCGAGCGCGCCGTTGTTCAAGTTGCCCATGTCATTCCTTTCGGGTTACAGCCCTGTGGGCTATGCGAGCTCGTCGGCAATAGCTGCGACCTGCTCGGCTGTTTCGCACGAATACACGCGAACGTCGCTCAACGTACGCTTGACCAGGCCGGACAGCGTTTTGCCAGGGCCAACCTCAATAAACGTGTCGATGCCTTGATCCTGCAGAGCATGCAGCGTGTCGACCCAGCGCACGGCATGGCTCACTTGGTTGGCCAAGACATCCGATGCTGCTCGCGGATCCGCCGGATAGGGCGCCGCCGTCATGTTTGCCATGACCGGAATCAGCAGCGGAGACGGCGCGTGGCCGTCTTGGATATACGTCGCCAGCCCCTCAGTCGCCTCTGCCATATAGGGGCTATGAAATGCACCCGACACCGCGACTTTCATAGCGCGGCCGCCAGCCTCTTTTACTAGGTCGTCGAGCGCCTGCAGCGCCTCGGGCGCTCCGGCCACAACCATCTGCTGCGGGCTGTTGTAGTTGACCGGCCAGCAGTCCTCGCCGGCCTGCGCAGTCAGGTTCTCGACTTGCGCCGCATCGAGCTTGATGACGGCGCGCATGCCGCCCGGATGGCGCTCGGCAGCCGCGGCCATCAGCGCCGCGCGCTCGCACACGAGCTCAAAGCCCGCTCGCGTATCGAACGCCCCCGCAAAGGTGAGCGCAGAGACCTCGCCCAGCGAAAATCCCGCACAGGCGGCAGGCACCACGCCGCGCTCGCGCAGGGCGGCAGCCGCTGCCAGGTCGTGAACGAACACGCACGGCTGCGTGTTCTCGGTCTGCGAGAGCTCCTCCTTGGAGGCGCTCCGGCACTGCTCGCTGGTTCCCGGACGCACCTCGTCGGCGATCGCGAACACCTCGGTAGCTGCCGGCGATGCCTCGATGAGGTCGACACCCATCGCGGGGTGCTGGGCGCCCTGGCCGGCAAACAGAAACGCTACGCTACCCATGCGCACGCACCCTTCAGGACGTGCTCGGCGCCATCGACCAGATCGTCGACGATTTCGCGCGCGCTCTGGCGCTCGTTCACCATGCCGGCAATCTGTCCGCACAGATACGAACCCTCTTCGTAATTGCCGTCCTTGGCGGCCTTGCGAAGGGCACCCGTGCCCATGGCCCCGAGTTCCTCGACACTTACGCCCGCCGCCTCACTTTTGGCGTAGGCATTGGTGAAGGGGCTCTTAAGCGCACGCACCGGATGTCCCGTCGAACGGCCAGTCGCGCGCGTCGAGGTGTCTCCCGCCTTGAGCACCAGCTCTTTGTATTGCTCGGAGACGGTGCACTCATCGGCAACGAGAAAACGCGTGCCCACTTGGACGCCAGCGGCGCCAAGCATAAAGGCGGCCGCCACACCGCGGCCATCGGCGATGCCGCCAGCCGCAACCACGGGAATATCGACCGCATCGACGACCTGCGGGACAAGTGCCATCGTCGAGGTCTCGCCAATATGGCCGCCCGATTCGGTGCCCTCGGCAACAACCGCCGTAGCTCCACGACGCGCCACGAGGCGCGCCAACGCCACCGAAGCAACGACCGGGATGACCTTGATGCCAGCCTCGTTCCACGCCTTCATGTACTTGGTGGGATTGCCGGCACCGGTCACCACTACGGGCACCTGCTCATCAATCACCACTTGTGCGACCTCGTCGGCGAACGGGCTCATGAGCATGACGTTGACGCCAAAGGGCTTATCCGTCCTGGCGCGCAGCTCGTGAATCTGGTCGCGCAGCCAGTTGGCGTCGGCGTTCATGGCCGCAATGATGCCTAAGCCACCCGCCTCGGACACTGCGGACGCCAGCGAGGCATCGGCAATCCAGGCCATACCGCCCTGGAACACGGGCTTTTCGATGCCGAGCAGATCGCAGAGAGGAGTCTTGAGCATCTCTACTTCTCCAATGCCGCCTCGACCGTATCGGCGAACTCGCCGACCGTCTTGGGGTTCTCCTCGGTATCGAGCTGGATGCCAAACTCGTCCTCGACGGCAACGAGGATCTCGACGGTGCCCAGGCTGTCGAGACCAATCTCCTCGAGCGTGGACTCGGGCTTCATCTCGACATCGTCAAGACCGGCGGTCTCGCGGATAACGTCGCAAACGCGCTCGAAGGTCTTCTGATCTGCCATGGTAGTTCTCCTTTGGTTGTGCCCTAGGGCGTTTTTATTTCCTATGTGCGACTACTTCCAACGAAGCAGATAGCCACCTATATCCAGACCGGCGCCAAATCCAACCAAGGCGATGGTGTCGCCTGTGTGAAGTGCACCGGCGTTTGCCAGCCGGTCGAGGGCAAGCGGAATGCATGCGCTCGAAATGTTGCCGGTCTCGCGCAACGTGCGAACCACGCGCTCGTCCGGCACGCCCAGGCGCTTGACCGCCTGGCTCAGGATTCGTTCGTTAGCCTGATGGAATACAAAATGATCGATGTCTTCGACCAAAATGCCCGCATCGATCGCAAGCTTATGGACCGTGTCGCAGATGGCGTTGACGCCGAACTTGAACACGCGGCGGCCATTCATGGACAGCACGCTCGCGCTATCTGCGGAAGCCTTAAACGGCGAGGTACCGACCAGACCGGGAACGCGCAACGTCTCGACGTCGGGCGCCGTCGAAAGCTCAACGGCAAGGGGGCTGTCTCCCCCAGCTTCAATCACTGCGGCGCCTGCCCCATCGCCAAAAAGCACGCAGGTGGCACGGTCGGTCCAGTCGAGCGCGCGCGTCATCTGCTCGGCAGCAACAACAAGCACGCGCTCGGCACGGCTGCGGGCGATATAGCCCTCGGCGACATCGAGCGCAAATACGAAGCCGGCACAAGCCGCCGAGACATCGAAGGCAGGGCACGTCGCGCCTAGTCGCTCAGCAACGGCACACGCCTCAGCGGGAACAAGGTGGTCACCCGTCGTCGTCGAGCAGACGATCAGATCCAGCTGGCTCGCGTCGATTCCGGACACCTGGAGTGCCCGCTCGCTCGCCGCTACGGCAAGGTCGTCAAGTGACTCGGCGGTGCAGACGTGGCGGCTCTTGATACCTGTGCGAGTAAAAATCCACTCATCCGAGGTATCGAGGAACTCGGACAGCTCGTCATTGGAAACACTGCGCTCAGGAAGTGCCGAACCTGTTCCAAGAATCGTGAAACCCATCACTAACCTCCTTTGAGTTGTTGACGTGTTTACATCGACCAAGAGAGGATAACGCATTTCAGTCGTTGTTGACGTGTTAACATTAAATTGTCCAAATGCGACAAAGGCTTCACATTGTGTCTATCTCTCGACACCATTACGCGATTGCCTTATTACCTTAGGAGGTACCAGCTGTTATGGATTTACGTTTAACAGTGGTCGACGTAACCGGATCGACCAACGATGACCTGCTCGAAGCAGGAAAACAGGGAGCGCCGCACGGCACAGGACTTGCCGCCCGGGCTCAGACAGCAGGACGCGGTCGGCGCGGGCACAAGTGGGACTCAACCGCCGGCAACCTATTGCTTTCGATTGTCCTGCGTCCATGCGTTAATCCCGCAAAGTACTCTGGTCTTGCCGCCGTCAGCGGCCTAGCGGTGCTCGAGGCACTCGAAAAACAGGGTCTTGCAAACGAGATTGGCCTCAAATGGCCCAACGACCTGGTCGCGCGTGGACGCAAACTCGGCGGCATTCTGGTCGAGGCCGCACGCGATAACGAAGGCAACCCCTTTGCGGTCTGTGGCATCGGCGTTAACGTGAACTATGTGCCCGCGGAGGTTCCCGATGGCGGCCTGCCAGCAATCGGCCTGTCAGACCTCAACAAGAACGTTCCCGCCGTCGACATGCTCCTCGATGAGGTCTATCACGCAGTTATAGACGCTGTAGATGCCTGGGCAGAGCGCCTCAACGCCAAGGAAGAAGACGCCGGTCCGCTCGCGCCCGTCCACGACGAATATATCGCTCACCTCAATTGGATCGGGGAGCACGTTATCGCCCGCTCCCCCGCTGAGGACGAGCTGGCGCGTGGCATATTTAGAACGGTCGACGATTGCGGCCGCGCAAGCATTGAGACCGAGAGCGGCTTGTGCGTCTTCCACTTCGAAGAAGCGTCCTTGCGCCCCCTGAGCGAATAGGGCGCCGCAGCCATCAGCTCGGCAGACGAATTCGCTATCCCAAAATCTAAACTCAAAACAAAAGAGCCCCGCTACCAAGATGGCAGCGGGGCTCTATAAGCTATGAGCGATATCGCTTAGAGCTTGATGTCGATGTCGACGCCAGCGGGGAGGTCGAGACGCATGAGCGAATCAACGGTGCCCGAGGTGGGGTCGAGGATGTCGATGAGGCGCTTGTGGGTGCGCATCTCGAACTGCTCACGGGAGTCCTTGTTCACGTGCGGCGAGCGGATAACCGTGTACAGGTTGCGCTCGGTGGGCAGGGGGACAGGACCGGAAACGCGAGCGCCGGTCTTCTGAGCGGTCTCGACGATGAGCTTCGCGGACTGATCGACGACCTCGTGATCATAGCCCTTGAGGCGAATGCGGATCTTCTGGGTAGCCAACTTAAACCTCCAAAGAGTGCGAGAGATGTTCTCGCGGATTACGTAACAGGGAGCTCGAACTTAGGCGTTCTTGCTCATGACCTCGTCCACGATGGACTTGGGCGCGGGCTCATAAGAGTCGAACTGCATCGTGTAGGATGCACGGCCCTGGGTCTGGGAGCGAAGGTCGGTAGCGTAACCGAACATCTCGCCCAGCGGCACCTTGGCACGGATGAGCTTGCTGTTCTTGCGATCCTCCATGCCCTCGATCTTGCCGCGGCGACCGGAGAGGTTGCCCATAACGTCGCCCATGTACTGCTCAGGGGTCTCGACCTCGACAGCCATGATCGGCTCGAGCAGCTGCGGATCGGACTTCTTGAGGGCGTCCTTGATAGCCATGGAACCGGCGATCTTGAAGGCGGCCTCGGAGGAGTCGACCTCGTGGTAAGAACCGTCGAACAGGGTGACCTTAACGTCGAGGACCGGGAAGCCGGCGATAACACCGGTGTTCAGGGCCTCCTGGATGCCCTTGTCGATGGACGGGATGTACTCCTTGGGCACGACGCCGCCGACGATAGCGTTGACGAACTCGTAGCCGAAGCCCTCCTCCATCTTCTCGAGCTTGATGACGGCGTGGCCGTACTGACCGCGACCGCCGGACTGACGGACGAACTTGCCCTCAGCCTTCTCGACGTCGTGACCAGCGGTCTCGCGGTAGGCAACCTGGGGCTTACCAACGTTAGCGTCAACCTTGAACTCGCGGAGCAGACGGTCGACGATGATCTCGAGGTGCAGCTCGCCCATGCCGGCGATGATGGTCTGGCCGGTCTCGTGGTTGGTGGACACCTGGAAGGTCGGGTCCTCCTCGGCGAGCTTGGTCAGAGCCAGGGACATCTTGTCCTGCTCGGCCTTGGTCTTGGGCTCGATGGCAACGTCGATAACGGGCTTTGCGAACTCGATCTTCTCGAGGACGATCTCCTTGCCCTCGGCGCACAGGGTGTCACCGGTGGTAGAGTTCTTGAAGCCGACGCAAGCGACGATGTCGCCAGCGGCAGCGTCGTCACGGTCGATACGCTCGGCGGCGTTCATCTCGAGGATGCGGCCGAGGCGCTCGCGCTGACCGTTGGAAGCGTTGACCACGTAGGAGCCGGACTCGGCGCGGCCGGAGTAAACGCGGACATAGGTGAGCTTACCGACGAACGGGTCGGTCATGATCTTGAAGACCAGGCCGGAGAAGGGCTCGTCGAAGGAAGGATGACGCTGGATCTCCTCGCCGGTGTCCGGATCGGTACCGGTGACAGCCTCGACGTCGAGCGGGCTGGGCAGGTAGTCGACGACAGCGTCGAGCAGCTCCTGAACGCCCTTGTTCTTGTAGGCGGAGCCCACGAAGACGAGGTTGAGCTCGTTGGCCAGAACGCCCTTACGCAGAGCCGCCTTGAGCTCCTCGACGGTGAAGTCCTCCTCCATGAGGATCTTCTCCATGAGCTCGTCGTCAAAGCTGGCAGCAGCGTCGAGGAGCTCCTCGCGCTTGGTGGCAGCGATGTCGGCAAACTCAGCCGGGATCTCGTCCATCGGCTCGGGGTAGGTCAT